>CAVKZU010000149.1:0-2080 GCA_963660725.1 Lachnospiraceae bacterium | reverse complement strand
GCAAAATTTCTTTGCGTATTAAAAGAATAATTGAAAAAAATAATTTTAAAATTGGTTAATTTTTTTGCTTTCTTTTAATATTCTTGAGAAGACTTCTAGCACTCCATCATTAAGCGACAAAATTTTATATTTATTTATCTTTTAAGATTTTTATAGTATTGATTCTTTTGGTAATTTTAATACTTTTAATTTATAAATAGAATATATTTATCAGTTAATGTTTTTGTTATTATAAAAAGATATAAAAATAGACCAAATTAGTTTATTTATGATAAACGTGGGATTAATTTCTCTACAAAATTGGGATTAATTTTATTACAAACTTGGGATTTATTTTACTACAAACTTGGGATTTAGCCTTTATTAATAAAATAAATGTTAAATATTATGGAGGTGAAATTTTGATTTTATAAAAATTTTATTTGATCACTATAAGTTAAATTAGGTAGGGCAAATTTAAATAATTGAAGCAACAAAGTAAGGTAAGTAAATAATTTCCCCTTCTCTTTTAATATCTCCATCATAAAGAATATATTGGAGTCCAATTTTATTGTTAAATTTCTTCTTAAATTTTTCTAATGATTTAGTAGTGAAATTATCACTAGATTTGACTTCAATTGGGATAACTTTTTTATTTTGCCTAATTAAAAAATCAATTTCCATTTCAAGAGTGTTTCTTTTATTAGTTTCAATGTAAAAAAGTATTTTGTGTCCATTAGTTCTTAAACATTGTGCTACAACATTTTCAACAAACATTCCTTCATTAATATGTAATCTATCTGTAAGAATTGCAGAATAAAATTCATTATCCATGAAATTTCCATCTTCAAAACTAAGATTAATTAATAATCCAGTATCCATTAAGTAACATTTAAATCTTTCATCATTTAAATTTAATGTTAAAGCAGGACTTGGTTCATTAGTGTTACGTGCAATATTAACAATCATTGCATCATCTAACCATTTTAAAGGACCTTTATATTCTCTTAATCTTGCATTTTTATTTATATGTGAAAGAGTAAATATATTACTATTTAATTTTTTATCATGATTAGAAAGTTCTGAAGGAATATTATCTAAAATATTTCCAACATATTCACTATTTTCTTCTTCTTGCTCTTTAATATCATTACGATATAAGTTTAAAATACCTCTTTTTGCAAAATCAACTTTTTCAAAATCTTTAGTTTGAATATAAGCGACTACTGCTTGAGGCATTCCTCCTACACACATATATTCTCTAAATTTTCTCATTATATCTTTTTCAAGACGGCTTCCAAAAGGTTTTATATTTTCAAAATGTTCTTTGATGATATCTATGGTAAAAGTATCATTATACGCCCAAAGAAATTCTTCAAAATCAAGTGGAAACATTTCAACAGAATATTCTTCAGATGGAATTAAAATTTCAGTTTTCTTGCTTTTTTTAGTAATTCCAGCTAAAGAACCTGTTTCAATATAATCATATCGTTTATCTTCAAGTAATGTTTTTAAAGCTTGTCTTGCAAGAGGGAATAGTTGAATTTCATCTAAAATAATTAAAGATTCATGAGGATATAATTTGGTTTTAAATTGCATTTGAATAACATTAAAAAAATAATCTAAATCCATAAGACTATTAATAAAAAGATCTTTTATTGTGTCATTTGCTTTTTGGAAGTTAATAACGATATATGATTTATATTCATTTTTTCCAAATTCTTCAGCAACTGTAGTTTTACCAACACGTCTTGCTCCTTTTAAAAATAATGCATAATCTGGAGCGTATTTATCTTTCCATTCAAGAAGTTTTGAATATACTTTTCTTTTTAATGTAATTTTATTTTCCATATTGTTACCTTCTATTTATATTTTAAATAAAATGTAATTGCTGTCAAATATTTATCACAAAAAAACATAGTTTTAGAAGTAGAAATTTCACAAAACTACATAGTAATAGAACCAATATTTTCACAAAACTACATACTTTTTAGAGTATGTTTTTCACAAAACTACACTTTTTAATAATTGATAATGAATCATATATTAATTCATCATAAATATATCTTCAAAGAAATTAAAATGGTCTTCTTCATTACCT
>CAVKZU010000148.1:0-2373 GCA_963660725.1 Lachnospiraceae bacterium | reverse complement strand
GTATTAATTCTTGCAGTTTTAATTTTTATTACAATGTTTATTCTTCCTCAATTTGAATCAATGATTAATGAACTTGGAGGAAATGTTCCAACAATTACTAAAATTGTTATGGGTATATCTAAATTTATCCAAGATAATTTCTTATATTTATTTGGAGGAATTATTGGATTTGGTTTTCTTTTCTGGTTAATATTTAAAAAGACAAAAAAAGGAAAATATGTTTGGGATTATTTAAAACTTCATTTACCAATTGTAGGAACGGTTACTAAAAATTTAGTAACATCTAGATTTTCAAAAGCATTCATCATTCTTTTAGGAAGTGGTATGAATATGTCAGATTGTTTAGATAATTTACATAAAATGCTTGATAATCAGGTCTTTATTGAAAAATTTAAATATAGCGTTGAAGAAGTTAAAAGAGGAAGAAGGATTTCTCAATCAATTGATAATATTAATATGTTCCCTTCAATGCTTGTTGAAATGATTGATGTTGGTGAAAAAAGTGGAAATATTGAAGAAGTTTTGAAATCTACTAGTTCATATTTTGATGAATGTGTTGAACAATCAATTGCTAAAGCAACAGCATCTCTTGAACCTTTAATGATTGTATTTTTAGGAGGTATTGTTGCACTTGTTATTCTATCAGTACTTTTACCAATTATTTCATTAATGCAAAGTATTTAGGAGGCTTATATATGATTTTTAATGATTTATTTTATAATTACTTAATTCAAAATGGAGTATTAAGTGAATCTCAATTAATTGATATTAAAAAGCAAGCAGATATGAATGCTTCTCCTTTACAAAATGAAATTTTAAGAAAAAAGATTATTGGAGAAGAAACTTTATATCAAGCATTAGCAAAGTTTACTTTAATTGAATATAGATTTTTACAAATATCAGAGCTTGACTTGAATTTAATTAAGAATTTTTCAATGGAAAAGATTATTGAACTTAAAGCTATTCCAATTTCAGATTCTTCATCTACAATTACTCTTTTAATATCTAATCCTTTCCATATTGATGATATTGAACAATTAAAATATTTAAATAATAAAAAAATTATTTATAATCTTTGTATTCCATCTCAAATGGATAGATTACTTGAATATATCACTACTAAATTACAACAAGATGAAGTTATTAATGACTATTCATCTAAAGAAAGCGATATTACTGAAGTTAATAATACTGATGATATTAATATTGATGCACCTGTTATTAAATTATGTGATTCTATTTTAAAAGAAGCGATTACTCGTGGTGCAAGTGATATCCATATTGAGCCTTATGAGGATAAGGTTGTTGTTAGAAATCGTCTTGATGGTAAATTAAAGATTATTAATGAATTACATCCTCATTTCTTTCAAGCAATTCTTGCTAGATTTAAAATTATGGCAGATATGAATATTGCAGAAAGAAGAATTCCTCAAGATGGTAAAATTAATTTAAATGTTAATGGAGTTAATTACGACTTCCGTGTTTCTACATTACCTACTCTTTATGGAGAAAAAATTGTTATTCGTATTTATAACGTTGATTTTGTTACAAGTGATATTTCATCTTTAGGGTTTACTAAAGAACAAGAAAATATTGTTTTAGATATGATTAATAGACCTCATGGTATCATTCTTTTAACAGGACCTACAGGAAGTGGAAAATCTACTACTTTATATACTTTCTTACGTTATTTAAATAAAGAAGACACTAATATTATTACAGTTGAAGATCCTGTTGAAAATGAAATTAGTGGAATTGCTCAAGTTCAAGTTAACGCAAAAGCTAACTTAACTTTTGCTACTGCTTTAAGATCAATTTTACGTCAAGATCCAAATATTATTATGATTGGTGAAATTCGTGATGAAGAAACTGCTCAAATTGCAACCCGTGCTGCTATTACTGGCCATTTAGTTTTATCTTCTATTCATACTAACGATGTTGCAAGTGTTGTTACCCGTTTAATTAATATGGGAATTCCTAGATATTTAGTTGCAGATTCATTACTTGGTGCAATCTCTCAACGTTTAGTAAGAAAAGTTTGTCCTAAATGTGGACATAGACGCTTAATGAATAATAGCGAAAAAACTATTTTAAATGTCAGAGATGAAAGAGAAATTGTTGAACCAGTTGGATGTCCATATTGCAATAATAGTGGATATTTAGGAAGAATTGGTGTTTTTGAAATTATGATTTTAGATGAAGAAATCCGTAATTTCATTATGAGTGAAAACTACACTAGTGAAGGATTAAATGAACTTTTAAAGAAAAATATGATGACTCTTTTAGAACATGTTAGACAAAGAGTTTTAAATGGTGAAACTACTTTTGAAGAATATGAAAAATTAAATGATATTGTTTCAAGTTCTTCAAAAG
>CAVKZU010000147.1:0-2554 GCA_963660725.1 Lachnospiraceae bacterium | reverse complement strand
ATACTTATATGAGCGTTATTTCCTTAAGTGGAAATGGAACTTTAAATAACGTTGACGAAATCACTTCTGATATTGTTATAAATATGGAATTAATTCAAAATGCAATAGATAATCCTTCTTCATGGAGTTTCTAAGTTTTAAGCCTTTAAAGTCAATCTTTAAGGGCTTTTTATCTACTTTGAATGAAGGAATAAAACTTTTTGTTGAAAACAATATTTTAATAATTTATACTTTAAACGTACGTTGATTAAGAAGTTAATTATTGATGTATCTTAGAGAGTTCTACTTGGTGAAAATGAACATACTAAATAATTATGGTCGCTTATGAGTAAAAGAGTAATATCTTCGTTTATCGCGTTAAGATTATTTGAGTGATATATTATAACCCGAGTTTTGCAGTTGTTGTGCTATGATTAAGTTAATAATCTACTAAAAGGTACTAATTTTGTTCAAATTGGTACTTTTTTTACTATTTTTTACATTTTTGACTATACTATTGAGTATCTACCTATGTTGTGCTATAATATATATGTATAGAAAGTGAGTGTTTCTGAATGATTAGAAAAGATAAACATAAATTTGCTAATGGTACTTATAAAACTCAAATTAGAGTTACTGAAGGTTATAGAGATTCTAAAACTGGAAAAGCTAAACAAAAAACAATTAAAAGCTTTGGATATTTAGAAGATCAAGCTGATCAAATTGGTTTTATGAATGAAGTTATTAAGTTTGATCAGGAATATAAAAAGGATAAAAAAATTGTTCTTAACGAAGTTAAAACTAAACCTTTTTATGATGATAGTGCTTCTACTAATTTTAATTTTGGTTATAGATACATTGAATCAATTTATGATTATTTAGAATTGGATAAATTATTTAATGAAATTGATTATAAAGGTAACAGTTCATTAAATGAAATGTTTAAATTTTTAGTTATTCAAAGAATAATGAATCCTGATTCAAAAAGAGCCTCATATCAAATGATTAATGATTTTTATATGAAAAATTATAAATTTTCATTATACGAATTATATCGTTCATTAGACCACTTCGCTAAAAATGAAGATAAAATTCAAATTTATTTAAATGATATTATAAAGAAAAAAATAGGAAGAAATACTACTGAATGTTTTTATGATTCAACTAATTTTTACTTTCAAAAAGATTATGAAGATGATGATGAATATGAAGAAGTTATTCCGATGATTACAAATAAAAAAGAAATTAAAAAATTAAAAATAATAGAAGTAATTGATGAAAATAATGTAAAACATCAATTTAAAAAAATATCAGGATTATTAAAGCGTGGAGTTAGTAAAGAACATGTTGTTGATCCTATTGTTCAATTTGGATTAATGATGGATGCTAATGGCATTCCAATAAGTGCTCAGGTTTTCCCTGGTAATGATGCTGATTCTACAACTTTAATTCCAGTATTGAATAAAGTGAAGCGCAATTATGGTTTATCAAGAACTGTAATTGTAGCTGATAAGGGAATGAATTGTAATGATAATATTGATGAAATATGTAATAATGAAGATGGTTATATGTTTTCCCAAATATTAAAAGGGAAAAAAGGAAAAAGATATGAAGAAAGATTATTTAATGAATCTTTATATACAATTGTTAATGACGATTATAAATATCAAATATTTGAAGAAGAATATGATGGCTTTGATAAAGACAAAAATAAAATTAAAAGAAAGAGAAAAGTTCTTATATATTGGAATGGAGCTGCTGCTAGAAGGGAAAAAAGAAAAAGAGAAGAAAAGTTAAAGAAAGCTGAAATGGCTTTAACCAATAATGCTTACACATATAAACATGGCTTTGATAAATATATTAAAAATAATTCGATATTGTCATCTACTGGAGAATGTGCTGATGAAGTAGTTTCTTCAGTTGATTATGAACGTGCCAAATCAGAAGAAAAATATGACGGATATTTTGCTATTGTAACTTCTGAATTACATTATGACGAAAAGAAAATCCGTGAAATTTATCACGGATTATGGAGAATAGAAGATTCATTTAGAGTTACTAAAAGTGATTTAATAGCTAGACCAATATATGTTAGGACTAAAGACCATATTAAAGGTCATATTTTAATTTGCTTTGTAGCTTTAGTATTATTAAGAATACTACAACATAAAATGAATTATTCTTTAAGCGTAGAACGAATAGTTAGAGCTTTAGATATGTGTTCTTGTTCTGAAATATCTAAAGGAATAATTCATGTTATAAAAAAAGAAACTTTTGAAAAATATAAAGAAAAAACTGATGAAAATGGAAATAAATATTATACTTTAAATTTATCTGAGATAGAAAATGAAACTATAGAAGATTATAAAACAATTATTAAGTATTTTAATACTTTTGAATTTACATCAATTATGAATAAAGCTAATTTTGATAAATACTTTAAAAATATAAAATTCAAATAAAATATATCATTCCAATACTATGGAATGTTTTCTTAGCACAACAACTGCAAAACTCGGGTTATAGTATAATAGTAATGAAGGAATGTTTATATTAATCATTAGGGCATTTAGTG
>CAVKZU010000146.1:0-4127 GCA_963660725.1 Lachnospiraceae bacterium | reverse complement strand
AAATTAGAAAGAAATGATAATTTTAAATTAACTTGTTCAAGTGCATAAATAATACTAATGATTGCAACCCCTGTAATAGTAAGTGGATAAATTATCTTATTATTTTTCCAAAAACGATCGCTTAACCCTAAAATAATTAATACAATTGAAACTGGATATATTGCATTTAAAACAGGAATAGAAATATTTAAAATTGTATTTAATCCTAAATTACAAATAAGAAATGAAACTAAAGTAATAATTAAAACCCATTTAGTGTAATTAATTTTCTTGAATAATTTTGCAAAATATTGGGAAATTGAATTAATTAATCCAACACAAGTTGTTAAACATGCAAGAGTAAATATTGCTGCAATTAAGATTGCTCCCCATGATCCATAAAGATTATAAACAATCATTCTTAAAGTTTGGGCACCATTTTCACTACTAAATACTCCACTTGATTTCATTCCTATATATCCAAGCATAATGTAAATAAGTGCTAAAATAATACCTGCAAATAAACCAGCTTTTAAAGAATATGATAATTCTTTTTTCTTATCAGTAATTCCAAAACTATTTAATGTAGTTGCAACAACTAACCCAAAATTTAAAGCAGCAATTGCATCCATTGTATTGTATCCTTCACTAAAACCTACTAAGAATGCATTATTTTTGTATGTATCATTTGGTAAAGCAGTAACTTTATCACCCATAATAAGAAAACTTATAAATAAGAAAACAAGTAAGAATAATAAGGTTGGGGTTAAAAATTTACCAATTCTTTCTACTAATTTTTTAGGTTTTAAACATAACCATAAAGCAACTAGGAAAAATACAAAAGAATAAAGTAACATCCACCAAGTGTTGTTTGAAGAATCACTAAGATAGGGAGCAATACCCATTTCAAAAGGTAAAGAAGCAGCACGAGGGATTCCAAGACCTGGACCAATTGCAAGATAAATTAAAACTGCAAATCCAATTCCAAAATATTTATTAACTCTTTCTCCTAAAATATCAAGTCCACCAAATTTAGAAACAACAATAACTCCTAAAACAGGTAAAACTACTGCTGTAATAATAAATCCAGTCATTGCTAAAGGGGTATTACTTCCTGCACTTTGCCCTAAAAATGTAGGAAAAATTAAATTTCCTGCTCCAAAGAACATCGAAAATAACATAAATGTTATTAATATCATCTTTTTAGTACCTAGTTTCATCTTTTTTCTCCTTAAAAATAAAAAAACTCATCTCAAATAAACTTTGAGACGAGCAATATTTTATTCTTTACCCGCGGTACCACTCAAATTGTATAGAAAAATCTATACCTCTTCAGATTCCAACAAATCCTATGCACTTACGTAGCAAACACGTTATTTCTTACTATTAATTTCGGAAATACAGCTTAGAAGGGATTTGATTATATCATCATTTATTAAGCTTCCACCAACCTTAACTCTCTATAAAACTCATAATATAATCCGTCTTCATCAACGCTTTTTATAAGATTACCATAAAATCAAATATTTTTAAACTATATTTCTTTAGGAGTATAATAAAGTTATGAATTTTAAAAATTACGATAAATGTTTTTTGGATTATACAATGTCTAATTTTGGAGAGGCATTTGATTACGCTAATTATGCTTATAATTTATCTTTAGATCAATTTATGCAATATTTATTTCTAGTGGATATGCTCTTAGATATGAAGAAGGTGATATAAATGTTATTTTAGGAATGAGTGGCACTGAACTTGTACTAAACGTTTTTTATAAACTAAATATTAAAGAAAAAATAGTGAAGCCAAATAATAGTATTTCTTTTTCTAAAGAATTTTGGGCTGGTTGGATTTTATGTTTATTTCAATATGAAACTCAATTCCCTTTTTCGTATATCCATTCATTATTAAAAATGGAAGATATTTTAAATCTATATCCAACATTGCATGAAGCAAGTGAACAAAAATGTTTAGATGTTTTGCTTGCTAGATTTAAAAATAATATTAAATGTACAAGACTTCAGGAATTAAGAAAGAAAAAAGGAATATCTCAAAGAGAATTAGCAAATATTTCTGGAGTAAATTTAAGAACACTTCAAGAATACGAAAATAAATCAAAAGATATAAACAAAGCATCTTCTCAAACTTTATATTATTTATCTAAAGCATTAAATGCAAAAATTGAAGATTTAATCGAATATATAAATTTATAAAATTAATCTTTTAATACAAATTCTATTCGGTATTTGATACTGAATAAGTATAAAAGTTGAAATAATGCGTATTTTTCCGTATTATTTTTAAATAAAAATAAAATATATAAAGAATGATTAATTCCGCTGATATTTTATTAAATAATTTAAAATTTTTAATTATTTTTTAATTTGGTAAATAAATACTTATCTTCATTAAAAATTCGGTCTATAATAATTTTGTTAAGTTTATTACATGAACAAAGGAGAAAATAATTATGGCAAATAGATTTATGTTAAATGAAACTTCTTACCATGGACATGGTGCTATTTTAAATATTGTTCCAGAAGCAAAAGCAAGAGGTTTTAAGAAAGCTTTAGTATGTAGTGATCCAGATTTAATTAAATTTGGTGTTACAAGTAAAGTCACTTCACTTTTAGATGAAGGTGGCATTGCTTATGAAATTTATTCAAATATTAAACCAAACCCAACAATTGAAAATGTTACAAGTGGTGTAGAAGCTTGTAAAAAAGCAGGTGCTGATTTTATTATTGCAATTGGTGGAGGTTCTTCAATGGATACTTCAAAAGCAATCGGTATTATCATGACTAACCCAGAATTTAGTGATGTTAGAAGTTTAGAAGGTGTTGCACCTACTAAAAAACCATGTTTACCAATCATTGCAGTTGCAACTACTGCAGGTACTGCTGCTGAAGTTACAATTAACTATGTCATTACAGATGTTGAAAAGAAACGTAAATTCGTTTGTGTAGACGCTCATGATATGCCAATTGTTGCAATCGTTGATCCTGATATGATGTCTTCAATGCCAAAAGGTTTAACTGCTTCAACTGGTATGGATGCTTTAACCCATGCAATTGAAGGTTATATTACTCGTGCTGCTTGGGAAATGAGTGATATGTTCCATATTAAAGCAATTGAATTAATTGGAAAAAACTTAAGAAAAGCAGTTGCTAATGATCCTGAAGGAAGAGAAGGTATGGCACTTGGTCAATATATTGCAGGTATGGGATTTAGTAATGTTGGATTAGGAATCGATCACGCAATGGCTCATACATTAAGTGCATATTATGATGTTCCACATGGAGTTGCATGTGCTATGCTTTTACCAATTGCGATGGAATTTAACGCTGATGTTACAGGTACAAAATATAAAGATATTGCAGAAGCTTTAGGTGTTGATACAAAAAATATGTCTCAAGAAGAATATAGAAAAGCTGCAATTGATGCTGTTAAAAAATTATCAGTTGATGTTGGAATTCCTACAAAATGTGAAAAGATTTTAGCAAGTGATTTAGATAATCTTGCAAGTGATGCTTTAAAAGATGCATGCTATCCAGGTAATCCAAAAGAAGCAACACACGAAGAAGTTAAAGCATTGTTTGAAAAATTAATGTAATAATTAGAATTAAAAAAATGCGATTAAATTCGCATTTTTTATATTCTACATTCTTTTATTCATCAAAATAATAAAATTCTTCTAATGAATAACAATTATATTTCTCTTTATCAACTTCTTCTTTAAAACCACTTTTTGAAATAAATCCTAGTTTATAAAATTTAATATCTAAATTTTTAACTTGTTCTATTTCTTCATTAATAATATTATTTCCAATTGGTTCATTTCGATATTTACATTCATACGAAATGTACCCATTTTGATCTAAAGTTACTAAATCAAATCCTCGATTAATTCTATTTTTAGAATCATCAAAAGAATAAGTCCCAATATCAAAAATAATATTTTCTAATTTATTATTAAAATTAAGTTTTAATAAAAATTCTTTAGATATTTCTTCAAATTTAAAGGGGATAAAGAAAGATTCTAAATCATTTTTAATAAAATTATTAAAGAAAAATTCTTTATTACGTCTATTAATAGAATAAGGGTTATTAAAAATATATTTATAATAAAAGTGAATTAAATTATCACT
>CAVKZU010000145.1:0-5546 GCA_963660725.1 Lachnospiraceae bacterium | reverse complement strand
GAAAGGACGCAAAAGCACAAATAGAATATTACATTAAATAAAATTATAATTGTAAACTAAAAATTATTATGATATTATAGAATTGTAAATTGAAGGATTGGTTAGTCCTCCTTGTTTGATTTTATAAATAATTGTTTTTGTTTAAACATTATCATGCTAATTAATCCTTCTATTTTTAATTTTCAAAATAATTAGGAACAAAAAACCCGCTTTTACAGCGGATTTTTTGATACTTTAATAAAACTATAAATGTGGGAAAGTAATATTTAATGCGTTTAAGTTAAGTTGAATAATTGATTTAGTTAATGTAAATACTGATTCATCATTTAATTTACAATCACTAATAATCCAATTTGCTGCACTTTCAGAGACATTTGCTGTGATATATAATCCCCATGAATATAAATCACAAATAATAAATCCTAAACAGATACCAAATACTAAGCCTAATATTTTGTTTAATACTTGACCAACTGGACCTGCTTCGAATACACATTGTAATGATTTAAAGATTAATCTACATACAAGTGTAATAACGATAAATACAATAATATAAGATAAAACAAGAATAAGAATTGAACACCAATTGTTTGTTTCACAGAAATTTCTTACTGCATCAATATTTTGAACAATTAATTTAGAAACTAAATTACCTAAATAGAATGCTCCAAAAATACCAATTACGAAACTTGCTATCTTAGAAATAGATTTTATAAACCCTCCAACTAATCCACTAATTGTGAAAATACATAAAATACATACTAATACAATATCATTAATTGCCATACTATCACCTCAACCTCGATTATAAAGTATATATCAAAAGGAATTATTATAAAATAAAAAAATTTCCGAAATTCGGAAACTCTCAAATATATCTAAACACAGTTACCTGTGATGTTTTTTAATGGTCGGGGCGACAGGATTTGAACCTGCGGCCTTCTGCTCCCAAAGCAGACGCGATACCAAGCTACGCTACGCCCCGCTGAATGCTTATATAATATACTAAAAACAAAAATATAAATCAAGAGTTTTTTAAAAAATATTTTTTGTTTATAATTATTTATATGGAAAATTCAAAGTTAATTCAAGGATTAATGCGTTTAAAAGACGTTACTCCTCGAGATTTAGAAAGTTTAATTAAATTTGATCTTGAACATGGTATTAATTATTTTGATACTTCAAGCATTTATAATGATGGAGAAAGTGAAAGAAAACTTGGCGAAGCATTAAGATTAGATTCTACTTTAAGAGAAAAAATGATTATCCAAACTAAATGTGGCATTTATAAAGATAGAAAAAAAGGTACTTGTATTTATGATCTATCATATGATGCAATCATTAAATCATGTAAAGATTCATTAGAAAGATTAGGTCTTCCTTATGTTGATTATTTTTTATTACATAGACCAGATATTTTTATGGATAACGAAGAAGTTGCAAAAGCATTTAATTATTTATATGAAAATGGGATGGTTAAACATTTTGGAGTTTCTAATTTTTCAAAAGAAGCTATTAAATATTTAGAAAGTAGTTGTAAACAAAAAATTGAAGTTGAACAATTACAACTTGGTATTGGTCATCCTTCAATTGTTGCAGAAGAAATGAATTTTAATACTTATTTTAATGAAGGTATTGAAAGAAGTGGGGATATTTTCTTTTATTTAAAAAGAAAAAATATCTTATTACAATGTTGGTCTCCATTCCAATATGGAATGTTTGAAGGATTAATTTTTAATAATGATGAAAAATACCATGATTTAAATGTATATTTAAAAGAATTAGCTGCTAAATATAAGTGCACTCCTCAAGGAATTGCTATTGCTTTTTTATTAAAACTTGGTGCAAATGTACAAGTTTTAATCGGTTCTACTAATAAAGAACATGTTTTAGATGCAATTAATGGTGTTAATGTTGAATTAACTAAAGATGAGTGGTATAAAATTTATACAGTTAGTGGACAAAAATTACCATAGGGGATGTGTATTATATGTATAAACATGAAAAAGACAATGAAAGTGCAGAAATGTATCTTGAAACAATTTTAAGATTAAAAGAAAAAAATGATATTGTAAAAGCAATTGATGTTTCTGAAGAAATGAATTTTTCAAGAGCAAGTGTTTCAAGAGCTCTTTCTTTATTAAGAGAAAGAGGATTAATTAATGTAGATGATGAAAATGGAAATTTATTATTTACAGAAGCTGGAAAAGAATACGCAAATAAAATTTACCATAGACATTGTATTTTAATGTCTTTCTTTGAAAGCATTGGCGTTGAAGAAAAATATGCTGAAGATGATGCATGTAAAATTGAACACATTATCAGTGATGAAACATTCAAAGTAATTGAGAATATTGTTAATAATAAAAAATAATGTTAGTTATATCTAACAAAGTTGTTGCTTTTTGCTAACAAATGTATTTTAATATATCTAGGTTTTATGCCTAGATATTTTTATTTTTAAAAAGTCACGATTTTAAAAATAAAAATAATTGAATAAGGAGGAAAAAATATGCCAATTGCAATTGCACCTTTAAACACAGAATTAAGAATCGTACGTATCGGAGCTGATGAAAAGGTAAAAAAACATTTAGAAAGTCTTGGTATAACAATTGACTCTAAAATTCAAGTTCTTTCATCTACAGGAGGAAACGTGATTCTTCTTGTTAAAGATGGAAGATTAGCCCTAGATAAAAATTTAGCTGGGACTATATTTGTAGCATAGGAGAATTTATGGAAAAATCTTTAGATTTATTAACTAAAGGCGAAAAAGGCGTAATTAAGGTAGTAAAGGGAGAAGGAGTAATTAGACGTAGATTATTTGATATGGGCGTTACTCCTGGTGCTGAAGTTGAACTTGTTAAAAAAGCTCCACTCGGTGATCCACTTGAATTTAAAATTAGAAATTACGCTTTAACTTTAAGAAAAAAAGAAGCTGAAAATGTTATCGTATTAGTAAAGGAGGAAGCTAAATAGTATGTTAAAAATTGCTTTAGCAGGTAATCCTAACTGTGGTAAAACTACATTATTTAATGCTTTAACTGGTTCAACAGCACACGTTGGTAACTGGCCAGGTGTTACTGTTGAAAGAAAAAGTGGTGTTTATGGTAAAAAGAGTGATAACCCAATTGAAGTAGTTGATCTTCCAGGTATTTATTCTTTATCTCCATATACTCCAGAAGAAATCATTTCAAGAAATTATATTATTGATGGAGATAGTGAAGGCAAGCCTGATTGTGTCGTTAATATTATTGACGCAAGTAACCTTGAAAGAAACTTATATTTAACTACTCAACTTTTAGAAATGAATATTCCAGTTATTGTTGCATTAAATATGATGGATGTTCTTGAAAAAAATGGTGATGTATTAGATTCAGAAAAATTATCAAAAGTTCTTGGTGTACCAGTTGTTCCAGTTAGTGCTTTAAGAGAAACAAACTTAAAAGAATTAATGGAAATTGTATTACAAGAAGGTTCTAAAGAAAGAAAAGGAACTTCTGTATTAGAAGGAAGTAAAGTTTGGGATATTATCCAAAATGTTCGTAAAGAATTAGTAGAACAAGATTGCACTCATCCTTTATATCACGCAATTAAAATTGCTGAAAATGATTCAATTGAAGTTGAAGCTCATAAAAGTGAAGCTAAACTTGTTGAAAGTGCAAAAGCATCTATTAATGACGAATTATTTGGTCACGATTTAGAAGCAATTATTGCTGATGCTCGTTATAAATTTATTCAAAATAACTGCTCACCTTGTTTAAAAAGAGCAGAAGTTAAAACAGAAACTGATAAAAATGGTAATGTTAAACCAAAATTAACTAGATCAGATAAGATTGATAAAGTTTTAACTAATAGATTTGCTGGATTATTAATCTTTGCGGTAATCTTATTCTTAATTTTCCATTTAACATTTGGTGAAGATTTATTATATCTTGGTGCAATGGGTGCATTTGGAGAAGGAAGTGCTCCATGGCTTGAAGGAACAACTTGGGAAGGATTAATTTGGAGTGGTAATGCTATTCAATCTCCAGGTGTATTCTTACAATCTTGTATGACTGGCTTTACAGATTGGCTAACTCAATTAACAAATCAAGGCTTAACTAATTGTGGAGCATCAAATTGGGCTATTGCTTTAATTTGTGATGGTCTTGAAGCAGGTATTTTCTCTGTTCTTTCATTCTTACCACAAATCTTATTATTATTCGCATTCTTCTCATTCTTAGAAGATAGCGGATATATGGCTCGTGTTGCTTTCATTCTTGATAGATTATTTAGAAGATTTGGCGTTACAGGTAGAGCATTTATGCCTATGATTATGGGCTTTGGATGTTCAGTTCCTGCAATGACTAATACAAGAACTTTAGCTACTGAAAAAGAAAGAATTGCTACAATTCGTGTTATTCCTTTCTTCTCATGTAGTGCTAAACTTCCTATTTTAACAGCTTGTGCTGGTGCTATTGTTACTCAATTTGGTTTAAAGAATGCTGATGTTATCACATTCTCAATGTATATTACTGGTGTTTGTGTTGCTATTTTAGCAATTCTCTTTATGAGAAATACATCTTTAAAAGGTGAAACTCCTCCATTTATTATGGAATTACCTGAATACCATTTACCTAAATTTAAAGCTTTATGCTTACACGTTTGGGATAAATGCAAACATTTCGTTAAAAAAGCATTCACAATTATCTTATTATCTAACTTAGTTATTTGGTTCTTACAAAGCTTTACACCAGCATTACAATTCATTGAATATGATGCAGACGAAGGCTTTATTGGTTCATTAACTACAAACGATTCAATTTTAGCTAATATTGGACGTAGTTTCCAATTCATCTTCACTCCACTTGGATTTGGTTCTCAACTTGGTGCATATGGATGGGTATTTGCAGTTGGTGCTATTACAGGTTTAATTGCAAAAGAAAATGTTATTGCTACATTCGCTATGCTTGGTGCAGTTGTTGGAAGTGTTGCAATTAAAGATCCAGATGCTGCTGGTGCTATTGAAGGTGCTAGTGATGTTGCTAGAATGATTTCTGCTACTGGAATTAATGTTCCTGGATTATTAGCATTTATTGTTTTCAATATGACAACTATTCCTTGCTTTGCTGCTGTTGCAACTGCAAAAGCAGAACTTGCAAAAGGAACATTAAAAAATACTATTTTCTTCTGGCTTGCAACTTCATATATTGCAGCTAGTGCATTCTACTTAATTGGAACATGGTGGTGGACTTGCTTCATCTATATTGCAATTATTGCTTTAGTTGTTGTTTGTATTGTTTTAAAAAATAAAAAAGACGCTAAGAAATTAGTTGCTTAATAAATTAATTATTGGAGGAAATTATGAGTGCAATCGATATTGTAATTCTAGTTATTGTAATTTTAATTCTAATTGCTTTAATTGCTTATTTTGTAAATAAAAAAGTAAAAGAAGGAAGAATTAGTAGTTGTGATTGTTGTTCTTCCAAAGCAGGATTAATTAAAAAATATAATAAAAAATATAAAAAACATATTAAATTATAGGAAATAAATATATCTCTAACGCC
>CAVKZU010000144.1:0-7128 GCA_963660725.1 Lachnospiraceae bacterium | reverse complement strand
CCTCTTTCAATAATCTTACCATGATCTAAAACCATAATAGCTTCAGCATCTTTAATAGTAGATAATCTATGAGCAATTAAGAAAACAGTTCTACCTTTCATTAAATTTTGCATACCCTTAAGAACGATTTGTTCTGTACGAGTATCAATTGATGAAGTAGCTTCATCTAAAATCATAACAGGACAATCACTAACTGCAGCACGTGCAATTGATAAAAGTTGAGCTTGACCTTGAGAAATACTACTTCCATTACCTTTAATATAAGTATTATATCCATGAGGTAATCTAGTGATGAAGCTATCAGCATTTGCAAGTTTTGCAGCTTCAATACATTCTTCATCAGTAGCGTCTAATCTACCATAACGGATATTATCCATAATAGTACCACTAAAAAGGTTAGTATCTTGTAAAACCATTCCAAGTGATTTTCTTAAATCTTTCTTTTTAATTTTATTAATATTAATTCCATCATATCTGATTTTACCATCAGCAATATCATAGAATCTATTGATTAAGTTAGTAATTGTTGTTTTACCAGCACCAGTTGCACCAACGAATGCAATCTTTTGACCAGGTTTTGCAAATAATGAAACATTATGTAAGACAATCTTATTTGGAACGTATCCAAAATCAACATCAAACATACGAATATCACCTTGGAGTAATGTATAAGTTAAAGTACCATCTCCATGAGGATGTTTCCAAGCCCATAAAGTATGTTCTTTTCTATTACATTCTACAATGTTTCCTTTTTCATCATATTTACCCATAACAAGTGTGACATATCCATCATCAACTTCACTTGGAGTATCAATGATTTCATAGACTCTATTACATCCACCCATAGCACTAGCGATTGGGTTAACTTGGTTAGAAACTTCACTAACATTTTGAGTAAACATTCTAACCATTGGAAGGAATGAAACAATAACACCAATTCCAATAGTTTCATTTGCGTGATAGCCAGTAATTGTTAAAGATGGAACTTCAAAGATAAAAAGTACAACACCAATAATTGCGACTAAAACATATAAGAAGTTACCAATATTACTCATAATTGGCATTAAAATATTTGCAAATTTATTAGCTTTTGTAGCAACATCTTGTAATTCATCAATTTGTTTATTTAAATCTTTAATAGATTCTTCTTCATGAGTAAATGATTTAACAACTTTTAAACCATTCATGATTTCTTCAATATAACCTTCTTCTTTTGCTAATACTTGTTGATTTGCCATGAAGTTTTTAGCACTCTTACCACCAATTCGCTTAGTAACAAGAAGCATAACAATTGATCCAAGAATAACGATTAATGTTAAATAGATTGAAGAATTTAACATAATAACGAATACTGAAATAAATGAACATGTACAAATTAAGACAGTAACAATTGATTGAGTTAAAAGTTGTCTAATTGTATCAATATCGTTTGTAAATGTAGACATAATTTCACCTTTATCATGTCTATCAAAATAAGAAATAGGTAAAGTTTGAAGATGTTCAAATGCTCTATATCTAATTTCATGCATATAGATTTGTCCATATTTAGCAGTTAATTGAGAATATGTAAATCCACCCACTAAAGATAAACAATAACATGAAACAAGGATAATCATATCACGAGTAAATTCAGCTTTAATTGAATCAAAACCATTTCTAGCACCACTTTCAATCATACCTGTGATTTGTTGAATCATTAAAGGTCCCATAATAGTACCAACACATGATATACAAACACAAAGGCAAGAAATGATTAAAGCAATTGGATGTGATCTAAAGTAATCAGATATACATCTTAATAAAACATTTTTATTCTTTGAATAAGATTTTTTCATTAGTGTGCACCTCCAATTTGATTTTGAATTTCATAAATTTCTTTATAAATTTCATTATTTTTAAGTAATTCTTCATGTGTACCAATACCATTAATTTCACCATTATCTAAAACGATAATCTTATCAGCATCTTCTACAGAAGAAAGTCTTTGAGCAATAATGATTTTTGTTAAATCTGGGCAATATTCTCTTAAGCCTTTTCTAATATATGCATCAGTTTTAGTATCAACTGCACTAGTTGAGTCATCTAAAATTAATACTTTAGGGTTTTTAAGTAATGCACGAGCAATACAAAGTCTTTGTCTTTGACCACCTGAAACGTTAACACCACCTTGATCAATATGAGTTTCATATTTATCAGGGAAAGTTTGAACGAATGGATCAGCTTGAGCAATTTTAGATGCTTTTAAAATTTCTTCTTCACTAGCATCTTTATTACCCCATCTTAAATTTTCATTAATAGTTCCACTAAATAAAACATTCTTTTGAAGAACCATTGCGACATTGTCTCTTAATGTCTTTAAATCATATTCTTTGACATTTCGTCCAGCGACTTTAACTTCACCTTCAGTAGTGTCATAGAATCTAGAAATTAAATTAACTAAAGTTGATTTACTTGAACCAGTTGATCCAATAATACCAATTGTTTCACCTGATTTAATATGTAAATTAACATTGCTTAAAGCATATTTTTCAGCATCTACTTTATATTTAAATGAGACATTATTGAAATCAATATCCCCATTTTCAATTGTAGTAACTGGATTAACTGGATTTTTGATTGTTGGTTCTTCGTTTAAAACTTCATAACATCTTTTAATTGCAGGAATTGCCATTAAAATCATGAATAAAACCATTGAAACCATCATAATAGAACTTAAAACTTGAGCACTATATGTGATTAATGATGAAATAGAACCAATTGTAAATTTACCCCAAACGATAACACCATTATCTAATTTAGCTAAATTAATAACAGTTAATGTACCTAAGAATAAAATTAATGAATTAGAAATATACATAACTGCTTGCATCGCAGGGTTTGTAGCACTTAAAAGTCTTTCAATAACTTGGAAGCCTTTTGACATTTTTAAACTGTGATTGTAGAATTTTTCTTTTTCATGATCTTCTCTAGCATATGTTTTAACAACTCTAACTCCACGGATATTTTCTTCAGTAATTTCATTTAATTCATCATATTGATCAAATAAAACTGTGAATCTTTTTGTAGCAATTGGAATGATACATGCAAAGATAATTGTGATGAATGGAATTGTAATTGCAAATGTCCAAGATAATTCTGGAGCAACAACAATTGCCATAACAAATGAGAATATAAACATAAATGGTGCACGAATAGCAATTCTAATAACCATCATATATGCCATTTGAATTTCAAAAATATCAGTTGTTTGACGAGTAATTAATGATGAAGCAGAGAATTTATCGATATTACTAAATGAGAAAGTAGTAATCTTTTTGAATAAATCTCCTCTTAAGTTTCTTGTAAATCCACATGATGCAATAGCGCACATTTTACCTGATAAGATACCACATGTTAAAGAACACATTGCAAGAGCGATTAAAATAGCTCCATAAATTAATACAGTATTTAAGGCAGTTGCTTTAACTTCTGGGGTTAAAGTTCCACCTACTAATTCTCCCATTAAATTAATTAAAAGCATCATTACGTAAGGAATGATACATTCAAATACAGTTTCCATAAAAACAAAAAGTATTGATAAGTATGAGTACTTTTTGTATTCTCTGGAACTTTTCAAAAGAAATTTAAACTTTTTAATAAAACTAACTTCTTTAGTTTTCTTTTCCATTACTTTTTCCTCCCTTTATTTTTTCTACTAACTTGTTAAGTAACCTAATAAGTTCTTCAGATTCTCTTTTAGTTAACTTTGATAAGATTTCATCTTGTAAAACTAATGCATGTTCTGTACAAAATGCATCAAATTCCTCACCTTTTTTAGTTAACTTTAAGATATCTTTACGTTTATCTACTTGATCTTTTTCTTTAATGATAAGTTCTTCTTTACACATTGCACTAATTAAATCACTGCAACTTGCTTTAGAAAGACAAAGAGCTTCTTGAATATCTTTTTGGATAGTATCAAGTCCATCTTGACTTCTTTCGTTAATAATTCCACATGTAATTGCTTGGAATGTATTAATGCCATTTTTCTTATCATTCTTTCTGAATAAGTCATCTAAATATTCAGTAAGATATCTTGTAAAATAAAATAAATCTTTTTCCATATTAGTTCAAAACCGAACAATATTATATACGAAACAAATTCAATGTCAAGGCTTGACATTAACTTTTTTTCAAATAAAAACAAGTTCAGTCTCGAACTTGTTTTTAATATTAATAATTTGCAATAATTCTTAAAATTATAAATATTTTTATCGTCTTTAATTATTATAAATCGTATGTAGAAGCAATACATCCAGATTCATTTTCAACAAATACTCTTAATGTTACTTCACAATTAATATAGTAATTTTTACCAACATTAATAACAATGTAATATTTTTCTCCTGAATCTGATTTAACTAATTTATATGTTTCACCTTCTTTAAATGTTACTGTTAATCCTTGTTTTTCTGCTCTTACTGGATCTAAAGCAGTAAACTCTTTAACACTTGTGGATTCTAATGGTTCACCTTCACTTAATTCTTTTAATTCAGTAAAGTATTTTAATCCATTTCTAACATACCAATATGATTCATTTGAATTTTCAGTAGACTGACTATCGTCCCATTCTTGATCATCTCTTGTCATATATTCTTTAGGAACAACAAATCCTAATTTATATTTATAATTATTAGTTGTTTTAGCTTTTGTAAATGTAAAATCATCATTTTGTTTAACAGCTACTTTATCAGCATCATTAACATTTAAAACATCACATCCAGAAGTAAATGAACTATTAGCAGTTTGTAATTCTGTAGGTAATTCTTTTTTGTCTCTTGAATCGAATGGAGCAAAGCCACATAATCCACCACTTGATGTATAGAAATGACCATATGCACCATTTTTACAATTTGTAATGCTATAACTTGCAGTACCAGTACATTCAGCATCGTAGAATCCTGATTTATTTCCATAAAAGAAGCCAACTTGTTCAGTACCTGAAATAATACCATTATTAATACAATTTTCTAATATAAATGAAGCAGTTCCAGTTCCTTTAATAGTTGCACTATAACCAGTAAGGAATCCAATACATGTTCCATCATTTCTTAAATGTTTAATATTATTTGTAATATTTTTGAATGAATAGGAAACATTTGCATTTGCTGAACTATATAAACAATTAGTAACAATTAATCCAAAATTGTTATTATTAACTTCAACTAAATTTTCATCACTACTAAATGTAATATTTTCAAATGAAGCATTGTATGCAGTATCCCAGTTAATAGTTCCTAATAAAGAAACACCAACTTTTCCCATTTTTAAATTAATATTTTTAAATGAAACATCACCATCTATTTTAGTAATTGCAAAATAGCAATTTCTACTATCTTTTAAATAACTGATTGTTTTATTACCACCATCATAATGACCAGCAAATGTTGCTAATGAAGAATCAATTGTAATATCAGCAGTTTGTTTAAAATAAACATCTTTTCCATCAAAATTAGAGATATTTTTCCAATCATCAAGTGAAGAAATTAAATATGGATCAGCTTCAGTTCCTCTACCACCACTAAATAATACTTTAGTACTATCGTAACTTTCACTTGTTAAAGTTACTTTAGGCATTTTTACATCATTAACATGATTGTTTGAGTGTACAACTAATAAGTCTTTGTAATATCCTCCATTATCATATTTGATTAATGATTTATCTAAACTATTAAAATTATCACTTTTTGCAACTAAAGTAAATGAAGAGAAATCTTGAGCAGTTTCATTAGCTTCAGCATAGTCTTGGAATAAAACAAATGTATCATAAGCTTCAACCTTACCTTTTGTAGCATTAGTAATAACACTATTACTAACATCAATTGTGACTCCAGTTGCAGCATTTTTATAATTAGAAATTCTAACAGGTTGAGTACCACTATAATCAACATTCTTATATGTATTATTTGTTAAATCAATCTTAGCATTATTTTCAAAATTAAACATATTAATGACATTATGAGTCATTCCTTTACAATCAAATGTATTACCTGTAATTGTAGCACTTTGGATCTTATTTGTTTCATCTCCTGAAGGCCATTCTAAGAAATTATAAACTGCATCATTTAAATTAAATTCATTATCAGTAATTTTAACATTTTGGGATTTAATTAATAAATATGCATTTTGATTTGATAATCCTTCTGCTTTATAGTAGCATTCTTTCATTACAAATTCTTCAGTAGTATCAACTTCAATTTTACCTTTAATTGCAACATTTTCTAATGTAGCTTTACCAGTAATTGTAACTAAACCAGTAATATCATAACTTATAGTATCTTCACCATCTGCTTCAAGAGTAGAAAGTAAATTTCTTGTATCTGCTTTCTTATAACTTCCTTGGATTTTAGATTTACCTTTTAATGTGACATTATTAAATGTAACATTAGCACCTTCTTCAATAACTAAAGTAACATTATCTTCCAATTTTAAATCGTAATTAGAAATAGTAACTCCTGAAGCAATTGTTACAGTTCTAGGATCAGTACTACTTGATTTAATATCTAAAACAGATTCATCACCAGTTTTTGAACCATCCATTGTTCCACTAACAATTTTAGTATCTCCAGTTGCACTTAAAGAAACATCAGTTGTTGTACTTGTATTAACAATAGCAACATTGCCTTTAACTTTTTGAGCTTCGCCAATTCCAACTCCTGCATCACTATTATTTTGAATAGGAGTTACAGGTGCTTTCGTATCAAAATTAGCACTAACAATAAATCCACCTGCTACCATTTTCTTTGTAACGGTAACTGTTTGGCCGGCAGTACTTTGGACAACATCTGGAACAATATTTGTAGTACCACCATCAAAAGAATAAGAAACTAAATAGTAATCCTTATTTGCAACAAAACTAAATTTTACATCACTTCCAACAGTTGCACTTCCTACATCAACTGTAATATAACCACCTGTTGTAGGTAAAATTGTATTACTCCATGCAGTGTCTCCCTTATCTCCTTTAGATCCAGTCCATCCAGAGTTACCTTTATCACCTTTTTCACCTTGGTCACCTTTTTCACCTTTGATGTTTCCTACCTTTGACCAAACTCCATTAGCTTTTGTATAGAAATCAAAAGATTCAGT
>CAVKZU010000143.1:0-7837 GCA_963660725.1 Lachnospiraceae bacterium | reverse complement strand
TATTTTTTATATTTTTGATTTATTTTATTAAATAAGTCAACTTCTTCAATATCAAAAAATAAATCAATTATAATTTTAGGATTTTCTAAATTATTACGATTAATAAGCGAATTAATATTAAATATTGATATTCCACTTATCCCATCTTTTTTAAAAATAACTTCTCCATTTTCTTCATATATTTTTTTATTATTGTTAAATAATTTAATCAAGCCTTTTAATCTTAAATTTTCTAATTCTTTAACATTTTCTTTTAAAATAATTGGAGCAAGACCAGGTTTTAAGTTATTGATTTTATAGTTATGGTTTTTTAATAATTCAAAAATTTTCCCATCACTTCCACTACTTTTCATTGATTTAGCACCACTTGAAAAAATAAGATAATCATAATCATATTTTTTAATTGAACTTATAACTTTATTATTAGAATAATCAATAATTTCTTCATTTAAATGTAATTCTACTTTATATTTATTTAATAAATTTAATAAATAATTATTTAATGTTTTACTTGATAAAGAATTAGGATACATCAAATTATTTATATTTCTTAAAAAAATACCATATTCATTTAATAACTCTTCTTCTTTTAATGAAAATTCTTTCATTAATGAAGATATTTTTAAGTCATTATAAGAATAATCTTTAACAATTTTATTACCGATATTGCATCTACCATTTCCAGTAGCGAGTAATTTTTTTCCGATTATAGTATTTTTATCAAAAAGTAAAACATTTAAATTTTTATTTTTACTTTTTAAAAATATTGATAAAAAAATACCACTTACACCTGCTCCAACAATTAAAATATTCATGCATTTATTATATAATAAATAGATAAAGTTTAAAAATAATAGAGAGGATTTATGAAAATATTTGGACTTGTTGTTGCAATTGAAACAGAAATTAATGCATTACTAGAAAGTGGATGTGAATTTAAAAAAGTTGATGATAAAACATATGAAATTTATGAAACAGTAATTAACGAAAATAAATTATATGTTATACATTCAGGAGCTGGGGAAGTTTTTGCAGGTATTGCAACTCAATATTTAATTACAAAATATAATGTAGAATTTATTTTTAATTATGGAATTTGTGGTGCACTTAAACCAAATTTAGAAACATCAACTTGCTCACTTGTAAAAGAAGTTATAAATTATGATTTCGATACTGATCCAGTTGATAAAAAAGGTATTGGATTTCATACTGAAATTAATGATTTATATTTGAAACCAGATCAAAATTTAATTAAACAAGCATTAGAAATAATTGATTTACCATTATATAGATGTGCTAGTGGGGATAAATTTATAGATTTAGAAAAAGATAGAAAGTATTTAAATGAAACATTTAAAGCAGATATTTGTGAAATGGAAGCAGCTGGTATTTTACTTACTTGTTATCAAAATAAAATTCCAGCATTACTTTTAAAAGGAATTAGTGATTCTTATCAAGGTGAGGCACAAGAATATTCTAAAATGGCTAAAACTAGTTCTTTAATTGCTGCTAAAATCTTTATACAAATTATTAAAAATATTTAAAAAAGACGTAAAAAAAGAGGATTTATTCAATCCTCTTTTAATTTAGTACAAAACTATTTAATGATTTCGCTAACTGTACCAGCACCGACAGTTCTACCACCTTCTCTGATTGAGAATTTAGTACCTTTTTCAACTGCGACTGGGTGAATTAATTCAACTGTGAAGCTAACGTTATCACCTGGCATAACCATTTCTGTTCCTTCTGGAAGAGTGATTGTACCAGTAATATCTGTTGTATGGAAGTAGAATTGTGGTCTGTAGTTTGATAAGAAACCTGTATGTCTACCACCTTCTTCTTTAGTTAAAACGTATGCTTGGCATGTGAACTTTGTATGTGGAGTAACACTGCCTGGTTTTGCTAAAACTTGTCCTCTAACGACTTCGTCTCTGTTGACACCTCTTAATAAGATACCAGCGTTATCACCTGCTTCTGCGAAATCTAATGTTTTTCTGAACATTTCGATACCAGTAACAACTGAACTCTTTGTTTCTTTAATACCAACGATTTCAACGTTATCGTTTAATTTAACAGTACCTCTTTCAACTCTACCTGTAACGACAGTTCCTCTACCTGTGATAGTTAAAACGTCTTCGATAGGCATTAAGAATGGTTTATCTGTATCTCTAACAGGATCTGGTAAGTATGCATCGACAGCATCCATTAATTCCATAATTTTTGCTTCTGCATCTGCATCACCATCTAAAGCTTTTCTAGCACTACCTCTGATAATTGGAGTTTCATCTCCTGGATAGCCATATTTGCTTAATAAGTCTCTGACATCCATTTCGACTAAATCGATTAATTCTGGATCATCAACTAAATCACATTTATTTAAGAAAACAACGATGTATGGGACACCAACTTGTCTAGCAAGTAAGATGTGTTCACGTGTTTGTGGCATAACACCATCTGTAGCAGCGACGACTAAGATAGCACCATCCATTTGAGCAGCACCTGTAATCATGTTTTTAACATAGTCTGCGTGCCCTGGACAGTCAACGTGAGCATAGTGTCTCTTTGCTGTTGAGTATTCGATGTGAGCAGTATTAATTGTAATACCTCTTGCTTTTTCTTCTGGTGCAGCATCGATTTGATCGTAATCTTTAACTTCTGATAAACCTTTTTTACCTAAAACGTGTGTGATAGCTGCAGTTAAGGTTGTTTTACCATGGTCGACGTGTCCGATGGTACCAATATTCATATGAACCTTACTTCTATCAAATTTTTCTTTTGCCATAAGTAATATTTTTCCTCCTGATATTAACTTGCGTCTTGCAATGATTAAATTTTATAGCATTTTAGCGATAATATCAATTAAATTATATTACCGCTAATACATTTTTTATTAAAAACTATTTGTTGCCGTTAGCATTCTTGATGATTTCATCTTGAATGAATTTTGGACATTCACCAAAGTGGCTAAATTCCATTGTATAGGAACCTCTACCTTGTGTAAATGAACGTAAATCAGTAACGTAACCAAACATTTCTGCTAATGGGACTTCTGCATCAACAATTTTTGCATTACCTCTTTGTGATTCACCAGTCATATTACCTCTTCTTCTTGAGATATCACCAATAACATCACCATAGTAATTTTCTGGAACTGTAACTTCAACCTTCATAATAGGTTCTAAGATGACAGGTTTACATTTCTTTGCAGCTTCTTTTAAAGCCATAGATGCAGCGATCTTATATGCAGCTTCACTAGAGTCAACATCATGGTAAGAACCATCATGTAATGTAGCTTTAATATCAATAACTGGATATCCAGCAACTAAACCTCTATTTAAAGCGTCTTCAAGACCTTCTTGAGTTGGTTTAATATATTCCTTTGGAATGACACCACCAACGATACCATTAACGAATTCAAATCCTTTACCTGGGTTTGGTTCGAATTGAATGACAACGTGACCATATTGTCCACGACCACCAGATTGTTTAATGTATTTACCTTCACAATCGCCAACTGCTTTAATAGTTTCACGGTAACCAACTTGTGGCTTACCAACGTTAACTTGAACGTTAAATTCTCTTCTTAAACGGTCAACGATAATATCAAGGTGTAATTCACCAACACCAGCGATAATAGTTTGTCCACTTTCTTCATCAGTATGAACTTTGAAAGTTGGATCTTCTTCAGCTAATTTAGCTAATGCAATACCCATTTTTTCTTGATCAGCTTTTGTTTTTGGTTCAACAGCTTCTTCAATAACTGGTTCTGGGAATTCCATTTTTTCTAATACGACATCTAAGTCTTCATCACATAAAGTTTCACCAGTTGTTGTTGATTTTAAACCAATAATAGCACCGATTTCACCAGCATGTAATGCTTCGACTTCTTCACGGTGGTTAGAATGCATTAAAACTAATCTACCGATTCTTTCTTTTGTATTTTTGTTGCTATTTAAAACATAGCTTCCTGATTTTAAGACACCACTATAAACACGGACATAAGCAAGTCTTCCAACGAATGGATCTGTAGCAATCTTGAATGCTAAACCAATGAATTTTTCGTTATCATCTGGTTTGCATGAATATTCGCTTCCATCTGGATTTGTACCTTTAGCAGGTTTAATGTCGAGTGGAGATGGTAAGTAGTCGATAACACCATCAAGTAATAATTGAACACCTTTGTTCTTGTAAGCACTACCACAGAAAACTGGGTGGAATTCGCCTGCAATAACAGCTTTTCTAATAACTTTCTTGATTTCTTCGACTGTTGGTTCTTCACCATCTAAGACTTTCATCATGAAATCATCATCAAATTGAGCGATAGTTTCAATTAAGTCTTGTCTTAAAGTTTTGCACTTTTCTAAATATTGTTCAGGAATTTCAATTAATTTTGGGTTGTCTTTATCTGTACAATCCCAAGCTTCCATTTTAACGATATCAATGACACCTGTTAAAGTAGAAGAAATACCAATAGGATATTGAACAGGTTTTGCTAAAGCGCCTAATTTTTCTTTTAATGAGTCAACACTCATATCAAAATCAGCACCAATAGCGTCTAATTTATTAACGAAAACAATACGTGGAACATTGTATTTTGAACCTTGTCTCCAAACTGTTTCAGTTTGTGGTTCAACACCATTTTTTCCATCAAGAACTGTGATAGCACCATCTAAGACTCTTAATGAACGTTCGACTTCAACTGTGAAGTCAACGTGCCCAGGAGTATCGATAATGTTGAAACGATTTTCTTTCCAAAAACAAGTTGTAGCAGCACTAGTAATTGTGATACCTCTTTCTTGTTCTTGAACCATCCAGTCCATAGTAGCAGCACCTTCATGGACTTCACCAATTTTATGAATCTTATGTGTATAGTATAAGATACGTTCTGTTGTTGTTGTTTTACCAGCATCAATGTGAGCCATGATACCGAAATTTCTAGTATGTGCTAAATCGTATTCTCTTGCCATATAAATTACCACTTATAATGTGCATAAGCTTTGTTAGCTTCTGCCATTTTATGAACATCTTCTCTCTTTTTAACTGATGCACCTGTACCATTTGCAGCGTCAATAATTTCGTTGCAAAGTTTATCTTGCATTGATTTTTCTTTTCTTAATCTTGAATAAGAAACTAACCATCTTAATCCTAAAGTAACTTTTCTTTCTGGAGAAACTTCAGTTGGAACTTGGTAGTTTGCACCACCAACTCTTTTTGCTTTTAATTCGACTTCTGGCATGATGTTATTCATTGCAGTAGCGAAAACATCCATAGCTGGTTTCTTTGTTTTTTCTTCAATTTTATTAAATGCTTCATAAAGAATTGTTTGAGCAGTTCCTTTTTTACCATCAAGCATTAATCTATTGATTAATCTAGTAACTAACTTTGATTTGTAAATTGGATCTGGTAAAACATCTCTTTTTGCTGTAGAACCTTTTCTAGACATATCTTTCCTCCCTATTCGCTCTTACCTTTTGGTTTTTTAGTACCATATAAGGATCTTCCTTGTCTACGTGATTCAATACCAGCGCAGTCTAAAGTACCTCTAATAATATGATATCTAACACCAGGAAGATCTTTAACTCTTCCTCCTCTAATCATAACTGTAGAGTGTTCTTGTAAGTTATGTCCTTCACCGCCAATATATGCAGTAACTTCATAACCGTTTGAAAGCTTAACTCTTGCGTATTTTCTTAAAGCTGAGTTTGGCTTCTTTGGTGTCATTGTACCAACACGGGTACAGACTCCTCTTTTTTGTGCACTATTTTGATCTGTTTCTTTCTTTGTTAATGAATTAAATCTTTTTAATAATGCAGGTGCTTTTGATTTAAAAGTAGTTTTGCTTCTACCTTGTCTAACTAATTGATTTATAGTTGGCATCCTTGTCCTCCATACACACCATTCCCGGTGTTTCATATTAACGCTAAAAAAAATGACTTCTTTAAGCATTAAGAATTTTAATAAATGATGAATCAGATGTCAATATAAAAATAAATATTATTCTTTATTTATGATTATCAAGTGATAATGTCTTAATAGTTATCGAGCGAAAATGTCTCAATAACGTATATAATCATCTCATAGGAGGTGATTAATTAATAATGAGGAAGGTACTATTAAGAATGAATGAATTTGAAAAATATGAAACTATTAAAAATTATGTAGATCATGGAGGAAATAAAAATAAACTTTGTGTAAAATTGGGTTTATCTGAAAGACAAATAAATCGTTTGATTGCCAAATATAAAAGAGAAGGCAAACATGGATTTATTCACGGTAATCGATCAAAAGCACCAAGTAATAAACTTCCAGAAGACTTCTCTAATAAAATAATACTATTAGCAACACATAAATACAAAGGTATTGATGAAAAAACTCTTTGCTGCAATTTTAATCATTTCAAATATATGATTAAAAGAGATGAAGGAATTATTATCGCATATTCAACTTTATATAACTTACTTATGGCTAACAATATACGTTCTCCAAAAATTCAAAGGAAAACTAAAAAAGACTTATTAAAGAAGGAAATAATAAACAATGCAGCTAGCATTAACGAAGAAGAAATAGAGAAAGCTGTTGATTATCAACTTTCTCTTGAAGATGCACATCCAAGAAAAGAAAAAGCTAAATATTTTGGTGAATTAGTAGAAATGGATGCTTGCGAACAATATCGGAATACTAAGCTTTTTGCTCATTTACATTTAGCAATTGATAATTGCCTTGGTAAGGTTCTTGGTGGATATTTTGATACTCAAGAAACATTATTTGGATACTATAACGTTTTTCAACAAATACTTTTAAATTATGGGATACCAGCTAAATTTCTTACAGATAAAAGAACTGTTTTTACTTACGAATCAAAGAAAAAAGCATCTAGTGATGATAACGAAAGCGACCCGTTAACCCAATTTGCATATGCTTGTAAAATACTTGGAACTGAGCTTGAAGCAACGAGCGTTCCTGAAGCAAAAGGCCAAGTTGAACGTTTAAATGGAACCTTTCAAGATAGATTAAAAGTTGAATTAATATTAAATAATATAAATGATATTGATGAAGCTAATAGATATTTAATTAATGTATTCATTCCTGAATACAATAAACAATTTAGTCATGATTCTAAAAATGTAAAATCCGTATTTGAGACTGTTAATAAAGAAATGATTAATTATTATTTGGCTAGAATATCAACTAGAATTGTAGATAAAGGATGTTGCATTTCATATAAATCGAAATATTATGGTTTCTATGATGAAAATGATACAAGAATTATGATTAGCAGTAAAACTAAATGTACTGTAGTTTTAACATTCGACAACAAATTATTTGGTAATATTAATGGGACAATATATTTACTTAAACCAATAAGCAAAAATGCTGCATATTCAGATAAATTTGATGAACCATTAATCAATAAGCCAAAAATTAAAAAACATTATATTCCACCAATGAATCATCCGTGGAGAAATTTTAATTTTTCTAACTTCAAAAAAGATTATAAAAATAACAAATATAATTTACGTTAATGTTTAATTTTTTTTAGGACATTTTCGCTTGATATTGACAGATTCAATATCTTATTAAAGATAAAGAAGGAGGGTTAGTATTTGGATAATAATTTAAAATAATAATTGTTAAATCAATGATAATAAAAAGTCTAATGCCTTTAACATTAGACTAAATTAAACATAGTGGTGGAGCTTGCCAGGATCGAACTGGTGACCTCTTCCATGCCATGGAAGCGCTCTCCCAACTGAGCTAAAGCCCCTTGCTATGTATTATATAAAATTTAATTAAATATAATCAATGATTAATCATTATAGTAACTTAGTTCGTTTTC
>CAVKZU010000142.1:0-8673 GCA_963660725.1 Lachnospiraceae bacterium | reverse complement strand
ACATTTAATAAATTGATTAGAATAAAACCATCCACCTTTATTAGCACCTAGTGGACTAGGGTGAGTAGTTTCTAATATTAAATGGTTAGGATTAGTAAGATATTTCTTTAATTTTTTAGAATTATTTCCCCATAATAAAAATACTAATGGTTTATCTAATGAAGATATAAATTCTAATAAATCTTTCATTAAATAATCGTATAACTTATTTTTATGCGATAATGGGGATTTTTCTTTTATAGTTAAATAAGTATTTAAAAGCAATACTCCTTGAGTAGCAAGATATGATAAATCTCCAGATTTAGGAATATCATTTATATCTTTATTATATTCAATATTTATTTCTTTAAAGATATTTTTTAAAGAGGGAGGGAGTTTAACATTTTCATTTACTGAAAACGCAAGTCCATTCGCTTCTCCTTTATTAAAATATGGATCTTGTCCAAAGATAATTACTTTTAAATTATCAAGTGTTGTTAATTTAAACGCTTCAAAAATCTTGTCTTTTGGAGGGTAACATACACTAGATTCATATTCTTCATCAATAAAATTCATTAATTCTTTAAAGTATTCTTTAGATTTAATGAGGTCAAAAAAATCATTCCAATTCATAAATAAATAATATCATTAATAAGTATTATAAATTAAGTAATTTATATATTTTTTTGATATAATTTTACTTATGGAAAACGACAAAATTATTATTAAAGGTGCTAAAGAAAACAACCTTAAGAATATAGATTTAGAAATTCCTAAAAATAAATTAGTAGTATTTACTGGAGTTTCAGGAAGTGGGAAATCCACTCTTGCATTTGATACTATCTTTGCAGAAGGTCAAAGAAGATATATGGAAAGTTTATCTAGCTATGCTAGACAATTTTTAGGTAGTTACGAAAAAAGTGATGTTGAATCAATTGAAGGATTATCTCCTTCAATTGCAATTGATCAAAAATCAACTTCTCATAATCCTAGAAGTACTGTTGGAACAGTTACTGAAATATATGATTATTTAAGACTTTTATATGCTAGAATTGGAATACCTTATTGTCCTCATCATCATGAACCAATCGTTGCAATTTCTATTACTAAAATTGTAGAAAAAGTCATGGAAAGTGAAATTGGGGATAAGATTTTAATTTTAGCTCCTATAGTTCGTCAAGAAAAAGGAACTCATCAAAAAGTATTAGAAAAACTTGCTAAAAATGGATTTACTAGACTTAGAATTGATAATGAATATATTAATACAGATGATCCAGAAGCTAGTGAATTAACTTTAGATAAAAATAAAAAACACACTATTGAAATAGTAATTGATAGAATTAAAAATAAAGGTGAAGAAATAAAAGACCGTTTATTTGAAGATATTGAAATTGCATCTAAATGGGGAGAAGGATTTATTAATATCATTATTAATGATAAAGAAAAATTATATAGTGATAAAAACGCATGTCCAATATGTGGATTTACTATCCCTGATTTAGAACCTAGATTATTTTCATTTAATAATCCTTTAGGATATTGTCCTTCTTGTAATGGACTTGGAATTAAACAAGAAGTTGATATTAATTTACTTGTACCTGATATGAATTTATCTATTAATGATGGTGCAATTAAATATTTTAAAAATATTGTTAATACCACAAACCTTGATTGGGCAAAATTTGATAAATTATTAAATTATTATAAGATCCCTAAAGATGTTCCATTTAAAGAATTATCTAAATCTCAAGTAGATATTATTTTAAATGGTAGTAAAGAAGATATTAATTTTGAACTTAAATCTGTAAGTGGAAATGTTACTCATCATCGAGGACATTTAGAAGGTGTAAAAGAAAGAATTGAAAGATTATATAATGAAACTGGAAGTGAATTCTTAAGAGAATATTATGCTTCTTTTTTAAGAGATAATGTATGTTCTTCTTGTCATGGAAAGAGATTAAACGAAAAAGCATTATCAGTATATATTGATGGTAAAAATATTGCGGATGTTTGTAATTTAACCTTAGAAGAATTTCATGAATTTATTAAAGGATTAAAATCTAAATTGAGTGAACATGATTTACATATTGCAGAACTTGTATTAAATGAATTACTTTCTAGAAGTGAATTCTTAATTGAAGTAGGACTTGAATATTTAACTTTATCTCGTTATGCGATGACTTTATCAGGAGGAGAAGCTCAAAGAATTAGACTTGCTACTCAAATTGGATCTAAATTAAGTGGAGTTTTATATGTTTTAGATGAACCTTCAATTGGACTTCATCAAAGAGACAGTGCAAGACTTATCCATTCATTAAAAGAAATGAGAGATTTAGGTAATACTTTAATTGTTGTAGAACATGATGAAGAAACAATAAGAAGTGCTGATTATATTGTTGATATTGGACCTCATGCTGGGGTACATGGTGGGAATGTTGTTGCAAAAGGAAGTGTAGAAGATATTGAAGCATCAAGTGAATCAATTACTGGAGCGTATTTATCACATCGAAAAGAAATTGAAATTCCTAAAACTAGAAGAAAAGGTAATGGAAAATATTTAGAACTTAAAGGTGCAAGTTGTAACAATTTAAAAAATGTTAATTTAAAAATTCCACTTGGTACATTTATTTGTGTTACAGGAGTTTCAGGAAGTGGTAAATCTTCTTTAATTAATGAAACTTTATATAAAGCAATTTATAAAGAATTAAGTGGAATTGAAACATATCCTGGAAAATATAAAGAATTACTTGGAGTTGAAAATATCGATAAAGTTATTGATATTACTCAAGAAGCAATTGGGAAAACTCCTCGTAGTAATCCTGCTACATACGTTAAAGCATTTGATGATATTAGAGATATCTTTGCGTCTACTAAAGAAGCTAAAGCAAAAGGATTTAATAAAGGAAGATTCTCTTTCAATATGCCAGGAGGAAGATGTGAACATTGTCAAGGTGCAGGAGTAACTCGTATTCCAATGAATTTTTTACCAGATGTTTATGTTAAATGTGATGAATGTGATGGTAAAAGATATAATGAAGAAACTTTATCTTGTTTATATAAAGGTAAAAGTATCTATGATGTTTTAGAAATGCGTATTGAAGACGCTTATAACTTCTTTAAAGAAAATGTGTCTTTATCACATAAACTTAAAACATTAAATGAAGTAGGATTAGGGTATTTAACAATGGGACAAAACGCTGTTACTTTATCAGGAGGAGAAGCTCAAAGAGTTAAATTAGCTTATTACCTAGAGAAAAAACCTACTGGAAAAACATTATATATTTTAGATGAACCTACAACTGGATTACATATTGATGATGTTAATAAATTACTTAAAGTTTTACAAAAACTTGTAGATAATGGAGATACAGTTTTAGTTATTGAACATAACCTTGATGTTATTAAAACATGTGATTATATCGTTGATATTGGACCTGAAGGTGGAGAAAAGGGAGGAAAAATCATTGCAAGTGGTACTCCTGAAGAAGTAAGTAAAAACAAATCTAGCTATACAGGTTATTATTTAAATGAAATATTTACTCATGGTAAAATAAAAGGAGTATAAGGAAAAATATATGAATCAAGAAGTTACATATAATATAGTTTACTATATTGGATTAATCTTGTTATTTGGAGGATTAATATCTCAAATAGTATTCTTATTTAAAATTAAAAAAAATGAAGAAAGATACACTTCATTTAAAGAATTAATTATTCAAAATAAACTTAAGTTTATTTTACCTCTTTTAGCATTTGTAGTAGGGTTTTTATCTTTAAATGTTGCATTCTATTTAGATCCAAATACATCAACCTACCTTCTAGAAAAAGGTATTGAAATTAAAGGATACCATAAAGTTATGGCATATCTTGGTGCAATATTATTCTCACTTTCTTTATTTTCATGTTTATATTCATTATATACATGTTTATATATGCAAAGATTTAATGTAAGTAAAAAAGGAAGAAGATGGTGGTTTACAATTTCTTTAATTTGTTTAATCATTACTTTCTATTTACACACTGAAGGAAACGCACCTTATTTAATGTATCCTTTAGCAAATGCTTTATATATTGGTACAAAGGGTATCCATATTGTTAATGCATATACTCAAAATTCTACTTATGGTGGAACAGGATTAATGATTTATTTATATGCAATTGTTATTTTAAGTGGTGCAGTCTTAGTTTTATATGTTGCAGATTATAAGATTTGGAAAAAATATGGTAAACATGATTTAATTACTAATACATTCTTAGTTGGTTTCCCAGCTGGTATTATTGGTGCTAGAATTTGGTACGTTATTTTATCAATTAGTAGTGGTTCTAATAATTTTACTGGATCTAACTGGGTTAATATCTTTGATATTAGAGATGGAGGTCTAGGAATTATGGGAGGTGCAGTTTTAGGTATTATTGCTGGTGTATCCCAAATTTGCTATATGAAATATAAAAAGAAAAATCCAGATTATATTAAAATGGATTATCTTTTAGTTATTGATATTATTGTTCCATGTATTTTATTTGCTCAATCAATTGGTAGAATTGGTAATTTCTTCAATAATGAAGTTTATGGAGGAATGGTTAATATTGGACCTTGGGAATTCTTACCTAGTGTTATTAAAAATAATATGTATTATAGTCATGGTACTGCAATTAACGGCATGGCTGAATACGTTAAAAATGGACAATTCCAATTACCACTTTTCTTTATTGAAGGTGTTACAAATTTAGCAGGTTATTTCATTCTTACATATTTATTTGGTAATTCATTAATCTTTAAACCATTTAATAAACTTATTAATAAGAAAAGAAGTGAAGAAGAAATCAAAAAGAATCCAAATATCTTAGAACATAGTAATGGATCATTACTTGGTGGATATATTTTATGGTATGGATTAACAAGATGTATCTTAGAAGGTTTAAGAAATAATGGTGATTACTATAGAAGTAGTGAAATCACAAGTTATGTTATGATTGCTGCAGGTATTGCAATGATTATTATGGCAATTGTAAATAACTATTACTTAAAGAAAAATGGCTTATGGTGGTATAAACCTAAAAATATTGAAACTAAGAGTGAATAGATGAAAAAATTATTAATATTTGATGTTGATGGAACATTATGCGATACCGATGAAATTTTATATAAAACTTGGGAAGAATTATTCAAATTATATAAAAAACCATATGTTCCATTTAACAAAGATAAAATAAAAACCTATAGTGGACCACCTCTTGAATTTTCAATTCATGATGCATTCCCTGAAATGGATGAAAAGTTTATCCATGATGAATATAGAGCAAGAACTAAAAAATATTATGATACAGATTTAAGTGTTTTTGAAGATGTTAAAGATGTATTAGAATATTTTTTTAATAACGGGTATATTATTTGTACTTTAACTGCAAAAAACTTAGAAATGACCTCATATTCTTTTAAAAAACTAGGAATTGATAAATATTTTAAAGAATATGTTACTCGTACAAATGGATTTAAACCTAAACCTTCTAAAGAAGGAATTGAATATTTATTAAATAAATACCATATTAATAAAGAAGATGCAATTATGATTGGAGACACTAATACAGATTTAGAATGTGCTATTAATGCTTCTATTGATAGTTGTTTAATGACAATGCGTGAAAGAAATGGTATAAACAAAAATAATATTCAATATGAATGTAAAAATTATAAAGAATTAAAAGAATTAATAGATAAATTATGATAAATGAAATCCCAATGTCTTTTTCTAAAGAGATAAAAGAAGAATTATGTAATAACGAAATATCTAAAGTTAGTGCTTTAGCACTTTTAAGCAGTTTTTTAAAAAATAATGCTTCTTTTTTAATTGGTAAAGAAGAAAGAATTGAGATTAAAACTGAAAACGCTAAAGTTGCTAAATATATTTATGCATTATTAAAGAAGGTATTTGAAGATATAACTGTATCTTTTAGATTTAGAACTTCAATGCATTTTAAAAAGCATACTGAATTTATTATTGTTATTAATAACGATATTGATATGGTTTTAGAAACTTTAGATTTAGACTTTTTATCATCTAAAATACCTTCTAAACTTGTATCAAAAGAAGCAGGTTTAAGAGGATATTTTATAGGGCTTTTTCTTTCTAGTGGAAGTTGCAATAACCCTCAAACAAGTAATTACCATTTAGAAATATCTACTAAAAATGAAGATTTTAGTAAAGAAATCTTAAAACTTACTAAAAGAATTAAAGTATACCCATTTGAATTTAAATATATTCAAAGAAGAAGTAGTTATGTGGTTTATTTAAAACAAAGTGAAGCAATCGCAAGTTTTTTAGCGTTTATAGACGCTAATAACTCTGCAATTGATTTTGAAGGTAAACGTCTAGAAAGAGATTTAAGAAATAACGACAATCGACAAGAAAACCTAGATCAATATAACTACCGTAAAATGATTGAAAAATCAGAAGAAATAATAAGTATTATTGATGCATTTGATAAAAAATATGGAATTAAATCTATCCCTAATGAAAGATTAAGGGAATTATGTTATTTAAAGAAAGAAAATCCAGAAGTTTCTTATAATGATTTAGCAATCCTTTTATCTAATAGATTAAATACTAATGTATCTAAATCAACTGTTTCAAGAATGCTTAATCAAATAAAAGAATTTAAAGATAAATATAAATTATAAATATATGGAAAGTTTAAAAGAATTATATATTATTGGACCAGGTCCTTCTTCATCCCATACCATAGGTCCTTATAAAGCTAGTATTGATTTTATAAAAGATATTAAATCACTTTCTTTTAATGTATCTAAAATAGAGATTACATTAAAAGGATCTTTAGCGTTAACTGGTAAAGGACACTTCACTGATAAAATTATTTTAGATACATTAAAAGAATATAACCCTAATGTTATATTTGATTATTCTTTAAAAGATTTAAAACATCCTAATACCTTAGTAATGAAAGGATTAGATAATAAAAATAATATCTTAATAGAAACTACCTACTTTTCAGTAGGGGGTGGGAAAATCTTAAAGAATGAATTAATCAATAAACCAGGATATGATATATACCCTTTAAATAAATTTAACGATATTAAAACTTATTTAAAGATGAATAAAATCAAAGATTTAAAGGAATTTGTGGATACTTTTGAAGATGATGATATTAATATCTATTTAAATAATATTGTAGATACAATGTTTAAATCTATTGAAGATGGATTATCTAAAGAAGGTAAGATTCCAGGACTTGGACTTGAAAGAGTCGCTAAAAAGTTATACCAAAATTCACTTAATTTAGAAGGAAGTGAAAAAGTTAATATGTTACTTACTTCTTTTGCGTATGCAGTTAGTGAAAATAACGCAAGTGGAGAAATTATTGTAACTGCTCCAACATGTGGAAGTGCTGGTATTATTCCTTCAATTTTATATTATGAAGAAAAGATTAATAATGTAAGCAGAAGTAAGATCATTGATTCTTTAAAAGTGGGTGGAATATTTGGAAACCTTGCTAAAAAGAATGCTTCAATTAGTGGAGCAATTGGTGGATGCCAAGCTGAAATTGGGGTTGCTAGTGCAATGGGTGCTGCAATCTTAGCATATATTAATAACTTATCAATATATCAGATTGAATACGCTAGTGAAGTAGCACTTGAACATTTTCTTGGATTAACTTGTGATCCTGTTAAAGGATATGTCCAAATTCCATGTATTGAAAGAAATGGGATTGGAGTATTAAGAAGTTATAATTCATATTTATATTCTAAAAATATAGCACCTTTAAGAAAAAATAAAGTTAGTTATGATGAAGTTATAGAAACGATGAAAGAAACAGGAAATGATTTAAGTAGTTTATATAAAGAAACTGGAGAAGGTGGACTTGCTAAAATAATTAAGTAAATACTCATTACAAAAATTGTAGTGAGTTTTTTTCTTAAAAGAAAAACTCCCTCAATTTGAGAGAGTTTGCTTTAATTATTTATAATCCTTGAAAGAAACGATAATCGTGTAAAATACCTTTGAATTTGTTATTATTATCATTAAATGAAATGCCACTATATTTATAATACTTCGTTAATAACCCTTTTTCGTCTAAAGTAATTTGCATAGGATAATGATCACCATAATTATGAGTAACTGAACTTTCATTATTAAATGCACTTACAAAACTATTGTACCTTAACATTTCATTTTCAATGTAATATGAGTTATTGGAAGTTGTAAATGAGAAGCAAGATTTATCAATCTTTACATTTAAGCTCATAATTCCAGCTTTACAAGAGATTAACATTGTTTCGTCATTTGTTTGTGCTAAATTAAAGTCCCATTGATCATATTCCTCAATATCAGGATTTTTTTTCTTTTCAAACGTTAATATTAAATTTGTATTAAATTCAACTTTATTGTCACCACTAGTAATGTTTCCAATTAAATTGGAAGGTGAAATAATGAATTCTCCACCAGATACGTAATACTCATCTTCACCTTTTTCATTTTTAGTAGATACTGAATCAACTCTTATACTCCATCCATTTAAGTAATTAATATGAGGTTTTTCAGAATCTTTCGAATCATTAATTGATTTATATATACTTCCTAATATAATGTCTCTAATATTATATTTTATACCTAAAACATCAACTGTAGCATCATTTGGGATAATTTCAGAATAATCAAGTAAATAATAGAGTAATAT
>CAVKZU010000141.1:0-9286 GCA_963660725.1 Lachnospiraceae bacterium | reverse complement strand
GCTTTAACTGCTATGTTAAACAAAAACAGTTATGGAAAAGTTGTTTTTGGAGTCCTTGATAATGCAGATATTGAAGGTTTAAATAATCTTGGACAAGAATCAATTAAAAAAATATCAACAAGAATAAAAGAATCAATCGTTCCTTCAATAACTCCTAAAATAGACTTAATTAATTATGGAAATCTTCAAGTAATTGAAATTGAAGCAAAAGGAGATCAAAAACCATATGCATGTTTTGGAAATTATCTTATTAGAGTTGGAAGCGAAAATAAAAAAATAATGCCACATGAATTAGGAGATTTATTTTTTACAAATTCTAATTTACAATCTGAAAAGATAGAATCAATAAATCAAGATTTAACTTTTAATGGATTAAAATCATTATATATTTCTAATGGGTTCACTATAAATGATGCAACATTTGCTAAAAATATGGGACTTCTAACTTCTAATGGAAAATATAACTATATTGCAGAGATTTTATCTGATAATAATAATTGTTCAATTAAAGTCGTACGATTTAAAGGTAAAGATAAACTAGAAATGATATCCAGAAATGAATTTGGATATAAATGTATGCTTATTGCATTAAGACAAGCTTACGAATTTGTACTTTCTTTTAACGAAACAAAAGTAGATTTAGAAGCTAGCTTTGAAAGAAAAGAAATTAATTTATTTGACAAAAGTTGTTTAGAAGAAGCATGGACAAATGCGTGTTTACACAATAGATGGATTAGAAATATTCCACCTGCAATCTATATTTATTCCGATAGAATTGAAATTGTTTCAACTGGTGGTTTACCATTTGATTTTTCAAAAGAAGAATTTTTTAGTGGGGTATCTCATCCAATTAACTTTAGTTTAATGAAAATAATGGGGCAATTAAATTTTATTGAACAAACAGGGCATGGTGTACCTTTAATTGTTAGAAAATATGGCGAAAAAGCTTTTAGTTTTTTTGAAAACCATATCATCGTAACAATTCCTTTTAGTTTCACTCCAAGTTTTACTCAATTAAAGAGTGATTTAAGCGAAAGTCACAATAAAATCTTAAAAATATTAAATGAAAATCCTTCACTAAATTTAAAAGAATTATGTGAGGTTTCTAATCTTGGAAGAACAAGAGTTACCCAAATAATTAACGACTTAAAAGAAATAAAACGAATTGAAAGAATTGGCAATAATAGAAGTGGGTATTGGAAAGTAAATAAATAGTCCACTGATTATGCCACTTGAAAGTGGCACAAAAGTGGCACAATCTTTTTAGATCAAAAAATAATTTTTAGATTTATGTATTTTATCAACGTATTAATAGATAATTTAAGTGTTAAAAGTATAGAAATAAAAAAAATTAAAAGAAAACTCAAAAATATATTGAAATTAATTTTCTTTTTTGATATATTATTTGAGCAATGCAGGTGTAGTTCAGTGGTAGAACACTAGCCTTCCAAGCTAGTTATGCGGGTTCGATTCCCGTCACCTGCTCCAATTAGATTTAAGTAGTTCGGTAGAAATACCGAATTTTTTTATGCTTTTATTCATCAATATTATTACTAGCAAAATCATAATTTAAATATCGATAACCATATTTGTTTAATAAATAATAATGAAATTTTTGGTATACTTAAAATCGATAGAGTTAATTCTCTATCGATTTTTAATTACTTAATTAAATTCATTCTATATCCCATTCCAACACAAGTTTGAATTAATTTTTTTGAATTATTTGATGATGATATTTTTTTACGTAAACCTGCAACAAAAACTCTTAAAGCATTAGTGTCTTGACCATCTTTCCCCCATACATAATCAATTAATTCTTGATATGAAATAGTTTTTCCAATATGAGATGCTAAATAGAATAAGATTTTATATTCAAAGTTAGTTAAATGGATTTCTTTTCCATTTATTGATACATTTTTTCCAATATAATCAATAGTTAAAGGTCCATTAGTAAGTAAATGTTCTTCTTCATCAGTATAATATCTGAATTCTTTTTTAACTCTTGCAATTAACTCATACATTGAATATGGTTTAGTCATATAGTCATTAGCACCTGCATCAATTGCTAAAATCTTATCTTCTACCAATGTTCTTTTACTTAAGACAATGATTGCAATGCGGTTATTAAAGCTTCTAATGTATTCAATAACATTCATTCCATCTTTATCTGGAAGATTAAGTTCTAATATTACTAAATCTACTACTTCTCTAATACAAGTATTAACTCCATCCATGGAGTTTTGAGCGTATAATACTTTCTTATATTTCTTTAATAATTCATTTCTTAAATAATGATAATTTTCTTTATCTGGATCAATTATTAAGATTGTTTTATTTATAACATTATCATTCATATTTAAAATCCTTTGCACGTGGTTCTTTAGGGAGTCCTGGCATTACAAGTATTTTACCACTTATTACTACAATAAACTCTGCACCATTTAATAAATATACATCTTTTACATTAAAGGTGTAATCACTTGGAACATTAAGTAATTTTGGATCATCACTTAATGATGATTGAGTTTTTGCGACACAAATTGGTAAATTAGATTTCCCTAATTTTTCAATATCTTGAATATGTTTTAGTGATTCTTCACTAAAAGATACATCTTTAGCGTTATAGATATTTTTAGCAAGTTTATTAATTTTAGATTCAATTGATTCTTCTAAAGAATATGCATATTCAAGTTTAGATTCTTTTGTTTCTAAAACATGTAATACTTTATTTGCAAGATCAATACTTCCTTCACTTCCTTTTGCGTATCCATCCATAAATGAATATGTAATAGCGTTATCTTCTAATATTTTTTCTAATGTTTTAATTTCTTCTTCTGTATCACATGCAAAATGGTTAATTGCTACAATAACTGGTACTTTAAATCTCTTTAAGTTAGAGTAATGTTTAAGTAAATTCTTACTCCCTTCTTTTAATGCTTCTATATTTTCTTTATTTAAATCGTTAAAAGAAACTCCACCATGTTCTTTGAGTGCTCTAATTGTTGCAACTAAAACTGTACACGATGGGTTGATATTCCCTTTTCTACATTTAATATCATAGAATTTTTCTGCACCTAAATCACTTGCAAATCCAGCTTCTTCAATAACAATATCTGCTAACTTTTTAGCAAGGCTACTTCCAAACATTGAAGCACATCCATGAGCAATATTTGCAAATGGACCACCTTGAATTAATACTGGATTATTTTCGCCACTTTGAACAAGATTAGGAAGTAATGCATAATCCATTAATGCCATAACCGCATCTTCAATATGTAAACTTTCAAGGTATACTGGTTTATCATCAAATGTATATCCAATTAAGATATTTTTAACTCTTCTTTTGAAGTCGTCTTTTGAAGTAGCAAGACAATAAATTGCCATTAATTCACTTGCAGCAGTAATCGTAAAATGGTCAATTCTAGTAATTCCATTTACGCCTCCTCCTACTCCAATTTCTACATTTCTTAATTCTCGGTCATTGCAATCAAGTGCTCTTTTCCATAAGATTCTAGAAGGATCTAAATTAAGTTCATTTCCTTGATAAATTTCATTATCAATACATGCACTGATTAAATTAATTGATGAAGTTAAAGCGTGGAAATCCCCAGTAAAATGTAAATTAATATCATTATGTGGTTCAATTACTGCTTTTCCTCCTCCACTTGCACCCCCTTTAACTCCAAAAGTTGGACCAAGGGAAGGTTCTCTTAAAAGTACTAATGAATTCTTATTTAATGCTCTTAATCCATCATTTAAACTTATTGCAGTTAAAGTTTTACCTTCCCCTGCTTTAGTTGGAGTAATTGCCGTTATTAAAACAAACTTACTATTTTTATCTTTTAAAGAATTAATAGTAGATTCTTTAATTTTAGCTTTATCATCTCCATATAATAATAAATCAGATTGGGATAATCCTAGTTTCTTTGCAATATCTATAATATTTAAAATCATACTTATATTATACTTTAAAATTAATTAAATTTAATGTTTAATTATTAAGTGAGGTTTAAAAATATGATTGATATAGTACTTGCTACCAATAATAATGGTAAATTAAAAGAATATGAAGATATATTAGATAATAAAAATATTAGATTACATTTAATGAAAGATTTAAACATTTCTAGTGATCCAGATGAAAATGGAACAAGTTATGAAGAAAATGCATTAATCAAAGCAAGAGCAATAAAAGATAAAACAAACTTTTATATTTTAGCAGATGATAGTGGTGTTGAATTTGAAGCATTAGGAGATCATTTCCCAGGAGTTCATACTCATAGATACGCTTTAGAAAATGGAGGAAATGAAAAACTTAATCCAATGCTTGCCAAAAAAATTGGTGGAACAAAAGGTACATTTTTTAGTGCAATTGCATTAATCACTCCTTCTAAAGAAGAATTAACATTTTTAGGAACTGTAAGAGGAACGATTTCTAAAGAATGTGAAGGTACAAATGGATTTGGATATGATAATATCTTTATTATTGATGGTAACTCACATACTAATGCATATTACCCAGAAGAAATAAAAAACAAGACTTCACATAGAGCGAAATCTTGTCAAAAATTAATTGAATATTTAAAATCTAAAGATTTAATTTAATCTTGTTTTGTATTTTCTTTACGGACATTGAAGAATGCATATGCTAAAATCAAAATAGCAATTCCTAGTGGCACAAAAGAAATATAAGTTAAAATTTCCATTTTTAAGGTAAGTCCAAGAATGATTAAAATTAATGCTATAGCAAGTGTAGAACCACTTCCTACATACATTAATTTCATGAGTTTTTGAACTTTTTCATTTGGGATAATAATTCTTAAATCATTAAGTTCAATATCATTAACATCTTTGATATTACTTCCATCATAATTCAATTTATCATCTTCTACTTTTAAATCTCCCTTATGATTAATGTTATACGTTCTTAAAAGTCTAGAGTTAATTTCTTTTTCTGCTTTTGCAAAGTAATCATTAATATTAGTATCATTACCTTCTACAAAGTGGTCATATTCTTCTTTCTTTAATAAATCAAAGACATTTTTAAAATAATCTAAAGAATATTTAATATCTTTTAAACCTTGGTAATAGTAATTAAAATATTCTTCTTTAATAAATGTATCTTCTACCTTAAGTCTTTTAGATTCTTTTAAGAATACAAAGATTTGAGAAATAAATGTTTCTAAAAATCCAAGATATGTATAAGTGTTATCACCATTTAATATAATTTCTTTAGAATCTAAAAATTCTACTACCGGTTTAAATTTTAAATCATCAAATCTAGATGTATACAAAAGATTTAACGAATATTTACATATTGTATCTAAATCATCTTCTTTTAAATTTAATGCTTCTAAATAATATTCTTGAGCTTCTTCAAAATTAAATTTTAAATATGATTTATGACCTCTATTTTTAAGTAATTGGAAGGTTGATTCATATGCTTTTTTACCTTCAATTACTGGGAATTTCATTTTACAATTAGGACAAGAACAACTTGTTTCTTCTTCCTCGTTTATTTCAATAATTTCATTACAATTCGGACAAATAATTTTCATAAGTAGTATTATAAAATAATTTTATATATTTAAAAAGAATATTCTTAAATTCTAGAAATTAATCATCTAGATTTATATCGCGATTAGAATCACCAGTTTTTTCCATAATTTCGATATTTCTTTTTAATCTTTCTTGATTTTCTTTTGAATAAAATGGATCGCTTTTTAATTCAAATGGAATTTTCCCTTCTTTTAATGTAGCTTTTACAAACATATTGACTGCAGCTGAAGCTGTAATGCCAATTGAATCACAAAAAAATTCAAAATTTCTTTTATCGTTTTCATCCAATCTAATTGTCATAGTTTTTGTCATACTTTTGTTCTCCTTTGTACTACTATTGTATCACAAATGTTTATTAAAGAATTTTTTTAAATAAATTCTACTTCGTTTTTAGGGCATTTCTTCCCAAAATATTAAATAGAACACTAGTCTTACAATAGATTTACGCCTTTTAAAATAAAAAAACATATAGAAAATTCAATTTTTAAATTTAAATTCTTATTCAAATGTGCTTTTTTTAAATAAAAACAACTTGTAAAAAGTGGCAATTTATGGTGTTAATTAACTTGTAAAAAGTGGCAATTTATGAAGAATTACCGCTTCAAATACCATTTTTCAAAAAGTGTAGTTTTGTGAAAAACCCCTCTTTAAATGTATGTAGTTTTGTGATAATCGTATCTCTAAAAGTATGTTTTTTTGTGATAGATATTAGAAAAGTAAGAATTTACATTTCAAACTCGCTTGAAAAAGTCTACTATTTTTTCTAAAACTCGCTTGAAAAAGTCTATACATTCATTGAAAACTCGCTTGAAAAAGTCTATAATTTTAAAAAGGTACGATAAAATTATGTTTAAAAGAAAGATTGAAAAAGATTTAATTGAATGGAAAGAATCATTAATAATCAAAAAGAAAGCTTTTGTTTTAAAGGGAATGAGACAAATTGGAAAAACAACTGCCATTAAAGAATTTGCATCTAAAAATTATAAATATGTAGTTTATATTAATTTTAAAGTGGATTTAGATTTAAAAGATGCATTTTCTAATGATTTAAATCCAGAAAATATAATAAGAATATTAAATCTTTTAAGACCTGATTTTAAATTCATTCCTAATGAAACATGTATTATTTTTGATGAAATTCAAGAATGTTCAGGTGCTAGAGCATCTATAAAACCATTTATGGAAGAAGGAAAATATGATGTAATTGCGTCTGGATCATTACTTGGAATTAAAGGGTACAATAAAAAATACCAAGGTGGGGTATCTGTTGGATTTGAACATACAGTATTTATGAAATCGATGGATTTTGAAGAATACTTATGGGCTAAAGGCATAAATGAAGATATCATTAGTATTCTTTATGATGCTTTTAATAATAAAAAACCTATAAATCCAATAATCCATAAAAAAATGTTAGAATATTTTAAAGAATATATTTGTATTGGGGGAATGCCTGCAGTTGTTGATACTTTTTTAAAAACTAATAGTTTTATTGAAGCAAGAAATGAACAAAGAGATATTTTAAATGACTTTAAAGATGATTTTGCTAAACATTTAAATGAATTTGAAGAAGAAGAAATTGATAAATCATTACTTACTAAAATCAATCGAGTATTTGATTCAATACCTTCTCAACTTGCTAAAGAAAATAAAAAGTTTGTATATTCTAGTCTTGAAAAGAAAGCAACAAGTGAAAAATATGATCCTGCAATTCAATGGTTACATGATTATGGACTTGTTGAATATTGCTATAACTTATCTTCTTTAGATTATCCTTTAGAAGGTAATAAAATTTATAATATTTTTAAATTATATATAACTGACACTGGATTATTTATTTCTATGCTTGATGATGATACGATGAGTAATATTATTTTAGGGGATTTAGGAATTTATAAGGGGGTAATATTTGAAAATATAGTTGCAGATGCATTTATTAAAAATAAAATCCCTTTATATTATTTTTCTAAATCTAGTGGATTAGAGATTGATTTTATTATTAGATATAATAAAAATATTTCTTTAATAGAAGTTAAATCTAGAAATGGAAATACTAAAAGTGCAAATACTGTTTTAAACGATAAAACTAAATATCCAAATGTGAATTTTTTAATTAAATTATGTGAATCAAATATAAGTTATATTGATAATAAATTAACTATACCATATTATTTAGCATTTTTAATAAGATAACTAAAGGGATTGCCACTTAGCAATCCCTTTTATTTTTATTTTATTTATTATGCGTGTAATAAGAAGACTTTATAAGCTTCATAAGCTTCATAAACATCTACTTTAGAAACAATTTCCATTGGAGCATGCATATTTAAAACAGGAACACCTGCATCAATAACATTCATATTTAAGTTTGCAAGGATATAAGCAATAGTGCCTCCTCCACCTTGATCAACTTTACCAATTTCAGCAGTTTGGTAATAGATATTGTTTGAATCCATAATATCTCTTAAATGTGCGATGAATTCAGCATTAGCGTCATTACATCCACCTTTTCCTCTACTACCTGTATATTTATTGAAAACAATACCTTTTCCTAAGAAACAACTATTTTTCATTTCGTTAACTCCTAAGAATAAAGGATCAACACCAGCAGAAACATCACTACTTAACATATTTGAATTTGTTAAACATTTTCTTAATTTGTAGAATGATGAGCCTTCTGATTTTTCAATAACTTCATTAACAACATCTTCAAAGAATTTAGATTGAGCACCAGTATTACCAATACTTCCTACTTCTTCTTTATCAACTAAAATACAGCATGAAGTTCTTTTAACTTCCTTCATTTCTAAAATAGCTCTTAAAGAAGTAAATGCACAAACTCTATCATCATGTCCATATCCTGCAACCATACTTCTATCTAAACCATATTCTTTAGCAGGGAATGCTGGAACAACTTCAATTTCACTACTTAAGAAATCTTCTTCTTCGATATCATATTTATCTTTTAAAATCTTTAAGACATTCTTTTTAACAGCGTCTTTTTCTTCCCCGTCTAAAGGATAAGATCCAACTGTAATATCTAAAGATTCCCCACTAATTACTTCTCCAGCTTTCTTTTGCATTTGATCTGCACTTAAATGGATTAATAAATCAGAAATTCCAATAACTGGATCATCTTCATTTAAACCAATATTAACATCAATGACTGTACCATCTTTTTTAACTACTACACCAACTAATGCTAAAGGAATTGTAACCCATTGATATTTTTTAATACCACCATAATAATGGGTATCAAGTAATGCAAAGTTAGTTGATTCATATAAAGGATTTTGTTTTAAATCCATTCTAGGAGAATCAATATGTGCTCCTAAAACATTTAATCCATTAACAACACTTTCTTCTCCAATAACAAAAGCAACAACGTTTTTCTTTTTATTAATTTCATAAACTTTATCGCCTTTTTTTAAGTGCTCTACTTCACTTAATTTTTTAAAACCATTTTCTTCTAATTTTTTAACTGCGTATTTAACTACTAATCTTTCGTTTTTGCATGATGATAAAAATTCAATATAATCTTTATTAAAAGCATCTAATAAAGTTTTATCTTCATACTTTTTATAAGCGTATTTACTATACATTTCTTTCTCCTTTTTAGTTACCTATAAATTATAAATCATAATTATTTTTTTAAAATCTTTTTGCATTTAAAATTTAAATATTTATTTTAAATTTTTAACTATATCCTTAATACTTTCTTTAG
>CAVKZU010000140.1:0-9784 GCA_963660725.1 Lachnospiraceae bacterium | reverse complement strand
TTGAAATTAAATTTTGAAGTCCAACTGCGACGTTCATACCATCACTTGTTGCGTGAGCAATATATTTTGCAAATACGAAATCTCCCCAAGGAGCCATAAATGCAGTTAAAATTGTATAAATAATAATTGGTTTTGAAAGAGGCATAATTACCTTATAGAAAATTTGTAAACGTGTTGCACCATCAATTCTTGCAGCTTCATCTAATGATTTAGAAATTGTATCAAAGAATCCTTTTGAAACATAATATCCCATACCACTTGAAGCAACATAAACAAGAATTAAACCCCACATTGCATTTTCGTTTGTAAGTCCCCATGAATATAATAATTTGTATAAAAGAATTAAAGTTAAAAATCCTGGAAACATTCCTAAAACTAACATTGAATTCATTAAGAACTTACGACCTTTAAATCTAAGTCTTGATAAACCATAACTCATCATAAGAACGAATAATGTTTGGAATACAGAAACAAATAATGCAGCAACGAATGTATTTAAGAACCATCTTGGGAAGTTTGTGTTAGTAAATAAATTTACATAATTATCAAATCCCCATTGTTTAGGAATAACATATCCAACTTGCCAGGTAGATTCACATCTAAATGATTCACAGAAAATACAAAAGAATGGAATAAGCCAAATAATTGACATAGCAATAAGTACAATGTAAGCAAGTGTATTAGTAATCGCTCTAGAAGTTGATTGGTTCATATGTCTTTTAGACTTATTATGATTATTGTTGCTTGTTTTATAATAATTAAGTTCTTTTTGTTCTTCTACTTTCTTTTCTTTTTTAGCAACTTTAACTAATTTCTTTAATTTTAAACTTTGTGTAAGAGTATTCATTATGCAAAATCCTCCTCATTTCTAGTAGATGGCATTGCGTTATAAACAATCAATGATAAGATTGAAACGACAATGAAGATTAAAATACCAATGATTGATGCAGTGTAATAACTTGGATTTGCACCTGTAACAAGGTTAAATAACCAAGTAATTAAAAGATCAGTTTCACCAGTAGCAGTTCCATTAATAACACCATTTAATTTATTTGGTGCACCACCTGTTAATAAGTAAATAACATTGAAGTTATTAATATTACCAATAAATTGAGTTAATAAGAATGGACCTGTAACGAATAACATATATGGAAGTGTGATTTTTGCGTATTGTTGGAAACCACTAGCACCATCAATTTTTGCAGATTCGTATAAGTCTTTTGGAATATTCATTAAAACACCAGTACATGTAAGCATTAAATATGGAATACCAATCCAAATATTAATGACAATAACCATGACTCTTGCAATCCATGCAGTACCCCAGAAGTCAACAGCTTGTCCACCACATGATGTGATAATACCATTAACGATACCATTTATTGAGAATAATTTTGAAACGTATAAAAGTGAAATAAATTGAGGGACAGCGATAGTTAAAACTAAAACTCCTCTCCATAATTTCTTAAATCTAATACCTTTTTTATTAATTAACATTGCAACAAACATACCTAAAAAATAGTTAGTAAATGTTGCAAAGAAAGCCCAGATTAATGTCCAAGCAAGAACTTCTCCAAAAGTAACTAAGAAGTTACTTCCTCCAAACGAGAGTAAAGAATTAAAATTACTAAATCCAACCCAAGTAAATAAATTGTTATAACCATCATGATTAACGTCATAATTTGTAAATGCAACTAAAATCATGAAAATAATTGGCATAACTGTGAAGAATAAAATTCCTAAAACTGGTAATGCAAGAAGTGTTTTATGGAATTCATCATCAACCATACTTCTTAAATCATCTTTATTAGATTTAACTTTCTTTCCTTCTTTTTCAATTTGATCAAGTAATGCACATTGATGAATATTCATTCCCCAAGTGATTACAGCAGCAACAATAAATAATATTGTTAATAATCCATATAATAAAATTTTAAATGAATCATCATAGTGGACAACAACGTAAGCATCTAAAATTGGATCATATATCTCAGTTGCACCTATAGTTCCTAAGGTTCCAAATTTACTTAACCAATTTCCACCATAAAATATCATATAAACAATAAATAAGGCCTCAAAGGCAAAAAATAGTAAAAATTTTAACCATTGTCCTCTTGCTAAATTTCCAAACCCAAATACAAGTGCAGAAACTTTTGTTTTCCAAGAGCCTTTAAGAATGCTCATTACTAAAAATGCTATTTCAGATCCGATTTTTTTAACAAATTTAGTAGTTCCTCTTCCGATTTTAATACCTAAACGTTTAAAAAAGAGCCCAATGTTTACAAAAAACATTACAAATTTATATTTAAATTTTTGCCATCTATTAAAACCTAGATATTCTAAATCAGATACATTTAAATAACTCATTTTAACCTCCTTGTTAAATAAATTAGGTTGTAAGTATTAAAATACGTACAACCTAATAAAATCAAATTTTATATTAGCAATTGATTAATTCAATAGTACCACCAGCATCAGTAACTGTTAATTTAATTTTATAAGTACCTGCTTTTTCAATTTTGAAATTATCATTTCCATTACCATAAGCAACATCCCATGATTTTCCTTGACGGCATTTGAATTCATTTAAACCATTTGCGATATCATCATCAGTAATTGTAAATGTATCAACACTTGTCCAAACATTTTTTGGTTCTTCAACCATTTCAAAGTCAGTTCCCCAACTTGTTCCTTTTAATGAACCAATAACAGTAAATGCTCTCTTTTCTTCATCTGACATTTTAAATAAAGCATCAATTGCAGTCTTATATGTATCTAAACCTTTTTGTAATGCAACTTCATCATCATATTCAGCTGCTTTTGCGTTATCGCCTAAAACTTTAGCAATATCCCACCATGAACCATGGATTTGGCCTTGAGCTGTTGAGTATGGAGATTGATCATTTAAAGCACTTAAAGCGAGATCAGCTTTAACAGCGTCATTTTGTTGATCAACTAAGTTTGATGGTCCCCAGCCAAATGAATTAAATCTTTCTAATTGACATTCTTCACCTGATAAATATTGAGTTAATGAATGTAATGCAGCAGATTTTGTTGCATCTTTTTGTGGTTTAACACCCATGAATTTAAATCCTGAATAAGAACCCATTTGATAGCTCTTACCATCTACTGTATAACTTGGAAGTTTAGCACAAGCAAAATTATCTCCTAAAATTTCTTTTGCTGTAGTAACTGACCATGTACCTGTAACAACAACAGCTGATGGAGTAGCAGCAGCAAAGTCACTAGCTTGTGAACTTGAAACATAGTTACTAGCTTTAACTAAATGTTGCATACCTTTCATAGCAACAAGACCTGCTTCGCTATCGAATGTATCATTGACTGATGTAAAGTTACCTGCACTATCAGCAGTCCATGTTGATTCACAACCTGCACCAAAGAACCATGAAGCAATATACCATGCAGATGTTTCGTTTTCCATTGAGAAATTCTTACCTGCAGCAGCACAATCAGCAACGATTTCTTCTAAACTATTTAAGTGTTCTGCTTTAACAACTGATTTATCATAAATCATAAAGTAACCATTATCTGCAGTAATTGGATAAGCATAAAGATCACCATTAACTTTAGCAGCATTGACAGCTGTTGTAACGTTTTCACTAGAAACTTTTTCACTTGCTTTAACACCTAATTTATTTAAAGCTCCACCAACAACAAGTCTATTCATTTGGTCTTGAGCAAAACAATAGATGTCAGCACCTGATTCAACATCAGTTAACATTTGAGAAGCACTATCAGCTTCAGTAACACCTTCAATTGTTGCATTGATTTTGTATGAACCATTTGTTTCATTCCATTTATCAATTTGTTTTTGTGTTAATTCTTTAACACCTTTAGTTTCAGAAACCCAAATTGTAGCATTGAATTCTTTTACATCAGTACTTGGTGTATCTGGTGTGTCTGGTGTATCTGGTGTGTCTGGTGTAACTGGAGTATTACTTCCTCCTCCACATGATGCTAATGCAAATGCAACACCAACTAAGCTAATACCTGCTAAAAATTTTCTTTTCATTATTTTAATCTCCTTTGGATTTTACTAGATTTCATAAGATTAAAATATTTACAAAACGTATAAAATTTAATTTATGAAACCCCTTACAATCACTGTAATAATTATAGTTTGTACCGAATTAAAAATCAATATATATAACCATTTCTTTAAACTTCTTTTTGTGCTCCATACATATAAAATTATAAACTTGTATTTTTAATTATTATTTAAATTAACATATGAATATAATTGGAAAAATTCAAAATTTATAAGCACACTTTTATATTTTTTGCAAGTTTTTTTATTTATTTTACATTTTCTAAATTTTGTCTTGAAATAATAAAAATCCCACAACTTTTAAATTGTGAGATTAATTAATTTTTAAAAATTATTTACATGAATTTAATAAAGCATCATCGATTTTTCCCCATCCTCCAGCATTAGAAACTTTAACATATATTCCTACTTTAATTTCTTCGCCTTCAGTATAGTTAAATTCATCAGATACTTTTGAATCCCAACTTCCATAAGAAGTAATTTCTAAAGATTTTTTAGTAATTATTTCATCATTTATTTTAACGTATAAATAAATCTCTTGATCCGAGCAATCTCCTCCCATAATTGAGATTCCAAATTTATATTTACCAGTTTTTAAATCTTTAACCGTTTGTTCTACACTAAATTCAATAGCGTCTTTTTGACTACTCCAGAAATGGACATGTTTTGTACCTGTTAATGAATCAGTTTGTTTATCTTCGATATAAAGTTGTTCATTTTTACCTGATAAATCATTTAAATCCCAACCAGTTTCTCCATCTTCAAAACTGTAGTTATTTAAAAAATTGTATTCAACCATTGAAACAAAGCAAGTTGCTTCCATTCCACCAGCTTCACCTTTAATAGTGTATTTATTAACGCCACCATTTTTCATTTTTTCTAAATCTACATCTTTCCAAGTAACGTCAATTTCTTTTTTACTTCCATCATTCATAATTGCGTTAACTTTAGAAGGTAAAACAATATCACTATTTAAATCAATAATTAAATTAGTATCTTCAATAGCGTCAGCTTTTATATCAACTTTATTACCTTTTTTAAGTAATGACCAAGTTTTAAGTGATTCTAATGGGTGTCCTTTTGCATCAAAGAAAGTTTGGTTATCAACTGCACTTCCTCCATAATATTTACCTGCATCTTTTGGATCATAAATTGCACTATAACTACTTGCCCATCCTGAACCATATTTTTCCCATAATTCAAGATTTTTCTCGTAAGATTCATTTCCTACACTAATCCAACATCCTGCCCAATAGAAAACTCCTATTCCTCTATCCATATCTGAAACTGCTTGAATAACATCTACAATTTGATTTGATTGACCTTGAATTGTGTATGGATGAGTTTTTGTAACTGCACTTCCTTCTCCAATTGTATTGCTAAAAAAATCACTATCTTCACTTGTATATGCATAGGAAGTTTCAGCAACCATTACATCTTTATTATATGTAGAAGAAATATAATTTAATGTTGTTTTTAAATTATCAAGGCTGCCATGCCAATAAGGATAGTAACTTGATGCAAAAATATCATAATCAATTTCATAATACTTTAATTTAGAGGCAATATTTTTATAATTATCTGAATTTTCTGGATTTGCAAAATGTAAAGCAATTTTTGCATTTGGAAAAACATTTCTTGTAGCGCTTGATCCTTTTTCAAGTAATGACGCTCTATTAAACCAACTTGTTTCTCCTGCAAGTCCATTATTAATTTCATTACCAATTTGGACCATTCCAACATCAACACCTGCATCTTTTAGCTTAGTTAAAGATTCAAAAGTATAGTTATATAATGCATCTGCTTTAGTATCAATATCCATATCATTCCAAGCAATAGGTACCATTTGTTTACTAGGATCTGCCCAAAAATCTGAATAATGGAAATCTACTAATAATTTCATATTATATTTAGTAGCTCTTTTACCAAGTTCTAAAGCAGTATCGATAGTGCAATTTCCACCTCCATACCCATTTCCATTAAAGTCAAAAGGATTATTCCAAACTCTTACACGAATATAATTAAACCCATAATCAGCTAAAATTTTAATAACGTCCTCTTCTTCACCTTGGAAGTTATAATATTTAACTCCACTATTTTCTAAAGAAATAACTTCAGAAACATCCATTCCTTTAATAAAATCATCTTTTAAATTACTTACTTCTTTTATATATAAAGATGATTCTACATTATTTAATGGAGAATATTCTTTATTCCCACAAGAAGTTAAAAGTAAAGAAGCTAAAAGTAACATTGATTTTTTTAAATTTGTATTCATATTAATCTCCTATTTTAAGATAACTGATGTTTTAGGACCAATTTTTAATATTTTATTATCTACACTTGCTTTATCTAATCCTGCATAAGAATTAATATTAAAATATCCTAAATCAGATATATCTATTTCATATTCATCATTACTAGTGTTATGAATAACAAGACAAGACGAATTATCTAATGTTGCAATAAATCCTCCAACACTACTAGTAGAAACTTTTAAATTAACTATTTTATATGTTCCATTAGTAATTTCTTTATTAGCATTTCGCATCATAATTAATTTTTTATAATGGTTATATAAACTAGTAGAATCAAGTTTTTGTTCTTTAACTGTTCCATTAACTTGTTTATCAATTGAGTAGGTTGCACCTTCTGGATCATTTACCTTATCATCATCTCCCCAAAGCATTTTAAGTCTTCGATTAGCATCAGTATTTGCACTTCCTCTTGATCCTTTCATTCCAATTTCTTCTCCATAATAAATAAATGGAGTAGAATTAGTTAAAAGTAATAAATTAGCAGCACTATAAGCATCACCTGAAGAAATTGATAAATAACCAGCAGCGCGGTCCATATCATGATTTGAAATAAAAGGAGACATAACACTAGAAGAATTATGTGATTTAATAGTGTTATTATAAGAAATTAATTTAGAAATATAAGAATTAACATTTCCATTTTTACTAGCTTGAGAAATATAACCTTGTTGTTGAGAAAAAGAAAAATCAAAGCAGTTTAAAGAATTATAATAATCAAATATAGTTCCTTCTCCATCCCAAACTTCTCCAACAGTAAAAACATTAGGATTAATTTTTCTTAATTCATTCATATAATAATCCCAAAATTCAATTGATTTTTGATTATCTCCATAATAAATATATTTACTAGCGTCAAATCTAAATCCATCTACTCCTAAATCTAAATAATATTTAGCAATATTTACTACTTCTTTTCTAACTTCTTCACTATCAAAATTAAGTTCAGGCATCGAAGAATCAAAATTACATTCATAACGGTAATTTGTATTTCCTAAAGGTGCTGTGGTTCTTCCACTTAAACTTTCATTTAATTTACAATATGAATAATAAGAAGCGTATTTAGAACTAAAATCATTAGTAGCTAAAGCAGTTTTAAATTTAATAAACCAATCATTATAAATAGAAGTATGGTTAATTGGTAAATCAATAATTAAAGTAATCCCTCTTTTATCGCATTCTTTAATTAATTCTTTTAAATCATCGATTGTTCCATAACTTTTATCAATTGAATAATAATCTACTACATCATATTTATGATAAGAATAAGATTCAAATATTGGCATTAACCAAATTCCTGTAACTCCTAAAGATTTCCCACTATTAGGATCTCCATCATTTAAATAATCTAATCTATTGATTACACCCCTTAAATCTCCAATTCCATCATTATTAGAATCTGAAAAAGAACCTACAAATATTTCATAAAATGTTTGATTATTATCTAATTTTGAATTTATTTTTAAGTTTGAATCATTAATTATGTATTCATCACTAGAAACATTACTATTACAACTTGAAATATTTGTTAATAAAAATGCTGAAAGTAAGAAAGTTGTAATTCTTTTTTTCATATCCTTAATCCTCTTTTAATTCTACTTCAAGTTCAATTTTTCCAAATCTTGATGAAATAATTTCAATCTTTCCTTTTCCTTCTTTTTCTAATGATTTAATATAAAATGATCTAATACCAGAATTTAAACTAATAATATCATCTCCAATAACTTTAATATTATCACTAGTTTTAATGTAGAATGAATCAAAAGCGAATTCACATCTATTACCTAAATTTCCAATCATTTCTAAAGTAATTTTAATTACATCATAACTTCTTTTTGTATGCATTACTTTACTAGTCATATCAATATTAATATAATCAAAATATTGATTTCCTTTAGTAATTTCAATTACTTTTTCATCATCTTTATATCCAATAAAGGTATAAGGAGTTGGATGACTTCCCCAATTAGAAACATATTTACCAAATAATTGGTAAGCTTCTTCTACATCTTTTTTACCCCATTTTTCTAAGATAAAATCTCTTTGAATCATATCGTATTCTAATAAATCTTTTAAAATTTCTTTAATATGTTTGCTTTCTTCTTTAGTTTTGTGTTCAAGTTTAACTAAAATATCTCCAAGTAAATCATCGACTTTAAAACATCCATTAAAATCACCACTTAAATTAGAGAATGTAGATACTTTAAATTTATTATGATACATTTCAACCTTATCACAATTGGTCATAACCGCAAAATAACGGATATATCCTCCATCATGTTCACCAATATTAAAATTACTAGTTACTTCTAAAAATGGTTTATTAGATTTAGTCATATAAGGATATGCACTATATTTTGTATTTCTAAAAATATCTAAAACTCCATGGTAACAAATTAAATCACCACTTCCAAAATCTTCATGAGTATTATAATCAGCAAAACACCATCCAAAAGTTCCAGAAACCAAATCATATTGACTAGCTTCTTTTAAAACACTTGCGTGTAATAAAGCAACATCTGTTCTTCTAGTTTCTCTATCATATGCTTTAGTAGGCATCATATGTCCTGAATATTCTGTTACAAGATATGGTTTATGAGTATCAGTAACTTCTTCTTTTTTATGTAAAACTACTCCTTTATTAGTACAAATAAAGTCATTAAAAGTATAAACATCTTCTAAAAGTTCAGAGAATTTAGAACATCTAACTCCTCCAGTTGGACGATATGGATCTAATTTATGAGCCATTTCATTTGTACGGGTGTAGAAATCATGATTATCTCCTGATTCATTAATTCTAACTCCCCAAAGGAAAATTGAAGGATGGTTTCTATCTCTTAAAATCATATCCTTAACATTATTAACTGCTTTATCTTGCCAAGACTTATCACCAATATTTTGCCATCCAGGAATTTCTTCAAAAACAAGTAATCCTAATTCATCACATCTATTTAAAAAATCAATTGATTGAGGATAATGAGATGTTCTTACTGCATTACAAAATAATTTATTTTTTAAAATGTTAGCATCATCTTCTTGCATACTTTTTGGCATTGCGTATCCAACATAAGGGTAGGATTGATGTCTATCTAAACCTCTAATTTTATATTTTTGATTATTTAAATAGAATCCATCTTCTTTAAATTCAATAAATCTAAAACCAACATGGTCATTAATTTCATCGATTACTTCATCATTTTTAATAACTTTAATATTTAAATCATAAAGATTAGGAAATTCAGGACTCCATAAATCAATATTTGTAGTTTGAGTAATTAATTCATCACCATTTTTACATTCTAAATTAATAACTTGATGATGGTTTTTAATCTCTGCTTTAATAACTACATCTTCATTACTAGATAATTTATAATCAATATAAATATTATCTTTATCGTGA
>CAVKZU010000139.1:9036-10107 GCA_963660725.1 Lachnospiraceae bacterium | reverse complement strand
ATATTTTAACGGGAAATCAAAAATTCCATTTAATGAAAGGTGTTAGTGAATCACTTTCTGGAAGAGTTGGAATTATTGACATGGAACCTTTAAGTCAAGCGGAAATTAGATCATGGAATGAAGAACAATTTGAAGTTGATATAGATAAATTGATTGAAAAAAGTTCATCTAGAGAATTTAAAGAAGAAGAACTTTATGAATCAATAGTAAGAGGATTTTATCCAGGAAGATGGGAAATTCCTAATAAACCAATTAAGAATTTTTATTCAAACTATTTAAGAACGTATATTGAAAAAGACGTAAATGATTTAATTAATGTTAAAGATATTAAAAAGTTTGAGAACTTTATTAAAGTAATTGCGTCTTTAACTGGAGAAGAATATAACGCAAATAATATTGCAAAAATAGTAGGAATTGATAATAAAACTGTAGATTCATGGATTGGGATTTTAATCGTAAGTAATTTAGTAACTTTACTAGAACCATATTATGAAGATTCAATAAATAAAAGAATTGTAAAATCTAAAAAGATATTTATGAATGATACCGGACTTGCGTGTTTTTTAATTGGAATTGATACTTCAAATACTTTAAAAAAATCAGCATTTAAAGGAAGAATTGTAGAAACATATATCTTTAATGAAATAAAAAAATCTTATAGGAATAACAATGAGGATTTAAATATATTTTATTATCGAGATAATAATCAAAATGAAATTGATTTTGTAATATTAAAAGATGGAAATTTAAATTTAATAGAAGCAAAAAGTGGTAAACAATATGGAATTAATGATATAAAAGGTTTTAAACAATTAGAAAATACTAAATATAATATAACTGGAAAGTGTATTATTTGTACTAATGATGAAGTTTATAGAATTGCTTCCCAAATTTATGCATTTCCAATTAAATGTATTTAATAATATTACTATCATTAAATAAAAAGTAGCATTAATATGCTACTTTTTCATAAATTCAATGATTGAAAATAATGCATCAACTCCAAAAAATACTAAAATTAGTAGAATTTGGAGTTGAATAAATTTTTATTCCTTTGTAAATACAAGATTC
>CAVKZU010000139.1:0-9026 GCA_963660725.1 Lachnospiraceae bacterium | reverse complement strand
GATGAATCTGATTCAAGTAAGGATGACGATTCAAATAAAGATGATGATTCAAGCAAGGATGATGAAGACTCAAATGATGATTCAAGTGATAGTGACGATTCAAGTGAAGATGATTCTTCAAAAGATGATGATGGTGATGATAAAGAAGATGAAGAAGATTCTACATTTGATGGAAAAGTATATGACACTAATGGGAATGAAATTAAAAGTGGATCTTCTAAAGTTTCATTCCAATATGGACATCAAACTACTACAAAAACAATATCTGCAGCATATTTAATTGATGGAGTCACTGTTAATATTACTCGTGGAGACTATGAAAGTGCATCATCTTCATCTGACCAAGTTGTATTTTTAGTTATTAATGGAGGAAGTTTAAATATTACTGGTACTACAAGTTCATTAGTAAATATTTATAAATCAGGAAGTGCAGCTAAAAATGGACAAGTTGGAGATGATTATAATTTTTATGGTATTAATTCTGGAATTGTAGTTTCTGGAAGTAAATCAAAAGCGTCTATTAAATACGCTAATATTGAAACATCTTCAAATGGATCAAATGCAGTAGTTGCTACAAATAGTGCTACAATTGAAATTGAAAATAGCAGTGTTAAAACGACAGGTTCTGCAGGATCTAGAGGATTACACACTACATATGGAGGTGAAATTAATGCAAGTTATGTTGATATTTCTACTCAAGGAGTATCATGTGCTAGTTTAGCAAATGATAGGGGAGGAGGTACAATCCTTGCTAACTACATGAGTTTAGAAACTAATTCTAATGGTTCTCCACTTGTTTATTCAACAGATTCTATTACTGTATCTAATTCAAAAGGAACAGCTAATAAAGCTCAAATGGTTGTAGTTGAAGGAGGATCAAGTGCTACCTTAACAAGTTGTGTATTCTCTTGTTCAGGAGATGGAAATAGAGAAGGCACAAGTGAAATTAATTCTTCAACTCATACAATTGATAAAGGAGGAATCTTTATTTACCAATCTTTCTCAGGAGATAGTGAAGAAGGTACTGACTATTTTAACGCTACTGATTGTGAATTTAATGTTACTAGTAGTGATGTTCCAATGTTTTATTTAACAAATATTACTGCAGTAGTAACTTTAAGTGAAAATACATTTACTCAAGCATCATCGGGAGATTATTTAATGATTGCTGAATCTACTAATCAATGGGGAAGTAGTGGCAAAAATGGTGCATCAGTTACTCTTAAATTATCATCTCAAACTTGGGATAAATCTAAAACTTATACTGGATCAAAATCTTGTATTTCATATAAATAAAAAATATTTTAATGTCATTCTTATTATGAGAGTGACATTTTATTTACGTATTATTAGTAGAAATTTAAAAAAAGCTTATAAAAACTTGTTTATTAACTATTTCATAATAAAGTTTCTTTAACTTGTTTATGAACTAGTGTATAATGTAGTTAAGAAGAGGTATAAGAAATGGAAGTTCAAAAGGAAATTAAATTAATTTGTGAATTACTAGATATAAGCGAAGAAGAACTTGCTGATGAATTAAAGGTAACTTATGAAACCATTAATCATTGGAAAAATAATAGAAAAATTATTGATTTGGTAAATTTACAAAAACTTTATTCTTTTGCATATAATAATGGAATAAGATTCAATAGAATATATGAACAATTTTATAAAGAAGATTTTAATAAAGAAGATAAAATAATTTTATTCCACGGAGCAAAAAAGACATTTTCTTTACCTATTGATTTTAAGACTAATTCTAAAAAAACTAATGATTTGGGAGTTGGATTTTATTTAGGAGAAACTTTTGAACAAGCAGCAAGTTATATAAGTGCCTTTGGTGGAAATAATATTTATTGTTTTAGATTGGATTTAAGTGATTTAAAAACATATAAATTTGAAGTTAATAATGAATGGATTCTCGCAATTGCGTATTTTAGAGGATGGCTTGAAGAATATAAAAATTGTGAGATGGTTAAAGATGTTTTAAATAAAATTAATAATTGTGATGCAATCATTGCACCAATTGCAGATAACAAGATGTTTGATATTGTATCTGAATTTATTGAAGGGAATTTAACTGATGAACAATGTAGACATTCTCTTGCAGCTACAAATTTAGGATTGCAATATGTTTTGAAAACAGAAAAAGCAGTTAATAAAACATTATTTATTCAAGAAATGTTTATTTCGGAAAAAGAAAAGATAGAATGTATCAAAAATAGAAGGAAATTAGATAATGATGGATTACAAAAAGTGAAATTAGCAAGAATTGAATATAAAGGAAAAGGAAAATATTTTGAGGAGTTAATAAAATGAAGCCATTAAGTTCGTTAGAAATTAAATTATGTCAAAAACAAGCTAGGATATTTGAAAAATCAGTAAAAAAAACAAATTACAGTTCTTTGATTTTTATAAGAAGATTCATGTATTCTTCTGTTGCAACTTTATTTGATAAAGAATTATTTATGTTTACTACAATAAGTGAAGAAGACGTTTTTGATATGTTAGATGATGAATTTGGAAGTTCAAAATATGGAAAAGAAAAATATAGTGAAGATGAAATGTTTTGGATTGGATATATTTATAGATGTATTTCTATTAAATATAGGCTATCAAGTAAAGCTGTATTTAGATTATTTAACGCAAAAGAAATTGTAAATTATTATGATTTTGGACATACTTTAGATATTGTTGATTGTGCAGAAAGAATGATGGAAAAAATAGGTTACGATAATTCACCATTAGAAGAAAAAGCATATAAAATAATGAAAAGATTAATTTTTGAAGAAAGATTGAATAAATTTTTAGGTCAAAATGTTGATGTGACTGTTGATAAATCTACTGAATGTAATGTAGATGGAAATATTTGTACACAAAATTATGGATATATGAAAGAACTTAAAAAAATAGACAATAAATATCAAGACGTTTATATTATTGGTGAAAACGAACCTTTGAAAAAATTTAAAGGCAAAATAATCGCAATTATTAAAGATGAAAACAATAACAATAATAAATTAGTAGCGTGTGATCCAAACAAAACATTTAGTAAGGAGGAAATTTTAAAATTAGTTAATTTTAAAGAAAAAGAATCTAAAAATAAAATAATAATGGTTAAGCAATAAACTTAATATAAAAGGAAAATAAATATGAGTGAATGGGAAAAAATGCAACAAGGATTGATTTACAATGATTTTGATGAAGATTTATTTAAAAGAAGAGTAGAAGCGAAGAAATTATTTAAAGAATATAATAAAACAAGTGATGAAGATATAAAGATACGTAAGGAATTATTAAATAAATTATTTAAAAATATTGGAAAAAATGTATGGATTGAACCAGATTTTAGATGTGAATTTGGGAAAAATATTATTATAGAAGATAATGTATACATTAATTTTGGATGTATTATTTTAGATTGTGCAGAAGTAAGAATTGGATCAAATACTTTAATTGGTCCAAATGTTGGAATTTACGCTGTTAATCATTTGCTTGACTTTAAAGAAAGAATTAATGGAGGATGTGTTTCAAAACCAATAAGTATTGGTAAAAATTGTTGGATTGGAGGAGACGTTAAGATTTTAGCGGGTGTAAAGATAGGAGATAATTCAATTATTGGAACAGGAAGTATTGTTACAAAAGATATACCAAGTAACGTAATTGCAGTAGGAAATCCATGCAAAGTATTAAGAAAAATAGATGAAAATGATAAAACTGATTATTTAGAAAGTAGAGGAATAAAATAATGAAAGAAAAAGAAAAAATGTTAAAAGAAATGATGTATGATGCAAATAATGACAAAGAATTATTAAAAGAAAGAATGAATGCAAAAGAACTTTGTTTTGAATTTAATAATTTAAACCCAAAAGAAGAAGATAAACAAAAAGAAATATTAAAGAAATTACTTGGAAAATATAATGATTCTTGTTGTATTCTTGCACCTTTTTATTGTGATTATGGATATAATATTGAAATTGGAAAAAATTTCTTTGCAAATCATAATTTAGTTATTTTAGATGGTGCGAAAGTTAGTTTTGGAGATAATGTTTTTATTGCACCTAATTGTGGATTTTATACAGCAGGTCATCCTATTGATTTTGAAAGAAGAAATAAAGGTTTAGAATACGCTTATTCTATTAAAGTTGGAAATAATGTTTGGATTGGAGCAGGAGTCCAAGTAATGCCTGGAGTTACAATTGGAGATAATGTTGTAATTGGAGGAGGAAGTGTAGTTACTAAAGATATACCTTCTAATGTTGTAGCAGTTGGAAATCCTTGTAGAGTATTAAGAAAAATTACTGAAGAAGATAAGTTAAAATCATGGGATAGATATTAAAATATCTAATCTTTAGTAATTAATTAGTGATTAATAAGAAGAAAAATAGTCCTTTAAAAAAGGACTATCTTAATAAGTTTTTTATAAATTATCTATTAAAATATGCAAATATTTATGGGCATTTTCTTTTGAAAGAGTTGGATCTTTTATTGCAATATATTGCCACATTAAAAATAAGGTATTACTATATTGATCTGCAAGTAAAGTGTTAGGAATTTCTTTTTTATTAGCGTCAGGACAATCTTTAAAAATAGAATGCATATAAGAATTTATAAAATTTCTAAAGCTAGAAAACATATAACCATTTTCAGTGTTATATTTTAATATTTTTTGAATAATTTCTATATTTTCTTTAGTAAAATCATATATTCTATCGAAATAAATAAATAACATTTCATTTTCTTTGGCGTGATGGTATTCATCAATTTTGATTTCTTTAGCAAGAGATATCCAACAAAAATTAAGTAAATCATATTTATCTTCAAAATAATTATAAAAAGTAGAACGAGGGTAAGATGATTCTTCACATAATTCACTTATTGTAATTTCTTCAAATGATTTTTTTGAAAGAAGTAGAATCATTTTATTTTTAAAAGCATCAAGTGTTCTTTTTGTACCTTTAGTTAATGCGTTATTTAAATCATATTTCATATTTTTTTACCTACAAAATTAAAAATTTGTCCAACTTTTAACATAATTTAATTTTTGTTAATTGTTAGATTTATGAATTAACTTTAATATAAATTTATAAGTTTTACAAGTGTCCAAATTTATTCACTTGTATAAAAGGAGTGATATGGGAAAAGTAGCAGTTATTACAGGTGGAGGAAGTGGATTAGGATTTGCATGTGCTAAAGAAATAGATAAAAATGGATATATTATTTTAATTACAGGAAGAGATATTGATAAATTAAAAGATGCTCAAAATGCATTGAATGAAGTAAAAATTCAAAGTTTTATTATTAAATGTGATGTTTCTAATGAAGACGATATCAAGAATCTTTTAAAGTACGCTAAAAGTTTAGGTGAAATTTGCGTATTAGTGAATGCAGCAGGAGTAGCGCCTCCTAAAATTAAAAATGAAGAAAAAATAATTAAAATAAATGCAATTGGAACTTTACTCATTAATGAATTATTTTATAAAGAAATGGAGAATTATGGATGTATTGTTAATATTGGAAGTGTATGTGCGTATGAAATCCCAAAGTTTTTAAGACCAAAAAGAATATTCTCTAAATATAAAAATAGAGAAAGATTATTTAATAAAATGGTAAGATTATCTAGAATATTTGGAAAAAAACACGCCTTTAATATTGCATATGCAATTAGTAAATGTTTTGTTGTTTATTATTCAAAAATTGTTTCTAAAAGATTCTATGACGATAATAAAATTAGAGTTTTATCAATTTCTCCATCTAATTTTTTAACAGAAATGGGAAAAAATGACTTAAAAGAAAGACCAAAAGAAGTTAAAAAATATATCGATAAACAAGCTATTAAAAGAAGTGGAAATCCAGAATCTTTAGGTTATTTAGTATCTTGCTTAATTGATCCAAAAATAGAACAATTAACTGGAACAGATATCCATATGGATGGAGGATGGTATGATTATAATAAAGGAAAAGTGAGGTGGTAAAAGTGAAAATAATATATTTTTCTGCAACAGGTAATTCAAAATATATTGCTAAAAGTTTAGTAGATGATGAAAAAAACATGCTTTATATGGTGGATTTACTAAAAAATGATGATATTTTTATTGAAGATGATATAGTTGGAATTGTTTCACCAGTTTATTTTTGGGGAATTCCAGAAATTACAAAAGAATTTTTAAAGAAAGCTAAATTAAAAGCAAATTATTTATTTTATGTTTCTACATATGGAACAACTTCCGGATTTTCAAAAACAATGGTTAAAGAATTAAATGATTCTTTTAATGCATATTTTTCAATTAGAATGGTAGATGTTTGGACGCCACTTTTTGATTTAACGAGTAAGAAAAATATTGAAAAATGGAATAAAAACCAAGACAAAGAATTAAAAGAAATAAAAAATAGAATAAAAAATAAAGAAAATGGGAATTTTATGAAAAATGCAATTCCTAAAGTAATTGGACAAGTTTTTTATAAAAGTTATGGAAACGCTAGAAAAACTAGTAATTTACATGTTGAATCAAGTTGTATTGGATGTGGATTATGTGCTAAAAAGTGCCCAGTTAATGCAATTGAAATGAAAGATAAAAGACCTGTTTGGGTAAAGGAAGAATGTTTAATGTGCTTAGGGTGTTTGCATAGATGTCCTAAATTTGCAATTCAATATAAAAACAAAACCAAAAAGCATGGACAATATTTAAATCCAAACGTAAAAGTTTAATTATTTAAAAAATAATTAATAAAGTATTAGATGATGATATTAATTAAATACGCTTAACTTGATGTTAGGTGTATTTTTCTTATTGACTTAAAGTTAACTTTAAGGTTTAGACTTTAATTGTTGGAGGAAAATATATGAATAAACCATACATTATTTGTCATATGATGACTTCTTTAGATGGAAGAATTGATTGTAAAATGACTGTTAAATTAAAAGGAGGTGAAGAATACTACAAAACTTTAGATTCTTTTAATACTTTTTCTAAAGTTAGTGGAAGAGTTACTGCAGAAATTGAAATGGCATTACCAGGAAAATTTATTTCTAAATCTAATACTCGCCTTAATAAAGAAGAAGTTTATAAAGTTAAAGAATGCAAAGGATATGAAATAATTTTAGATACTAAAGGAAGTTTACTTTGGAATGATCAAAAAGACGAAGAAATCCCAATTTTAGTAGTAACTAGTGAAGAAGTTAATAAAGAATATTTAGAATATTTAAAAAATAACCATATTTCTTATATTGCTAGTGGTAAAAATAAAATTGATTTAAAAAGAGTATCAGAAATTTTATTTAATGAATTTAATGTTAAAAAGATGTTAGTTGTTGGAGGAGGACATATAAACGCTAGTTTTTTAAAAGAAAATTTAATCGATGAAATTAGTATTTTGCTTGCTCCAGGCATCGATGGAAGAGAAGGAATGTGTGCGGTTTTTGATGGATATAATAAAGATAAAGATGTTACAAAACTTACTTTAAAAGACGTAAAGGCATTTGAAAATGGTGCAATTTGGTTAAAATATAAGGTTAAATAGGTAAAATTATGAAATATATTAATAAAGAAGAATTTGAAAATATTAATAAATTTGGATTTGGAAAAGAAAATATTGCGTATGCAAAATATTTTACAGGTAATTCTTTTTTAAATCCTTTAGTAGACTCAAAAAGTCCTTTATTTCTTGCAAATGTTACTTTTGAACCTGGATGTAGAAATGCATGGCATATTCACCATGCAAAAGAAGGTGGAGGTCAAATTTTAATTTGTGTTGCAGGAGAAGGATGGTATCAAGAAGAAGGAAAAGATCCAATAAGTTTAAAAGAAGGTGATGTAGTTGTAATCCCTTCAAACGTGAAACATTGGCATGGTGCTAAAAAAGATAGTTATTTTTCTCATATCGCAATTGAAGTTCCAGGAAGCGAAACATCAAATGAATGGTTAGAACAAGTAAGTGATGAAGAATATAATAAGTTAGAAGGATAAAATAATGAAAAAGATAGTTCAAACAGCAGGAAAAGAAGCTTTAGGTGATTTTGCACCTGAGTTTGCACATTTCAATGATGATATTTTATTTGGAGAAAATTGGAATAATGAAGATATTGATATAAAAACTAGATGTATTGTTACGCTTACTTCATTAATTTCTCAAGGAATTACCGATAATTCCTTAAAATATCATCTTCAAAATGCTAAAAATAATGGAGTAAATCAAAAAGAAATTGCTGCAATTATTACCCATATTGCATTTTATGCTGGATGGCCAAAAGCACGGAGTGCTTTTAATCTTGCAAAAGAAATTTGGAAAAAAGATAAGTAAATAAAAAACTTCTAGGGATTTTGCTTAGAAGTTTTTATTATGGGAATTAAGGTATGCTTTTTGAATATCTGAAGGAAGATTATTAGGAATCATTTCTTTTACGGTTTTTTCGTCATTATTTTCTAAAAGTTTAAAATAATACCAACTTTTATATTCAAGCATATCAAGTGCTTTATTTAAATGTTCAATTTCTTGTTTGATTTTTTCTTTTTGATTTTGAATTAAATTGTAACGATTAAGATAAGTAGAAGGACCTTCTTTACACCAATCCATAAATAATTTGATATCTTTTATTTCAAGACCTGATTTTTTTAAACATTCAATAACTCTTAATGCTTCTAAATCAGAATCACTAAATTTTCTAATTCCAGATTCTCTTTTTAAATTAGGAAAAAGACCTTCTTTATCATAATATCTTAAAGTAGATAATGGTAAATTAAACATTTTAGAAACTTCACTGATTGAATACATATTAACCTCCTGAGTTGAAACTTAAAGTTAAGTTTAAGTATATTTATTTTATAAAATTATTTAAAAATATACAAAAAAATACAAGCAATAAGATAACTTTAATTTATAACCCCTTGAGAATATTAAAATTAGGGGTTATAATGGGGTTATAAAATTAATGAATTTTAAAGGAGAAATTATGGATAATGAGAAAATTAAAGAAGAACTTTTAAAAATTCAAAAAGAAATTGAAGATTTACCAAAAGGTTATATTT
>CAVKZU010000138.1:0-11539 GCA_963660725.1 Lachnospiraceae bacterium | reverse complement strand
GAACAAATGATTTATTTGAAATTATTGAACAAATAAATACAAGAATAATTAAAATTTTAATGCATTCTAAAACGATAATTGATTTTAATAACTTTTCTAGTAATATTGATTTATTTTATGATGAGCTAAAGAAAAGATATAAACTATTAATTTTAAATGAAATAATCGCTAAAACTTTTTTATATAAAAATAAAAAAATGAGTTGTGAAATTGTTTTAGAAGAAGCTTTCTTTTCATTAATCATTCATATTAAAAATAAAGAACTAAGTTTTTCAAATTTTTATCTTATATCAAATTAAAGGAACCCTAATTAAAGAGTTCCTTTTTAATTTAATTATTCGTTATCAGAATCGATTTCATCATGTTCAATTTCATCATTTGAAATTGGAGAAACTTTTTCTTTTCTTATATAAAGATTTTCAGTAACTAATGATTCAAAATCATCATATTTGTGTTCTAATTCGATTTCGCTTTCTGTTTCAGAATTCTTATCGTGAATACCAATATAATTTGATTTTACTTCTCTCATTGCATCAATTACATTAAAGTTAGCTAATTTTTCAGCTTCAGTTTTATTATCTAATAAACCTCTTCCAGCTGGAATTAATTTACCAGTAATAACGTTTTCTTTTAAACCATGTAATGGATCAATCTTACCTTTAATAGCAGCATCTGTTAAAACTTTTGTAGTTTCTTGGAATGATGCACCTGATAAGAATGAATCTGTTTCTAATGCAGCTTTTGTAATACCTAAAACAAGTGGTTTACAAACAGCAGGATTTTTACCTTCTAATAAAGCAGCTTTGTTCTTTTCTGTAAATTCAACAATTGAAACTTTTGTTCCACTGATTAAATCAGTATCACCTGAATCAATAATTAAAACTTTTCTAAGCATTTGCTTAACAATAACTTCGATGTGCTTATCAGAAATTCCAATACCTTGAGATCTATAAACTTTTTGAACTTCCTTAATAATGTAGTTTTCAACATGGATTGGATCACTACATTCAAGTAATTTCTTAGGAGCAATAGCACCTTCAGTGATTTTTCCACCATTTTCAATGTATTGACCTTCTTTAACTCTTAATCTAGCACCATAAATTGTGTCGTATTCTTTTGATTCTTTTTCATTAGTAATCTTAACAGTATAATGTCCAGCATCATCAGTAATTTTTTCAACAACACCAGAAATTTCTGAAATTGTTGCTTCACCTTTAGGGTTTCTAGCTTCAAAAAGTTCTTGGACTCTAGGTAAACCTTGAGTAATATCTTCACCAGTAGCAACACCACCAGTATGGAAAGTACGCATTGTTAATTGGGTACCAGGTTCACCAATTGATTGAGCAGCCATAATACCAACAGCTTCACCTTTTTCAACAATCTTACCTGTTGCAAGGTTACGTCCATAACAGTGTTGACATACACCATCTTTAGTTTTACAACCAAATAATGATCTAATTTCAACTTCTTTAATACCTGCATCAACGATAGCTTTTGCTTTTTCTTCATCGATTAAAGTATTTTCTTCACAAAGTAATTCACCAGTTTTTGGATCAAAGATGTTGTGGCATGAGAATCTACCAACTAAACGGTCATATAATTTAACAATAATAGTATCTTGAGATGTATCAACGATATCGCTAACAATACTACCATGATCGGAATGACAATCTTCTTCTCTAACAATAACGTCTTGAGAAACATCAACTAATCTTCTTGTTAAATAACCTGAGTCAGCAGTTTTTAAAGCAGTATCAGCACCACCTTTACGAGCACCATGGGTACCAGTAAAGAACTCAGCAACGTTTAAACCATCTCTGAAACATGATTTAACAGGAATTTCAATAGTATCACCAGAAGCACTACCCATAAGACCTCTCATACCCATTAATTGGGTGTAGTTAGATTTACTACCACGAGCACCTGAATGCCACATGATATAAAGTGGGTTTCTAGTATCGTTCTTTAATGATTTTTCAACTTCATCACCGACTTTGCTATTAACTTCATTCCAAACAGAAATAACTTTTTCATGTCTTTCTTGATCTGTTAATAAACCTCTATCGTATAAAGTTTCAATCTTATTAATCTTTTCATCACCATGTTTAACTAATTCGTTCTTTAAAGGAACTTCACTAATATCACTATAAGCAACAGTTAAACCTGAAATTGTTGAATATTTATAACCATAATCCTTAATTTTATCAAGGATAGCACTAGTTTTCATAGTGCCATATCTATGGTAAACACTATCAATAACTTTAGTAATGTATTTCTTTTCAACAGCTTCCTTACATTCTCTATTTTTAATGAATTCTTTAATATTAGTTCCTTTTGGTACAAAGTCACTTGCAGGTGTTGCAATTAAATTTGCATCATCTTTTGAGTTAATATATGGGAAATCTTTTGGGAAAATAAGGTTAAAAATAACTTTACCAACTGTTGTAATTAAGTAACATTTATTTTGTTCTTCAGTAAAACAATTCTTTCTTAAAGCAGTTGCTGGTAATGCGATACGGTTATGTAAATGGATTTTACCTAATTCGTAACATTTTAAAGTTTCGTCGATATCTCTAAAGACTTTACCTTCCATCTTAGCGAAATATTCATATTTTTCTTTTTCTACTAAGTCACCAACTTCTTCGTATTTTTCTGCTTTCTTTAAGAATTCTTTTTCATCAGCTTCCATTGTTAAATAATAGTTACCAATTAAGATATCTTGAGATGGAGTAACGATAGGTTTTCCATCTTTTGGAGCAAGAATATTGTTACTTGCAAGCATTAAATTAATTGCTTCTTCTTGAGCAGCTTTTCCAAGTGGAACGTGAACAGCCATTTGGTCACCATCGAAGTCTGCGTTGAATCCACTACAAACTAATGGGTGTAAACGGATTGCTCTACCTTCAACTAAAACAGGTTGGAAAGCTTGAATACCAAGTCTATGTAATGTTGGAGCACGGTTTAATAAAACTGGGTGATGAGAAATAATTCTTTCAACAATATCATAAACTTCTTTATCTTTATTATCGATTTTCTTATCTGCTTGACGGTTAACATTACAAATACCTTCATCAATTAAAATTGCAGAAATGAAAGGTCTTAATAAATTAATTGCCATTTCACGTGGTAAACCACATTGATAAATCTTTAATTTTGGTCCAATTGCAATAACTGAACGTCCAGAATAGTCAACACGTTTACCAAGTAAGTTTTGTCTAAATCTACCTTGTTTACCTTTTAATGCTGCAGATAAAGATTTTAATGGTCTTCCATTAGGACCAGTAACTGGTTTACCATTTCTTCTACCATTATCAATTAAAGCATCAACTGCTTCTTGAATCATACGCTTTTCGTTAATAATCATAACTTCTGGAGCGTTTCTTTCGATAAAAGTCTTTAAACGGTTATTTTTTGTAATGATTCTACGATATAAATCGTTAGCATCACTAGCAGCAAATCTACCACCATCAAGTTGTAACATAGGTCTTAAATCTGGTGGAATAACTGGTAAATAATCAAGTACCATCCATTCAGGTTTATTTCCACTTTTAATAAAAGCGTTAAAAGCTTCTAATCTTTTTGTACATTTAACAAGTTCTTGACCTTTTTTCTTCTTAATATCTTCTTTTAAAATATTAAATTCTTTTTCAAGATCAACTTCTTTTAATAAAATTTGTACAGCTTCAGCACCTTCTCCAAATTGTGCACCAGTCTTTTTAGAAATAAATTTTGCACATGTATAATAATCAAATGGAATACTATTATTATTTAAATTTTCTAAAAGGTTCTTAGCTTTTGTAGTATCAAAACTATCTTCTTCACCATTAGCAGTTAAATCAGCAATGATTTGTTCTAAACAATCTTTGAATTTTTCTCTACCTGTATGATCGTCTAATACTTCTTTATATTTAATAGCTGTACATGTGCCTGGATTTAATACAACGTGAGCACTAAAATATACAACTTCTTCTAATTCTTTTGCAGGAATATCAAGAATTAAAGACATTCTTGATGGAGTTCCTTTTAAATACCAAATGTGTGAAACTGGGCAAGCAAGATGAATGTGTCCCATTCTTTCTCTTCTTACTTCTTTTGAAATAACTTCAACACCACATTTTTCACAAACTACACCAGCATAGCGTGATTTTTTATATTTTCCACAGTGACATTCATAATCTTTGCTAGGACCAAAGATTTTTTCACAAAATAAACCATCCATTTCTGGTTTTTGACTACGATAATTAATAGTTTCTGGTTTTGTAACTTCACCATGAGAAACAGAAATAATCTTTTCAGGTGAAGCAAGTCCGAGTTTAATACTTCCTAATTCATTTACATCAAACATATTAATTCTCCTTAATCTATATCTAATTCAGATGCTTCGATTTGTTCATCACTTGTTAATTTATCAAAATCATCTTCTTCATCATCATCTTCTAAATCATTTATATCAGTTTTCTTAAGAATGTTATTAGCTTTTTGTTCTTCTTTTAAAGAATCTCTTGAAATTGCATCTAAATTAATAACGTTATTGTTCTTATCTAATAATGTAACATCAAGTGCTAAACCTTGTAATTCTTTAACTAAAACCTTAAATGCTTCTGGAAGAGAAGGTGTTGGTAAGTTTCTATGTTGTGTGATAGCTTCATAAGTTTTTCTTCTTCCGACTCTATCATCTGATTTAACAGTCATCATTTCTTGTAATGTGTAAGCAGCACCATAAGCTTCAAGTGCCCAGACTTCCATTTCACCAAATCTTTGACCACCATTTTGTGCTTTACCACCTAAAGGTTGTTGAGTAACAAGTGAATATGGACCAGTAGCACGAGCATGTAATTTATCATCAACCATGTGAACAAGTTTAATCATATACATAACACCAACGTTAATTCTATTATCAAACTTTTCACCAGTTCTTCCATCATAAAGTGTATACTTACCATCTTTTGGACAATGAGCATCATTCATCATTTCCATAATTTCTTCATTAGAAATACCATCAAAAACTGGAGTTGCAACTTTAACATTACCTAAATTTTTACAAGCCATACCTAAATGGACTTCTAAAATTTGTCCAATGTTCATACGTGAAGGAACACCTTGAGGATTTAATAAAATATCAACAGGAGTACCATCTTCTAAGAAAGGCATATCTGCTTGAGGAACGATTCTTGAAATAACACCTTTATTACCATGTCTTCCTGACATCTTATCACCTTCAGAGATTTTACGTTTTTGAACGATGTAAACTCTGATTTTTTCAAAGACACCAGTAGATAATTCATCTTTATTTTCTTTATTGAAAACTTTAACAGCTAAAACTGTACCAGCTCCACCATGAGGAACTCTTAAAGATGTATCTTTTCCTTCTTTTGATTTATCACCAAAGATAGCTTGTAATAATTTTTCATCTGGTGTTGATTCTGTTTGTCCTTTTGGAGTAACTTTACCAACAAGAATATCTCCTTCTTTAACATCAGTACCAACAGTAACGATTCCTCTATAATCTAAGTTAGCTTTTGCTTTATCACCAACGTTTGGAATATCTGAAGTAATCATTTCTTTACCATTTTTAGTATCACGGCATTCAATTTCATAACTTTCAATATGAATTGTTGTATAAACATCTTCTTTAACAAGTCTATCACTCATAATGACAGCATCTTCGTAGTTGTATCCTTCCCAAGTCATGAAAGCAACAACAACGTTTTGACCTAATGCTAAATCACCATTGTCCATTGAAGGACCATCAGCAATAATATCACCTTTTTTAACCTTTTGACCAACTTTACAAATTGGAGTTTGATTAATACATGTACCTTGGTTACTACCTTCAAATTTTTGTAAAGAATATGTTCTTTCACCATCTTTTTCTAAAATTTTAATAGTTTTAGCGTCTTTATATGTACAAATACCATCATTAACAGCAATAACTGCTAAACCACAGTCATGAGCAATCTTGTGTTCAAGACCAGTTCCAACAAATGGAGCATGTGGTTTTAATAATGGTAAAGCTTGTCTTTGCATGTTAGCACCCATTAAAGCACGGTGGTTATCATCGTTTTCAAGGAATGGAATACATGCAGTAGCAACAGAAACGATTTGCATTGGTGATTCATCAATGTAATCAACATCTTCTCTATTTGCTAAAATATTTTTACCATTATAACGAGAAACAACTCTTTCACCAACTAAAACACCATCTTTAACATCATCTCTTGTTGCTTGAGCGATAAAGTGGTTCTTTTCATCATCAGCTGATAAATATTGTGTTTCTTCAGAAATTTTTCCGGTTTTTGAATCAACTAATCTATATGGAGTTTGAATAAATCCATATTTATCAATCTTAGCATAAGTTGCTAAGTTATTAATAAGACCAATGTTACCACCTTCAGGTGTTTCAATAGGACAAATACGACCATAGTGAGTAAAGTGAACATCACGGACTTCCATAGAAGCACGGTCACGAGTTAAACCACCAGGACCTAAAGCAGAAATTCTTCTCTTATTTGAAAGTTCTGCTAATGGATTTGTTTGATCCATGAATTGTGATAATTGAGAACTTGCGAAGAAGTCTCTAATAGCACTAGTTAATGGTCTAATATTGATTAAGCTCTTAGGGGTAATATCTTTTTGAGCTTCATTAGTAGTAGCACTTGTTGCCATTCTTTGGACAACATTTTTAGCCATTTTTGTTAAACCAATTCTGAATTGTGATTGAATTAATTCTCCAACACATCTAATACGACGGTTACTTAAATTATCAATATCATCAGTAACACCGAATCCATCTTGTAAATTTAAGAAATATGAGAAGATAGCAACAATATCAGAAATTGTAACTCTACTAATTTTTAAATTTAAGTCTGTACCAATAACGTTACAAACTGTTTTCTTTTGTTCGTTAGCGTAAACTTTAACAATATTAACAATGTTATGTTTATCTAATTTTTCATTGATTTTTAATGCTACTTCATGAGCACCTTTTTCAAAGAATTCTTCATCTTTTAAAGCATCAACCATTTCTTTTGTTAAAAGTGTGCCTTCTTCATATTTAATTTCACCATTAGCGTCAACTAAATCTTCAGCAAGAATTCTATTTTCTAATCTGCTATAAATACCTAATTTAAAAGCATATTTAAATCTACCAGCTTTTCCTAAATCATAACGTTTTTCATCAAAGAATTTTTGAATAAGGAATTCGTGAGCACCTTCATCAGTTAAAGGTTCACCTGGTCTTAATTTTGTAAAGATTGTCTTTAAACAATTTAAAGAATTAGCGGTTGAATTATCAATAACGCCTTCTTTTGGTGTATCTTTTTCGATTGTTTCGATTAAGTTTGCTCTTTCACCAAAAACACGAACGATTTCACCTTCTCCATCAAGTCCTAATGCTTTTAATAAAATAGTTGCAAGCATCTTCTTTTGACGGTCAATTCTTACCCAAATAATACCTTTTGAATCTGTTTCAAATTCAAGCCATGTACCACGGGAAGGAATTAAATCTGCATTGTATAATGTTTTACCAGTTTTAGGATCAAAAGTTTTACTTAAATAAGCGCCTGGAGATCTAACAATTTGTGAAACAATGACTCTTTCAGCACCATTTACAATAAATGTTCCACTTTCAGTCATTAATGGAATTTCACCCATAAAAACATCACTAACAACAGCTTGACCACCATTTTCTTTATTTGATAATGAAAGTGTTGCTGTTAATGGTGCGTTATAAGTTAAATCCTTTTCTTTACATTGTAAGAAACTATACTTAGGTGTTTCAAGTCTACAACTAATGTAATCTAAAGTTAATGTTCCATTGTGATTTACAATTGGAAAAACATCTTTAAAAACTTCATCAATACCATGTTCTAAGAATTGTTTGTATGAATCTGTTTGAATTTCGCAAAGATATGGTAATTCTAAACTACCACCAATTTTTGAGAAATTAATACGATCATTGTTAAGTTTTGGATAATCTTTATAAGATTTCATTTGTCACTCCTTTAATTAATAATTACTAATAATGTAATATCCCTTTTCTTTATTTATTACCTCTACATTTTCAAATAAAGAAGAAAGATATTTTACGTGAGATAAAGCACCTTTGTCTTTACGTATCACAATAACTAGTTTTCCTTTTTCATTAAGATGCTTTTTTGATTCGTTATATAAATTAAAACAAACTTCTTTCCCACAAGAAATTGGTGAATTTAATAAAATATAATCATATTTTGAATCAATTTCTAAAAGTCCATTTGAACAATATGTTTTTGCATTCATATTGTTTAATTTAAGACTTTCTTTTGTTAAATCAACACAATAATTATTGATATCGCTAAATTCTATTTCAATTTCATCTTTAAAATAAGTTTTAAGCGAAATTCCAATAATTCCATTTCCACATCCTAAATCAAGGATTTTTCCTTTTAAAGGTAGAGTAACGAGAGTTTTAATAAAAATACTTGTTCCTAAATCAACTCTATATTTAGAGAATGTCCCTTTATCGCTAACCACCTTTACTTTGTATCCAAAAAATTCAAAATCAATGATTTTTGGATCTTTATTTAGAGTTGTGTCTTCTACAAAGTAATGGCTCATTTTCTCTCTCCTGTTAATAGGCAAAAACCTGCCTATAGCAAATTTAAGCTATAGACAGGCTAGATTTCTATTTAGAAAAACTATTTAACTTCAACTTCAGCACCTGCAGCGACAAGAGCTTTCTTGTGTTCTTCTGCTTCGACTGGTGAAATGTTTTCTTTAATAGTAGCTGGGCATGCATCGACTAATTTCTTAGCATCCATTAATCCTAAACCTGTGATTGCTTGGACAGCTTTGATGACGCCAACTTTACTTCCGCCAACTGCTTTTAAGATTAAAGAAACTTCTGTTGGTCCTTTCTTTTCATCTTCTTCAGCTGGAGCTGCTGCTGCGACTGGAGCAGCTGCGCTAACACCGAATTTTTCTTCGATTGCTTTTACTAATTCGTTTAATTCAACAACTGTCATTTCTTCAACAGCTGAGATAATTTCTTCATTTGTTAATTTTGCCATTTTAAATTTCCTCCGTATATATTTAGCAAACTATTTCTTACTTGCAACTTGATCTAAGCTATAAGCAAGATTTCTGATTGGAGCTTGTAATACGCTTAATAACATAGAGACAAGTCCTTCTTTTGATGGTAAGTTAGCAAGAACTTTAACATATTGATCGTCTTGAACTTTTGAATCGATAATACCACCTTTAATCTTTAAGCAGTCATATTTCTTAGCAAATTTAGCTAATTGTTTTAAAGAACCATTTGTAGGATCTTTAAAGAAGACGAACATATTAGGACCTGTTAAATATTCTTCAAATCCTTTGAATTCTTCTTCAGTAGCACGATTAACTAATGAGTTTTTGAAAACACTGCAATGTGCATCAAGCTTTGTTAATTCTTTTTTAATTAAAGAAACTTCAGCAACTGTTAATCCACGATATTCGCAAACAACGACACCTTGTGAATCTTTAACTAAATCTTTAATATGAGAAACAACTTCAGCTTTTTCATTTAAGATTTCTTGATTCATTTTTCCCTCCTTATATATTGAGGATAAATATACATAAGGTTTTACCTCGGTAACATAATTAAGGTTTCCCCGTTACTGTCTTAGGTATATTCTCCTACTTAATAATTTAATATCTACTAAAGAGCAAAATCAATTTTAATTGATGGGCCCATAGTTGTGCATAAGAAGCATGATAAGACATAGTCTCCTTTAACACTTTGTGGTCTAACTTTTAAAATTTGTTTGACAATAGTAGTAACGTTTTCTTCGAGCTTATCAGCTTCGAATGAAACTTTACCAACACCTAAATTGACGTTACCATCTTTATCAGCACGGTATTCAACTTTACCAGCTTTTAATTCGCTAACCATTTTAGCGATATCTGGACCAACTGTACCTGTTTTTGGGTTTGGCATTAAGCCTTTAGGACCTAAAACTCTACCAATTTTACCAATTTCACCCATCATATCTGGAGTTGCACACATAACGTCAAATCCAAACCATTTTTCAGATGTAATTTTTTCTAATAATTCTTTACCACCTGCAAAATCTGCACCAGCTTTTAAAGCGTCATCAACTTTGTTAGTAATAGCTAAAACTTTAACTTCTTTACCTGTTCCATTAGGAAGAACAACAGTTCCTCTAATTTGTTGATCAGCAGCTTTTGTATTAATGTTTAAATGGAAATTGATTCCAACAGTTGCATCAAACTTAGTTGTTGATGTTTTTTTAACTAATTCACAAGCTTCGTGAATTGAATAAACTTTATCTTGATCGATTAATTTTAAAACTTCGTTATATTTTTTTCCGTATTTCATATTCTAAACTCCTAAAATTAATCAACGACTTTAATGCCCATGTTACGAGCACTACCTTCAACAATCTTCATAGCAGCTTCAATGTCATTTGCATTTAAATCTGGCATTTTGTATTCTGCAATTTTTCTAATTTGTTCTTTTGTAACTTGTCCAACGATTGTTGTTTTTGCATTAGCACTTCCTTTGCTAATACCTGCAGCTTTAAATAATAAACCACTAACTGGAGATGTTTTAATTTCCATTGAGAATGTTTTATCTTCGAAAGCTGTAATGATAACAGGGACGATTTCACCCTTTCTATCAGCTGTTTTTGCGTTAAATTCTGTACAGAATTTTGGCATAACAACACCAGCACTTGCTAATTTTGGTCCTGGTTTTGCTTCGCCACCTGGAAGTTCCATTTTAACGACTTTTGCGACTTTTTTAGCCATTTTTAGTTCTCCTTATAAAATAACTTTGTAGTAAGAAGTTATCGCCCTTCTCCTACCAACTTTCTATACATTTTCAGTACAAAAAGAGGACACACAAAATATGTCTCAACTATTATATACACATTAAAAAAGATAGTCAAACATTTTTTGACCATCTTTAATAATTACATTCTTGTGATTTCACTAAATTCAACTTCAATAGGAGTTCTTTTACCAAAGAAGATAGTTTCAATGACAACTTTTCCAGTTTCTTTATCAATTGATTTAATAATACCATCAGTATCTTTAAATGTTCCATGAACAACTTTGACTTGATCACCAACATTATATTTACTATACATGTTATCATCAACCATACCCATTCTTTTTAAGATATCTTCCATTTCAGAATTTGAAACAGGAACAGGTTTTTGACCTCCACCAGAAGAACCAATAATACCAGTAACTCCCATTGTATTTCTAACAACATACCATGTATCATCAGTCATAATCATTTCAACAAAGATATAACCTCCATATAAGTTATGAATTTTATATTTTTGTTCCATTTTACCTGTAGCTTTATCCTTTTTCATGATTGGTTGACCATAATCATCAAAAAGCATTTCTTTTTCTTCAGCAACAATAATTCTAAAAATTTTATCTTGTAATCCTAAGTTTTCAACACTATTACGTAAGTTTTGAGCAACTTTTTGTTCTTGTCCTGTATATGTAGTTGCAACATACCATTGCTTTTCAGCAGGAT
>CAVKZU010000137.1:1954-11710 GCA_963660725.1 Lachnospiraceae bacterium | reverse complement strand
CAATAATATTTCCACTTTCCATTAAGTTAATTTGATTAACACCTTTTTTAGATTTAGGAGCAGTTTCAATTAAATCACCAATTTTTTTATACTCAACCCCACTAGGGCATAATTCATTTATTAATTCATCAAGTTTACTCATTTTCTTCTATCTCCTTGATGATTTTGTCTATTTCTTTACGTAATAGTTCTTCTTTTTTAACGATTTCTTCTATTTCTTTATTAAGTATATTTATATCGATTACTTCTCTTGTATCTTCTTTTTCTACATAAGTTGATACTGAAAGGTTGTAGTTATTATTTTTGATATCGTCATAACTTGCTAATTTAACAATATGGTCTATTTCTTTTCTTTCCATGTAGTAGTTATAAATATTATTGATATTATCTTCACTTAACTTATTGTTATTAGTTACTTTTTGGAATTCTTTACTTGCATCAATGAATGCAATAATAGTATCAGTTCTATTTTTTCTTAAAGTCATGATACAGGTAGAAATACTTGTCCCAAAGAATAAATTTTCAGGAAGTTGGATAATTGTATCAATAAAGTTATTATCTACTAAATATTTTCTAATCTTAAGTTCTGCTCCTCCTCGATAAAATATACCCGGGAAACATACAATTGATGCACATCCATCACTTGAAAGAGATGATAAAATATGCATAACAAAGGCAAAATCAGCTTTACTTTTAGGTGCTAAAACACCAGCTGGAGAAAATCTTGAATCATTGATTAAGATTGGGTTATCGTCTCCTTCCCATTTAATTGAATAAGGAGGATTAGATACAATTACATCAAATGGTTCTTCATTTTGGTGCTCAGGAGAAATTAAAGTATCTTCACATGCAATATCAAACTTATCAAAATCAACATCATGTAAGAACATATTAATTCTACATAAGTTGTAAGTTGTAATGTTTTTCTCTTGTCCATAGAATCCTTTTTTGATGTTATCTTTTCCAAGCAATTTAATTGCTTGTAAAAGTAATGATCCTGATCCACAAGCAGGATCATATACTTTATTTACTTCTTTTTTATCTTTTAATGCAAGTTTCATCAAAAGTTCTGATACTTCTTGAGGGGTAAAGAATTCCCCTCCTGATTTACCAGCATTTGAAGCGTACATCCCCATTAAATATTCATATGCATCTCCAAAAGCATCAATTGAATTATCTTGGTAGTTACCTAATTTAATTTCAGATATCTTCTTTAAGATTTTACATAAGGTTTTATTTCTTGTAGCAACTGTACTTCCAAGTTTATTTGAATTTGGATCAATATCATCAAATAATCCTTTAAAATTCTTTTCACTATCTGTTCCAATTGCAGAATCTTGGATATGTTTAAATACAAGTTCCAAGAATTCATTTAAGTTATCTTTTAAATTAGAGATTTGATTTAATGAATTATTAAATATTGCAGTAGGGTTTTCACAGTTTTTAACAACGTTTGAGAATAATTCACTTGGTAAAATGAAAAATCCTTTTTCATTTACCATATCATCCCTAATTGTAATTGCGTCTTCATCGCTCATTAAAGCATAATCAAAACTAGTATCTCCTGCTTCAATTTCACCTTTATTGATGTAGTTTGTGAGGTTTTCTGAAATATATCTATAAAACATCATTCCTAGAACATAGGATTTAAAATCCCATCCATCTACTGCACCTCTTAGATCATCTGCAATAGCCCATATAGATTTATGTAATTCATCTCTTTCTTGGTTACTTAATACTTTACCCATTCTTATTAATTCCTTTTTATTTATATACTTAATATTATCTTTAAATAAATATTAAATATTATATCACTTTTAATACCATCATTCTTTAATGAAATAGTTGAATTTTTATAATATTTAATATTTATTTAAAGTATTCAATATACTCAATAAGTACTAGTAAAGCACTGAATAGTTATTATTTGAATATTTTGCAGTTAATATTTATCAAATAAAAAATTAAATATTTGAATCTAATTAAAATTCAAATATCTAAATAAACTAAAGTCTTCTATTTCAACAATAATTAATTAATTTATGGTAAAATAAAAAAAGAAATATTAAATAATACTTAATATTTGGAGGTAGCAATATGGAATTTGATAAAGACAATTTTATAGATGATTCAATTGATATTTCAAATATTCGTTTAAATAAGGTTCTATTAAATTTAATTGAAGAATATAAAGAAGCGATTAATCAAGAGAAAGAAGTTAAATGTGAGGATTTGCAATGGAGTTTAGAAACTATGTTAAAAAACGCTTATAGTGATGGAGTTTTTAATTATTCAGATTGGAAAACCTTGGAGGCAAAATTCAAAATATGGTAAATGAACTTATAAACGTTGAAACTCTTGAAAAAACAAATAGATCTTTTGGAGGAAATGCTGGTATTAAAAGAGGCGTTATTTTAAATAATGAAGAATATATCGTAAAATATCCTAAAAATATCAAAGAAATGAGAAAAGTTGAAATTTCATATTCTACAAGTCCATTATCTGAATATATTGGATCGCACATTTATGAAATACTTGGATTTCCAGTTCATAAAACATTACTTGGATATGATAAAGATAAATTAGTAGTTCTTTGCAAAAATTTCAATTTAAAAGGGTTATTTTATGATTTTAAAAGTATTGCAAATAACCAAAGTTCATCAAATATTGATGAACAAGATTATACCGATGGAACTTCTACAGATATTTTCAAAGTATTAAACACAATTACAAAATCCGAACTTATTACAAATAAAGAAGAAACTTTTATTAGATTTTGGGATATGTTTATAGTTGATTATTTAATTAATAATAACGATAGAAATAATACAAATTGGGGATATTTTATAGAACCAATTGGAAAATCCGAATCAAGATTAGCACCAGTATTTGATAATGGTAATTCATTTCATAATAAAATATCAGAAAAGCAAATGTTAGATAGGTTAAATGATAAAGCACTTTTTGATGATTCTTGTGTTTTAGGTGTTACTTGTTATTTTACTGAAAATGGCAAACTCATAAATTTTTTCAAAGCATTTAAAAACCAAAAGCTTTTAGATTTAGGATTAAAAGATTCCATATTAAGAAACGTTCCAAATATTATTAATAAATTACCATTGATATTGGATTTTATTGATGAAATCCCTAATAATTTAAATGATTTAATAGTATGTAGCGATATTCAAAAAGAATTTATAAAAGAAACAACTAAAGCACGTTTTAATGTTTTAGTTTCAATTTATGAATCATTAAAGAATAAGTGTGAAGAATAATAATTATTTTCTAAATATAAAAAATGCGATAAAAATCGCATTTTTTTGTACTCTAATAAACATCACTTCCTCACTTATAATTTAAACATGATTAAAAATCATATTTAACTTTACCTAATACAAAGGTTAAATAATGAGGAATAGTAATAATATCTCCTTCTTCACTAATATTATAATCTCCAATTTTAATTAATTTAGTTTTTCCATAATGTTCTGGGTGTTGCATAACAGTTTTACTTGATTTAGTATTCCCTGTTTTTGCTTTTGCTTCAATTAATGTGGCATACCCTTTATACGAAATAACAAAATCAATCTCAAGGCCAGTTTCTTTTGCAAAATAGAATGTATCAATACCTGCTTTATTTAATGAATCAAATATTAATGCTTCATATATTGCACCTTTCCCTTGACCTAAATTACCTTCACTTAATGCAACTAATGTTTCTATCCCATACATTGAAGTAACAATACCTATTTCTTCTGGAAAAAGTTTAAATTGGGAAACTATTCTTTCTCCTACTAAAGGAAGTGAAGGGATATTTAAGTTATACACTTTTGAAACAATATGAGATTGTTTCAAATATTCAATAGCATCAAGTTTATTAGTTGAATTGTTCCCTTCAATTTTGGAAACAATAAATCTCTTATTTTCTTTGGATAAGAATGTTGGAATTAAATCAAAAACACTTTGAATTCTTGAAACTTCTCTTGTTTTAAAAACTGGATTCCCTTGTTTATCTTTTCTTCTACCAAAATCATATTTTATATCTGAAACAATTCTATTTGTTATTTTAAAAGCATCAAGGACTCTTTTTGATTTTAAGTATTGAACTATCGATTCAGGGAATCCACTAACACTTGCATGTTTTAAAAATAAGTCTTTAAAAAGATTGTGTATATCAGCAGGTATTTCAGTCTTTGATTCAAAATTCTTAATTAAAAAGTTATAAATTTGATCATCTGTATATCCAAGTGCCCATAAAAATTCTTCAAAATCCATAGTTTTCATATTTACTACTTCTTCATATCCTATTGGAATAGGTGTTGTGTCATTGATTACATATCCATTAATTCCAAGATATGAGCCACTTCCAATTACTAGATACCTTCCATCATCTTTAAAATTTTTAAAAGATAATCTTGCTCTTGGACAATCTTGGATTTCATCAAAAAAGATAAGTGTATTTTTATGATTAAATTTATGATCTGGAAATAATAAAGACAATTTATTTATTAAGAAATCAACATTTAATTCTTTTTCAAAACAAGAACAAAATTCCGGATTATTCCAAAAGTTCAATTCTATAAGATCTAAATTGTTTCTTTTTGCAAATTCTCTTATTGATTCTGTTTTGCCACATTGTCTAATGCCTGCTAATAATAACGGTGTTTTATCTTCTTTTTTTAACCAATTATCTAAAAAATCATCAATTTTTCTTCTTAAATACATACTTTTTCCTTCTAATTTATACATTAATTATAAATGTTTTAATAAATATTTAAAAGAAAAAAGCAAAAATTCGGAGCGAGTTTTTCTCAAAAATGCAAAAATTCGGAGCGACTTTTCTTTGAAAAAGCAAAAATTCCGAGTGAGTTTTGAAGTGGTAATGTCTTTAAATTAATATAGTTCCACCTTTTAAAACTAGTTTATCTTTTAAAAATGGATCATTATTTATAAATTTTAATATTTCAGCAAGTCTTACCATTTTTTCTAAATTATCTTTAATAAAATATGTTTTTTCACTTAATTCATTCAAATTTCGCTTTGATAAGTTCATTGTAACCTCCATATAATCTTGATTTTAAATCAACTGGACACATTAATTTCCATTTAGAATTATATTTAATATCGCTATATTCATCGTCTAAGAAATATTTGACTTGATTGGTTAAATGTTTTTTACATTCTTCAAAGAAAGAATCACTTAACATTAAACTTTCTTTAAATTCTTCTAAAATATATCCAGCTTTTTGATATAAGAAAACTTCATCATACATTTTAAGCATTTCTAATAGCTTATCTTCATCTAAAATACGCATTCCTTCTAATGCATTTAATAGTTCTTCTATCCCTCCTGCTAAATCAATATTACTAATACAATCAATAACAGTTCTCTCTAAACTTGTAACTCTAACATCCCTAAATTTATCTTCATTAACTTGGATAAGATTTTTAATGACTCTAGAAGTATATGTAATCCCTTCAAATTCAAATGAATTAAATTTAGAAGTACTCCCTACATAAAGTTCATTAAATACTTGATTATAAAATCCATAATATTCTAAAGCACTATGGTAACAAAGAAATGAATCTTTAGTAATTTTACATGCAATTTCGTATTTTGATATTGAAATTTGTCCTTGTTGATCAATTGAAGCATATAGTCCATTACGTATCTTTTTAACTTTTTTAGATTTATTCAAATTAAAAATCCAATTATCTAATTGTTTCTTATTTTTAAATTTATCACTTAATTCATTAATTGAAAAAATATATGGTAAGTATTGCATGTCTTCTCCTTTTTAACTATTTTATCTCATTTTCCTTACTACAACAAGTAATTTGAGAAAAAATAGATAAAAAAATCAGCACTTCTTATAAGCACTGATTCTTAAATATTTCTATAATATTGTATTTACAAGTAAGGTAAATAATGGAAGAGTAATGATTGAAAGGATGGTTGATATAATAACAATTCCTGCTCCAATATCTTCATTATACCCAAACTTAATTGCAAAGATTGTAGTAATTGTAACAGTTGGAGTTGCCATTAAAGTAAAACATATCTTTAATACTTCATGATCAATTGGAGCGTATGATAATAAATAAGTAACACCTAAACAGATAAATGGGATTAAAATAAGTCTAAATCCAACGTTTATCCAAACATATTTATTCTTTAATACATTTAAAATATTACTTGATCCAATAATCATACCTGTAACAATCATCGAAAGTGGGGTATTCATATTCCCAATTAATTGGATTGGAGTTTTAATAATAGTAGGAAGTTCTACTTTAAATACAAATAAGAGTAATCCAATGATAATTGAATAAATGATTGGAGTTTTTAAAATAGAAATTAAAGTAGATTTTAAATTAAATGTTTTAGAAACAGTCATATATCCAATAGTCCATAAAAGGATATTAAATACTGTTAAGAAAGCTGCACAATAAATTGTTCCTGTTTCTTTAAATAATGCTTGGATTAAAGGCATTCCCATATATGCAGCATTTGAAAACATAAGTCCAAATGTAAGCATAGGTTTATCACTAGTTTTGTATTTAATAGTAAGTAAGAAACTAACTACTATTCCTACAACTAATAGAATAAATGCTACTAAGAATGTCCATAATAAGTTTTGTAAAATCGTTTCATCATAACTAATACAGAATGAATTAATAATCATACAAGGAACTACAAGATAAACAAGAATATTTGATAATGATTTCTTGCTATCTGGACTAACGAGTTTAATTTTTGTAAGTATAAATCCAAGTACAATCATGATAAACATGATTGCAACTTGTTGTAATGAGATTAAGGAAAGTTCCATAATTAAAGCTTAGAATATGCCTCCAATGTATCTTTTAAATGTTTTATCATTGCGTTTTTAGCGCCTTCTTTATCATTTCGAATTAAATAATCTAGAATTTCAATATGTTCTTCATACGCTAGATCTTTACGTTTATCAATCATGATATTACTTAAATTTCTAATTCTAGAAGTTTTGTCCATGATTTTAGCAATTCCTTTAGTAAGTAAGGAGTTATTTAAAGGACTTGCTAAAAAGGTATGGAACAATTTATCTATATCATGGTTAGCATCGGGTTTAGTAGGAGGCGTCGCTTTTATATCATTTAAGACTTTTTGGTAATAATCCTTCCATTTAATTAATTCTTCTTGATTATATTTTCCACACGCCCCTTCAATAATTTGAGGTTCTACTAATAATCTAATTTCATAAACATCTTGTATCCCTTTAAATGAAATGGTAGATACAAATGTTCCTTTTCGAGGAACAATTGTAATAAATCCTTCTTCATTAAGTCTTAATATTGCTTCTCTTACCGGAGTTCTACTAACTTTTAATTTAGTAGAGATTTCTTTTTCATCAATTACACTACCAGGAAGCATATTCCCAATTATAATTTCGTGTTTTAAGTATTCGTATGGAGTCATATTCTCGTACCTTCTTCTTCTCTGATATATCACTAATATATTACACCATTATTTAAATAAAACAATTAAAATCGATTAAAAATAAATAAAAAGGAAATACTTATTAAATACTTCCTTTCTAATTTTATTCATTTACTTTCCAAGTACCAGTTTTATTTGATCCTTCTCGATAAATGATATTTTTATTTTCTAAATCTTTTAAATCTCTAATAATTGTATATCTTGATACATTTAATTCTTTAGCCATTTCTTCTTGATTAATATTGATAAATTTTTTAATTAATTCAATTAAATCTTCTTGTCTAGAACTTATATCTTTATTATTTTTATATTTATCTAAGGATGAAGATCTTTTAATAATTTTATTATTTAAATTAAATGGGATAGATACTTTAATAAAGTTATGCATAAAAATAAATATGGATTTATCATATTTTTTTAAGATTCTTATAATCCCTGTTCCCATATGTTCTACAAATCCTAAATCCCTAAATATTTTCATTAATTGAGGATTTTTAGGGGACATAAATCCACTTAAAAATTCTTCTTTTTCAATCCCTTCAGGGAGTCCTCCTACTGAAATAATCTCAATATGGTCTTCAAAGATTCTAAATGTAGGAGAATTTTCATATGTATAATCTGAATGGACAAGTGCATTAATCACTGCTTCTCTCATTGCAATTTTATCAAATAACTTCTCTTCAATCCTTTTAGGAGATTCAATTTTAGTAAATGTTCTATTTTGACTTTCAATGTAATCTAGAATTTCGTTTGTTGTTTTGATTAATGATTGATTTGAAAATGACTTTAATTCTATAAGCTCACTAACATCACTTCCTTTAAATTTACCAACATTTATAACCAAACTATTTTGATCCGATAAAAGATATGCTAAATAATTATATTCGCCATTTTCCATTTTAAAATTTAATTGAGTTAAAGTATTTTCATTTAATTCATATCCAATTCCTTCATAATATATCTTAAGTTGGGTAAAAGTTAGATTTTTAAGTGGAGAAATAATATTTATTAATGATGTTCTTGTCCTTTTTGAATACATATCAAAGATTTGTTTTTCAGTTAAAGGAATTGAAGAGTTTCCTACCCTTATAAAACTTCCTAAAGGACACATTCCAAATCGCTTAATATAATATGGTTTTTCATTACCTGATGCTACAATACAATGAATTATTTTATTATTATTTTTTTCTTCTACTATTATTTCAAAAAATCCAATTGGAGAAGGTGCAATTCTATCCTTAATTCTATCTCTTATTGTTAGTTGAGCTTGATCAATATCATCAAAGTTATAAGTGGTTTCTCCATCATCGTCTATTCCAAAATAAAGATGTCCACCTTTTGAGTTTAAAAAAGCCACAACTTCTTTTTCCAATTTATCATTTATTTCCTTTTTAAATTCCATTTTTTCGCTTTCATACATAATATTAAAACCTCATTTCTTTGTATCTATTATATAATGTTGCAACATTATTTGCAACTATAAATGCAACATTATTTGCAACATTAAACTAAAAAGAAGCATCATTTAGACACTTCTTAAATAAAATAATTGTTATATAAATATCTACTAAATAATCACTAATGAGTTAATATTAATAACAATTTTCATAAGTTTTGAAAAGATCTATAAGGGAATATCTAATCGTTAATGTTGAAGATTGCATTGATGGTGTTTTATGCATAATTACTGAATTTCTATCCATGCATTTTCTCATTGCTTTGCACACTAAAGGAATTCTATTTTTAAGTCTTACTGCTTTTTGAATTTCTAATGCACTTAATTCAACATAGTTTTTACCTTCTTTTTTAGCGTCTTCTATCCTTTGATTTATATAATCAATAACAAGTTTTGTATATGTACCTCTTTCAGGTTTAATTTTAACTACTTCCTTATCTTTATCCAGATTTTTATTTTCTAACTCTTTAACTTTTTCTTCTAACATTTCTACTCTTTTTAACAAGTTCTCAATTAATTCTTTTTCTTCCATATTTATATTATAGCTTTCTTAGAAAGAAATGCAACTTGCACTATATTGCATTTTATTTTTTGTTAAAAAATGACTAAAAACCTTCAAAAATTGATATTTTTTAATTTATCAATCGTTCTTTTTTTCGTTCGCGAACGATTCGCGAACGATTCGCGGTCGAATCCGTGGACGATTCGTGAACTATTCACGAACTATTCACGAACGATTAATCACTACTTTTAATTAAAAATATAAAATTGGATAAAAAAAACTGCTACTAAATCTATTTTTTTTCGCTTAGTAACAGTC
>CAVKZU010000137.1:0-1944 GCA_963660725.1 Lachnospiraceae bacterium | reverse complement strand
ATATTTAACGTACTTTTAAATCTCTATAAATTTATAACTAAAAATATTTATTTTAAAAATTTTAATTAATTGCTTCAATAATCGTTCACAAAAAAATGTTTCGCGAACGATTCACGGACGATTATTTACTATTTTTAATTATAAAACAGTCTAAGGTAGTATAAAAAACTGTTACTAAATCTATTTTTCGCTTAGTAACAGTCATTAAATTATAAATACATTTCATCTAATGTAATTAAAATATAATTATTATCGTTTGTAATATTAAATCCGCTTTTAGAAATAAACCCAAGATTTATTGGATTTAATTTAGTATTAGCAACTTGATCTAATTCTTCTTTAACAATATGATTATCAATCTTAGAATTAGTAAATTTAACTTCGTAAACAATATATCCTTTTTCAGTTTTTGTAACTAAATCAAATTGACCATTTTTATGTTCTTTTGGATTGTCGTACCAATATGATCCAATATCTAAAATTAAAGGATCCATTTTACCTTCTTTATTCTTTCTAATTAAATATTCCTTAGATATTTTTTCAAAAGTTTTAGGAACTACTACCTTTAAAAAATCATCTTCAATATATTTTTTATAAAACATGGTATCCGTTAAAACTTGTTTCATAGAAAGATTATGGTAAATATAACGATAATAAAAATAAAGTGCACTATCCGTTAAAACATATCCAGATTTTTTCTTATTATTTTTCTCATTAATTGGAGAAACATAACTAATTAAATCCATCTTTTCTAATACTTCTAAAGTATCATAAAGTGAACTTGAAGTATTTATATTTGATTTAGATAAAATATCTGAATAATGGAATGCTCCATTTGCAATTGCAGAAAATACCGCATAGCAATTATTGATTTTTGATAATTCTTCTTTGATATTTGAAGTAATTTCTGAAAGTAAATGCGAAAATTCTCCACTTAATAAATTAATGATATTTGCTTGAACACTTAAGTTACTATCAATTTGTTTATTATAAAATGGGACTCCTCCAAATGCTGCATAAAGCTTTACTTTATCTTCATTTGAAAAATCTTTATAAAATAATGAAGAATCATAATAATTCATTTCTTTTAATAATATTGTTAGATTAAATCTTCTAAATAATGGATTATTTTCACTTAGTATTCCTTCCATTGTAGTGATACTACTACCAAGTAAAAAGAATTTAATTTTAGTATCTTTTTGATATTTATCGATTATTCTTTGTAATTTTGAATCTAATCCTCCAATTAATTTTCTAATATATGGATATTCATCAATACAAAAAAGTAATTCATTATTTATTCCATATTCAAATAAATATTCAATTACATCAATAAAGCTTTCAAAATATAAATTCTTAATATTTAATGTTTCTTTTATTAATTCAGTGAGATCTTTAATATTACTTTTTTCACTTTCTTGGTTACATTGATAAATAATGAATGGTTTATTTGAATTTTCAAAAGAGTATTTAAGTAATTCAGTTTTCCCTAAACGTCTTCTTCCATAAATAATTCCTGCATTAAAACCATCTTTATTTAAAATATAATTTATTGCTTTTAGTTCTTCTTTTCTTCCATAAAATTCCATAAATATTACCTATTAATTTTATTATAAAGTTTTGTCGGAAAAAAGCAACAAGAAATATTCCGACAAAAAATCAAAATTAATTAATAAAGCTAGTATAAAAGTTAGCATAAATTAGATAAAAATAGACGCTGAAAATTCTAAAAATAATTCAATTCATACTTTGTCTTTATAATCTATTTTTCATTAAACATATTAATTAATTTTATTTAATTACCCAATAACCTTTTCTTTTGTTACCACTTCTTTCAATTATATTTTCTTTAGTTAATTCCTTTAAATATTTTTGGATAGTTGCTTTACTTAATTTACTCAATGAAGCTAAATTTTCTACAGTAATAGATGGATCATTTTTGAT
>CAVKZU010000136.1:769-7930 GCA_963660725.1 Lachnospiraceae bacterium | reverse complement strand
TAATCTCCTAAAATTTATTTGTTAGAAAAACTTTTATTTCCTACCAATTAAAAATTTTTCTAGTAGTATCTTAACTCTTATAAAATCAAATTGTCAAGAACTTTAGATTTATTAGAAACTAATAAAAGTCCGATTTTCTCGAATGTTTGATTAAAAATTAAGATATCTGTCTATGCTTATAGACACTTATATTGTAATATAAATAAAAAAATAATCTAGTAGTTTTTTAGTATCATATAAAAATTGTGTCAATTTTAATGCTCTAGATACAATATACATGAAAAAAAGTAAGGGGGATTACCACTTACTTCTCTATGTCATATGTATCTAGAATGAAGTTAAAAGCATCATTAGGGGAAAGGAATTCTTCTTTTTGGGGGAATTGATGTTTAAAGAAAGTAACCTGCCTTTTAGCGTAGTTTCTAGTGTTCTTTTTGATTAACTCATATACTTCATCTTCAGTTAAGTTCTCGTTTAAGAGTTCTTTAAATTCCTTGTATCCAATTGCTTCTAGTGATTTTGTATCCTTTGGATATTCCTTTAAGAGCCTCAAAGCTTCCTCAGTTAATCCATTTTTACGCATTAAGTCTACTCGAAGATTGATCTTCTCATAGAGAAGTTCCCTTTCTGGATTAATGAATATAAATAATGAATCATTATATAAGAGTTCATTATGTTTATTGTTATTTACTTCTTCCTTGGTTTTATTACTTGTTTCATTAATAAAGAGTGCCCTTAACAGTCTTTTACGATTATTTATATGGATATTCTTTAAGGAGGAAGGATCTTTTTCCATTAGGATGTTCCATATTTCTTCATTAGATGAATCTTTATAGTAGTCAGATGGCATTTTAATATCTTCTTCATTAAAGATATAATTAAATAAAAGGGCTTTTAGATATAATCCACTTCCTCCAATTAATATAATAGTTTTATTCTCATTCATATCAAGAAATGGTCTTACCATTTTTTGATATGAATAGATGTTATTCTCTTCACTTAAAGGGAGTAAATCATAAAAATAATAATATCCTCTTTCTAATTCTTCTTTTGATGGTTTAGCAGTACCAATATCCATTTCTTTAAAGATTTGGAATGCATCAAAATTTACAATGATTGAATTAGGGAGTACATCATGGAGTTTTTCCCCTAAAGATGATTTAGAAGAACAGGTAGGTCCCATAACACATATAATATGTGGTAATTTCTTTTTATTTGAGATTAAAGAATTTTGGTTTAATTCCATATATGTATTTCTCCTTTTATTTAATTTTGATGATTTGACTTTTGATTTCTTCTAAATAATCCCTAACCTCATTAGATATAACTTCATAATTAGAAAGTAAAGGATCATTATCTAATTCTTTTTTTAATTCAAGATATATCGAATTGTCCATACCTTGGGTAGGACAATTCTTATAATAATTCATTCTGTTTATCTTATCCTTATAATAAGATGAATTAACAAGTTTCTTTAAAGATTTATATTCTAAAATTAAAGAAGAGGATGAAACCTCTTCTTTAATTGAATATATATCTTTTAATATTGATTCATTTTTAATCATTAACGATTTCTCCAAGTAAAGAGTAAGTTTTACTTTCTACTATTTTAACATTAATGATTGATCCAATTAAAGATGGATCTCCTTTAAAGTTAACACTCTTATTATTTTCTAAAGTACCTGTTAACATATTCTCATCTTTTTTAGAAACACTTGTTACAAGGACTGGGAGAGTTTTCCCAACAAGTTCTTTAGCTTTCTTTTCAATTGAAACTTCTAATGCACTTGTTAATTCCTTAAACCTTCTAACCTTGGTCTTATAATCTATCTTGTCTTCAATTTTTGCAGCAGGAGTTTTTTCACGAGGTGAATATATAAATGTAAATGCACTAGTGTATTCAACTTCTTTTACAAGGGAAACTGTATCAGCAAATTCTTCTTCAGTTTCATTTGGGAATCCAACAATGATATCAGTTGAAAAAGAAATATCTGGGATTTCTTTTTTAATACGGTTAACAAGATCAAGATATTCTTCCCTTGTATATCTTCTTGCCATTCTTTTTAAAACTGAATTAGAACCACTTTGGAATGGAAGGTGGATATATTTCATGATGTTAGGATATTTCTTCATAACTTCAATAACATCATCTTTGAAGTAGTTTGGATATGAAGTTAAGAATCTAACCCTAGGAATACCAAGTTTTGCAACTTCTTCTAAAACATTTGCAAAGGTGACTTCATAATTTAAATCTTTTCCATATGAGTCAACGTTTTGACCAAGGAGAGTAACTTCCTTATATCCTTGAGCTTTTAATAATTCACATTCTCTAATGATATCTTTAATGTTTCTACTTCTTTCTTTTCCTCGAGTAAGTGGGACAATACAATAAGTGCAGAAGTTATCACATCCAAATGAGATATTAACGAATGCACTAAACTTGTTATCACGAGTAACAGGTAAATCTTCAACGATTTCCCCTTCCTTACTAGAAACATTAACAATACGGGTTTTGTAGTTACTTGTGATATATTCATCAAGTAACTTAATCAAAGAATTAATTTCATGGGTACCAAAGATGATATCAACATGTGGATAAACATTAATGACTTTGTTTAAGGTATCTTCTGTTTCAATCATACATCCTGCTACCATTAAGATTAAATCTTTCTTTTTGGCTTTTAGATGTTTGATATCTCCAAGTTCAGCATATACCTTGTCATTTGCGTTTTCTCTAACACTACAAGTATTAATACAAATGATATCAGCATCATTTATATCTTCTGTTCTTTTCATCTTTAAGGTAGATAGAATTCCAGCGATTGTTTCTTCATCCCTATGGTTTGCTTGACATCCATGAGTTTTGATAAAGTATTTTTTATTTTCTAATGTATCTACTAATTCTTGAGATGGATCATAAACATAATGAAGGGTATCTATTTCACCATTTCTTTTAATAGAACTTTTATAATCAGGTTTTTTTAAGTATTTAATTTCTCTCATCAGTTTATTCTCCTTTTTCAAGATATATTGGGGTAATTTTAAGTGGGGTAAATAAGAAATCATCAATAGTAATAACTACTGCACTAAAGACATATGGAGCATCATCATTAAGTGACATAACTACATTTTGATGTAAGAGTTGTTTTGCAATAACACTTTCTTCTTCAAATCCTAAGATTCCATTTTTATCTCCACACATCCCAACATCTGAGATATATGCAGTTTTTCCAATAATTTGTGCGTCTTTAGTTTGAACATGGGTATGAGTCCCAAGAATTGCTGTAACTTCTCCTTTAAAAGCATGTGCTAAAGATTGTTTTTCCCCATTAGCTTCTGCGTGTAAATCAATAATATGAATATCACTTGTATCATTCATTAAGAGGTTTGATATTGCTTCATATGGAGGGATAACTTCTTCTTTCATGAATACTTGCCCTAAGATATTTGTTACTCTAATAGTAACACCATCTAAATCAAATACCCTACTTCCTTCCCCTTTAATAGAATCATCTTTAATGTTTAATGGTCTTACGATATTGTCGTTATCAATAAACATCTTTAATTCTTCTTTTTTGTCTACGTAATGATTACCAAGGGTAATACAATCAATATCTAAATTAGTAAGGAAGTTATAATGTGCATTGTTGATTCCTCTACCATTTGAGATATTTTCTCCATTAACGATGGTAAAATCGATATTGTACTTGTTCTTAATAAAAGAAAGGTTTTCTTTCAAAGCCTTTCTTCCAACCTTTCCAACAATATCACCAACAAACAAAATATTCATAATTATTTTGCTGTTTCAATAGCACGGTATTCTCTAATAACATTAACTTTAATTTGACCTGGATATTGCATTTCATTTTCAATACGGTCTTTAATGTCTTTAGCGAGTTTGAATGCTTGTAAATCATCAATCTTTTCAGGAATTACATTAACTCTAACTTCTCTACCACTTGAGATAGCGTAGCAATTTAATACTCCATCATATGATTTACATATAGTTTCTAATTGTTCAAGTCTTTTTATGTATGTTTCTAATGTTTCACTTCTACTGCCAGGTCTAGCTGCACTTAAAGTGTCTGCTGCAATGACAAGATTTGAAATGACGTATTTAATTGGGGTATCACCATGATGAGATTCAATTGCGTTAATAACAATATCATTTTCACCACACTTTTTAGCAAGTCTAGCACCAATTTCAACATGGCTTCCTTCAACTTCGAAATCACTTGCTTTACCAATATCGTGTAATAAACCTGCACGTTTTGCAATTTGTTGATTTAAGCCAAGTTCAGCTGCCATAACTCCAGCGAGTTCTGCAGTTTCAATTGAATGTTCTAATTGGTTTTGTCCATAACTTGTTCTGTATTTGAGTCTTCCAATATTCATAACAAGTTCTTTATCCATCTTACCAATTCCAAGTTTGAAGATAGCGTCTTCACCAGCTTTTTTGATTTGTTCATCAACTTCTTTTTTACATTTAGCAACGACTTCTTCAATTCTTCCTGGTTGGATTCTTCCATCTTTAACAAGAATTTGTAATGCTCTTGAAGCGATTTCTCTTCTAATTGGGTTAAAGCAACTAACTGTAATTGATTCTGGTGTATCATCAATTAAGATATCAACCCCAAGTGCTGCTTCAAGTGATTTAATATTTCTTCCTTCTCTTCCAATGATTCTACCTTTCATTTCATCACTTGGAATTGAAATAACATTAACAGTTCTTTCAGTTGTGACTTCTTGAGAATGTCTTGCAATTGCATTTGCAAGAATATCTTTTGCAGTATCATCTGCTTTTTCATGAGCTTCTTCTTCTTTTTCTTTCATGAATTTAGCGATTTGATTAGCTTCTTTTTCTTCAACTCTTTTGAAGATTTCTTCTCTTGCTTCTTTTTCAGTTAAGTTAGCAACCTTTTCAAGTTCTTCTAAGATTGAATTAATCTTTTCTTGTAATTGTTTTTGTCTTTTCTTGTTTTCTTCAATTTGAGAATCTACTAACTTTTCTTTTTCATCAAGAATTGTTTCTTTCTTTAAAAGTTGAGCGTCACGATTATTGATTAAAGTTTCTCTTTGATCTAATTTCTTTTCACTTGCTAAGACATCTGATTTTCTTTCTTTGATATCTTTTTCAGCTTCTGCTTTCATTTCTGCAACAGTTTGCTTTGCGTCAAGTTGAGCATTCTTTTCAATGTGTTCTGCTTTAATTTCTGCATCTTTTATGATTTTACTTGCTTTGCTTTCTGCCCTCTTCTTAGAAAAATGAGGAATAAGAAAACAAGTAATAAAACCAAGTGCAAAGAATACAATAGCTAAAACAACACTAATTGCAATCCATGTAGTTGTGTTCATCTTTTTTCTCCTTATTAAAATTTAAAATATTTTTAAAATAAGTATTGGTAATTAAGATATATAAAATATTTTGTATGTTTATATTTTTAATTTTGACTTAAATAAAATATATATAATAAGTATCAAGTAATTGATACTCTATTTGTAATTATAATTAAATGTTTTTTAAATTTCTACCTTTATCCAAATTAAATACTGATTTTCTTAATATATTTTTATTTAAAAAGTCAAAATTAAAAATACCCAAGGTAAATTTATTCCTTGAGTATTGATTGATGATTAGTATTTAAACCATTTTGAAATGATAATATTTCTTTCCAGTTAGTAGGAAATCCAATGTGTTTTAAAGAAATATCATTCTTATATTTATTAATTAATTTTTCTAGTTTTTTTTAAAATTCATTTTCCATTTGTCTTTAGAAGGATATAGTTGTTACCCTATAAAAAAGTCCCACATTGGGACACATTATTAATAAATTAATAAGAGGTGCAGTGGGCCCTATTGCTATAACTATACATCAAAAAAATAAAATTGCAATTTATTTTAAAATTCAATTTCATTAATTCTTTATTTGTTTTAAATTCTTTATATTATGCAAGTCCCTAAAAAAATGACCTAGGGCTTCGAAAGATTCCTAGGTACCGATCTTCTATAGGATACGCTAATTTGAGATGCTTGTAAAGATATTTTAAATGTTACGTTGCCTATCCTTGAAAATCAGCAATAATTCAAGAAATAAATTATTGATAAACTATAATTTTATTGTTCGATTCTAGTTCGCTTTATTATTCACTTTATTATTCACTTTATTAAAGAAAACAATTAATGTATTTTCCAATATCCTGATTTTTTACTACCAATACGCTCAACAATACCTTTATCTTTTAAAACACTAATAATTTCATTTACTCTTGTTGAACCAAGTCCTACAATTTCAGAGATTTGTTTTATGGTATAGGTTGGATGATTTTTAATTGCACTTAAAACATTTTCTTCTTGTGGTAATAACTTAAGATTATTTATACTCGCCATAGTAGGAACAAACGCAAATGGAATAGTAACATTTATAAAATTTTCTCCAATATCAAAAGCTTTCTTACCATATTTAGCAATGATTGCTAAATTACCATGCCCAGTTTGTTCAATAAGATTTAATTGTCCCATAATTCTTTCTAAACTAGGATTAACAGGTCTAGATACTCCTGCATAAAAACTATCTTTTGAATAATCAAAAGGTAATCCACCTGTTGAAATAATTTCTATTCTATTATCAAAAATATATATTGCGGGTGGAACATTTCTTATCCATTTATTATGAAGACAAGCATTAGTCCAAGCTTCATCAAAAACGTGTTGATCAAATAATTGAACTTCTTTCCTTTCAAGAGATGATTCAATATCTACTCTAGTTTCATTGATTGAAAATATATAATCACTTGCTTGTTTCATTGCAATTAATAAACATTTATATCCATATTCATTTCTTGAAATCATATGAAGCTTATCATTACCTGAAAATCTAACAACTTTAATCGAAATATCATTTTGATCTGCAAGTAAATTTGCTAAATAATTATATTTTCCATTAACTTTAAAATGCATATTTTCGATAAAATTTTCATCATTTATTGTTAACCCTGCGCTAACATACATTTGTTTTAATTCTCTAAATGTTAAATTTTGGTTTATAGTTTCTAAGTTTTCAATTGAAACTCTTTCAGACGCAAAAAATAAATCTCCAAGTAAGTCTGGTTCAATCTTTTTGTTTTCGCTTCCAACTCTAATTAAATAATTACCTCTAGAAG
>CAVKZU010000136.1:0-759 GCA_963660725.1 Lachnospiraceae bacterium | reverse complement strand
CTCTAGAAGAATATGGACGATTATTTCCTTTTGCAGAAAATTTAATTATCTTTTTATCATCAATAGTTTCAATAGAAATTTCTGGAATAATTGTAGGTTTTAATATTTCTATAATTCTTGTAGAAATCTTTTTAATAGTTTCTTCTCCTAATTGGTCCATTAATCCTATAACTTCTCCACTATTACTTACACCATAATAAACAGTGCCTTCGCAATGTTTATTTAACATTGCAGATAATGAATCTATTCCTTTATCTAGTTCTCCTAAAGAAGTTTTAAATTCTTGTTTTTCATCTTCAAAATTGTTAATTAGTTTCATAATATATCCTCAAATTTATTGTGCACTTATAATTCGCTTTTTTCAATTTTATTATCCGCTTCTAGTTCGCTTTATTATTCGCTTTATTATTCACTTTTTATCTAAAATATTAAATTATATCGATATTTATCGTTATTTTTTAAGCGAACAATAAAAAATATAAAAATTATGAATTTTCTAAATTTTAAAAAAACTTACAATTATTACTAAAACTTACTTTTAAAAACATATCAAAAAAATCAAACTATCTAAAAGAAACATAATCATAGATATTTAATGACTTTTATATTCTTTAAACATTTTTATGATACTTAATTTATTTATTTGTAATTTCTACAAACATTGTATTATATGTTTTAAAATCTAATATTTTAGGATATAATATAATTTAACAATTGGGGGCAATAAATATGGGTATGTATTTTAATACAGATTATAAC
>CAVKZU010000135.1:0-16313 GCA_963660725.1 Lachnospiraceae bacterium | reverse complement strand
AATGTAAGTAGTAATGCAGTTGGAAGTTAAAGATGCTTTAATATTTCTTTTTATGATTGATTCACTCACTAAAACTCTTGCGGCATCATGAATTAAAACAGTATCTACTTTTCTAAAATTAGTTTTAATGTATTTTAAAGCGTTAAAAGTAGAATCACATCTACTTTCACCTCCAACCACTAAATAAATTGGTAATTTATCTAAATTTTCTCTTTTTAAAATATTAGATACTTTAAAATAATCATCTTTAGGTACTACTAAAATATGCTTTTTAATATCTTCTACATTAAGCAAAGTCTTTAAAGGATATAAAAATAACTCCTGATCATTTATTTTTATAAATTGTTTAGGAGTATCTTTATTTAATCTAATTCCTTTACCGGCTAAAAGAAGAATAGATACTATCATATAACCTTCTTATCTTTATTTATTTTCTTTTCTAAAGTAGATTTAATTTTAACAGTATCAATTAATAATTTAACAATTCTTTCAATTTCACTGTCTTTAGAATAATCTGCTTTACAAATGAAGTTAACTCTTTCATCTTCAAATAATTCATTAACTTTTTCTCTTTGATTTTTAGGATAAACTGCAATAGAAGTTCCTCCATTTTCTTTAACCATGATCATTGAAGGGACATCAGTTAATCCATCTCCAACATAAATCATATTTGAAAATTGGATTCTTTTATTTTTCATTTTTTCGTTAATTGCACCATCATCATTATTTGCAATTAATCCTTTTTGAATTCTATAAATATATTGTGTTTTTAAAGTATAATTTACAATTGCTTTTGGCCAAATTGCTTCTCCATTTTTATCGTAAATAAATTCACACGCAAACATTTTTTTGAAATTTTTAGCAATAGAAGATTTTTCTAAAATTTCTAAATTTCCACTAGAAATAATATAATGTTCAACGATTATGTCATTTTCTTCAGCGTATTTATTGATTCTATCGAACCAAGAAGTAACACCATTATAATATCTAATATCATTTCCACAATTATTAAGATATTCTCTAGTTAATTTAATATTTCTTTTTTTACATTCTAAAATCATTGTGTACATATATGATAAGATTTTATCCATATCATATTTTTTTCTTATTATTTCTGTTTCTCCCCAGAATTCAGGAATTGTCATATTTAATTTTGGAATAAAACTAAAATTTTGCATATCTGTTTCAGCAAGAGTTTTATCAAAATCATACATAATTGCAATAATTGGTTTCTTCATAAATAAAATTATATCAAAAATTTATTTATATTAATATAGATAATACTTGATAAATAAAGACTTTTATTAAATAATTTAAGCATGACCGAAAAGTTTATTACAACGAGTGTTATTGTTATTTCGTCAATTTTAATAACATATATTGCATATTTAATTTTCTCTTTTGTATTTATGTATTCTTTTAAAAAGAAAGTTAATGTATCTAAAAGAACTTTAAATATCTTACTTTATCAAAAAGCTCAAGCGTTATATCGAATTTGTGATTTATTAGACACAAATATTAACGAAATTGAATCTTTAAATAAATTTAAAGAAGATAAAGAAGGAAAAGATTATCAAGATATAAAACCTGAATTATTTAGAGAAAAATATTTAGAATTAGAAGATTTATATAAAACATCTAATAAGGTATTAATTGATAAGAAAATTAAAAATGTAGATTTAATTAAAAAGGAATTTAGTGTTGTAGAAGATACAAATGAAAGATATTTCAGTTCATCTCAAGCTTATAACGCTAATGTTGTTGGATTTAATTATTGGCGAAACTTATTTATGACAAAGTGGGTTAAAAAATTATTTGGTATTAAAGAAATTGGTTTAATTTCTTAAGGAGAACATATGAAATTTGAAGAAATGAAGAAACACATTCCTAACGAAAAAGTTTATTCAAAAAAGATTGAAGAATTATGTAATGAATTAGATAACGCTTCTTCTAAAGATGAAGCTTATAAAGTAGTTAAGAAATATTTTAAATTAAGTGATGCTTATGAAAGTGATGTCACAATTATTTCTATTAGAAATACTATCGATACTACTAATGAAGAATATGAAAAAGCAATTGAAAAAGTAGATGAAATTGGACCAGTTATTTCTAATGAATTCCAAAAATTTGAAAAGAAATTATTAACATGTAAATTTAGAAAAGAATTAGAAGAAAAATTATCTCCATATTACTTTTTAAGAATTGAAAATAGTTTAAAAGTTTTTGATGAAAAAATTATTCCAGAAATTGTTGAAGAAAATAAATTAACAACTGAATATAAAAAATTACTTGCAAGTGCTCAACTTGAATTCAATGGAGAAACTTTAAATCTTTCTCAAATTGGAAAATATATGACAAGTAGTGATAAAGCAACAAGGGAAGCTGCTGCTAAATTATATTTTGGATTTTTAGAAGAAAATGACGCTAAAATTGGTGAAATTTATGATCGATTAGTTCATATTAGAGACACTAAAGCTAAAAAGATGGGTTTTGAAAATTTCGTTGATTTTGGTTATATTTCTCTTGGAAGAAGTGATTATAATAGTAAAGATGTTGCTGGTTATAGAGATCAAATTTATAAAACAGTTGTCCCAGTTGTTAAAAAATTAAGAAAAAGACAAGCAGAAAGACTTGGTGTTAAAAATCCTGATTTCTTAGATTTCAATTTAGAATATCTTTCAGGAAACGCAAAACCAATTGGTGATTCTAAATTTTTAGTAGAACAAGCACAAAAAATGTATCATGAAATGTCTAAAGAAAGTGGTGAATTCTTTGATTTTATGGTTGAAAATCACTTAATGGATTTAGACGCTAAAAAAGGTAAAGCAGGTGGAGGATATATGACTTATATTCCAAAATATAAATCTCCATTTATCTTTGCAAATAGTAATGGTACAAGCCAAGATGTTGATACATTAACTCATGAAGTTGGACATGCTTTCCAAGGATATTTAGGTAGTAAAATTCAAGTTCCTGGATTCAGAATGCCTACTTTAGAAGCTTGTGAAATCGATTCTATGTCTATGGAATTCTTTGCATGGCCTTGGATGAATTTATTTTTTGGAGATCAAGATGATAAATATAGATTCTCACATTTAGATAGTGCAATTTCATTCCTTCCTTATGGTGTTGAAGTTGATGAATTCCAACATTGGGTTTACGAAAATGTTGATGCAACACATGAAGAAAGATGTGCAAAATGGGCAGAACTTGAAAAGAAATATAGACCTTGGTTAAAATTCAAATCAGTTCCTTATGTTGGAAAAGGAAAATATTGGATGAGACAAGCACATATCTTTGAAGTTCCATTCTACTATATTGATTATACATTAGCTCAAGTTTTAGCTCTCCAATTCAAATGTGAAATGGATAAAGATAGAGAAAAAGCTTGGAGAAAGTATATTAAATTACTTAAAATGGGTGGAAAATATCCATTCGTTGAACTTATCACAAAAGCTCATTTAAGAAATCCATTTATTGATGGAAATGTTAAAAAAGTTATTAGACCACAAGTTAAAGTATTAGATAGCTTTGATGATAAAAAATTCTAATTATTGATATTTAAGAGTTATTGATTTAAGATTGATAACTCTTTTATTTTTATTATAAGCAATAAAAAAAACACGATATTAATCGTGCTAATTTAAAATGTATGGTGCGAGAAATGGGACTCGAACCCACACAGGTTGCCCTATACGCCCCTCAAACGTACGCGTCTACCAGTTCCGCCATTCTCGCAATGCTTTAATAATATAGCAAATTTATTTGATTTAATAAAGTTTTTTTTATATTTACATCACATATTTTTAAAAAATATGTTTTAGAAGGTTTAAAATGAATTAAAAGGGCGTATAATATTATTTGAATTAAGGAGATTATTAAGAATTATGAAATTTATTGTCGAAACAAGTGCTAGACATATTCACGTTACACAAGAAACTTTAGAAGCTTTATGTGGAAAAGGATATGAATTAAGTGTTAAAAAAGAATTATCACAACCTGGTCAATTTGCATCTAATACAAAATTAGACATTGTTGGTCCAAAATCAACATTAAAAGGTGTTTCAATTTTAGGTCCATGTAGAAAATTAAACCAAGTCGAAGTTAGTGCTACAGATGCAAGAACTTTAGGTGTTAAAGCTCCATTAAGAGAAAGTGGAGATGTTGCAGGAAGTGCTCCAATTAAAATTGTTAACCCAGAAAATGGTAATTTTGTTGAATTAAGCGAAGGTTGTATCGTTGCAAAACGTCATATTCATATGACTCCAGCAGATGCTGAAGCATTTGGTGTTACAAATGGCGAAATTGTTAAAGTTAAAACTGGTGGAGAAGGAAGACACGTTATTTTTGATGACGTTGTTATTAGAGTTTCACCTTCATATAAACTTGCTATGCACATTGATACAGATGAATCAAATGCAGGTAACTGCTTTGGTGAAATGTATGGAGAAATTGTTAAATAATGGAAAAACAATATACTCATATTTGTAAAGGAACATGTTCTAGACAAATTGAATTAAAATTTGATTCAGAAACATTAAAAATCATTGATATTGATGTTGTTGGTGGTTGTAATGGTAATTTAAAAGGAATTAAAGCTTTAGTTCAAGGTGCTGATATGAAAGACACATATTCTAGACTTAAAGATGTTAAATGTGGTCCAAGAGCTACATCATGTCCTGCTCAACTTGCTTTAACAATTGAAGAAGCTTTAGCAAACGAAGGTATTAACCTTAACGAAACTAAATAAAGTAATTAAAAATATTTACAATTAAAATAAAAAACAATATACTATATACGCTTATCAAGAACTACATAAAAATATTATTAAGTGAAAAAATGTAGTAGCAACTCTCAAAAATATGAGTAAGTGCTTCTTAATAGCAAAGTACCACACTTTGATCGATGAGCGAGGATTATTATGTTTTTAAGTAAGACCTTCTACAAATGTGGAAGGTCTTTTTTAAAGTAAAAAGGAGATAAAAATGGAAGAAAATAGAATTTTATTCACTTCTGAATCAGTAAGTGAAGGACATCCTGATAAAGTCTGTGACCAAGTATCTGACGCAATTTTAGATGCTTGTTTAAAAGGTGATTCTAAATCACATGTTGCTTGTGAATGTTTTGCTACCACAGATTTACTTATTGTTGGAGGAGAAATCACTACAAACGCTAAAGTAGATTATGAAAAAATTGCAAGAAATGTCGTTAAGGAAATTGGATATAATAGACCTGAACTTGGATTTAATTATGAAACATTTAAATTTGTTAATTTAATTAAAACTCAATCAAACGATATTAACCAAGGAGTTGATAAAGAAACACTAGAAGAACAAGGTGCAGGAGATCAAGGTATTATGTTTGGTTATGCTACAAATGAAAGTGAGGGTTATATGCCTTTACCTGTAGTTATTGCACATAAACTTGTTCGTTACGCTACAGAATTAAGAAAATCTGGTGAATTTAAATACGCTAGACCAGATATGAAATCTCAAGTTACTATCGATTATACTGATAAAAATCCAAGAATTGATACAATTTTAATGTCAATTCAACATGATGAAAATTTTAATGAAGAAGAATTTAAAACATTTATTCATAATAATATTATGAAAAAAGTCGCTAAATCTTTTGGATTAAATGAAGATTTTAAAGTTTTAATTAATCCAACAGGACGCTTTGTAATTGGAGGTCCTCAAGGAGATACAGGATTAACTGGTAGAAAAATCATCGTTGATACATATGGAGGAAGTGCAAGACATGGAGGAGGCGCTTTTAGTGGAAAAGATCCTTCAAAAGTCGATAGAAGTGCTGCATATTATGCAAGATATATGGCTAAAAATTTAGTTGCAGCAGGAGTTGCTGATAGACTTGAAATTCAACTTTCTTATGCAATTGGAGTTTCTTACCCAATTTCAATCAATATTTCAACATTCCACACTGCTAAATATAGTGATGAAGAAATCTTGAGTGTTATTAAAAAAGTTTTCGATGCAAGACCTGGTATGATTATTAAAAAATTCTCATTAACTGAACCAACTTTTAACTATAGAAGTATTTCAAATTATGGCCATTTTGGAAGACCAGACGTCGATTTACCTTGGGAAAAATTAGATAAAGTTGAAGAAATTAAAAAACTTTTAAAAAAGTAATATTTTAAATAAATATTATTAAAATATTTTTAGATTATTTGGTATAATATAAGTACCAAATGGAGGAGGAATATATAATATGAAATTTCAAATTATTGGTAAAAATATTACTGTTACAGAAGGAATCGCAAATAGTGTTACAACTAAGTTATCCAGAATGGATAAATATTTCTCAAATAGTGATGATTTAGATTGCAGAGTAGTTGTTAGAAGTTATAAAACTGGTGCTAAAGTTGAAGTTACAATTTTTACAAAAGATACAACTTTTAGAGCAGAAGCTAAAGACAATGATTTATATAACGCAATTGATAAAGCAATTGATAAATTACAAAGTCAAATGCGTAAATTAAAAACCCAACTCGAAAAGAGATATGAGCATAATGGTTTTGGAAAAGCGGTTTTATTCAATGAAATCGAAGATTCAGAAGATGAAATTAAAAATGCTGAAGTTGTTAAAACAAAATCATTAGATTTAAAACCTATTACTTTAGATGAAGCTATTTTCCAAATGGAATCAATTGGTCATGATTTCTATTTATATTTAGATACAGATGATGAAAAGATTTCAGTTGTTTATAGAAGAGAAGATGGAGGATATGGTTTACTTCAAGCAGAAAATGAAGTAAGTATCAAATAATGAATAAAATAATTGCTACAGATTTAGATGGCACTTTGTTTTATCCTAGAGATCGTAGAAATATTATTTGTAAAGAAAACTTGTTTTTTATCCAATCTTTTATAGATAAAGGTGGAAAACTAGTTATTGTATCTGGAAGAAGTTTACTTTATGGAAAAAAAGTCCAAAAAGTAATTGATCGAGATATTGATATAATTGCTTTTAATGGTGGTTGTATCTATTCAAATAATGAAATTATTGATTCAAATATCGTTGATAATCAAGAAGCAGAAAATATTATCAACGATATTTTCAATGATTATAAAGTTTTATGTGTAACTTTAATGTGTGAAGATGGGATGTATATTAAAGCACGTCATGATTCTAAATCTATTGGGCTTTTGTATAAAATTTATTATAAATTTGAAAAGCAATACGCTGAAAAAAGCTTTTTTAAGAAAAAAGAATATGAAGATGCTTTAAAAAATAAGAAAATATTTAAAATCTTAGTTGTTTTTGGTTTGACTAAAAAATCTAATAGAAGAGCTGAAGAAGCTACTAAAGTTTTAAATAATACATATTCAAACATTGAAGCTGCATGGTCATCTTATGCAGTTGAAATTACTACAAAAGATGCTTCAAAAGGTGCCGCAATAGAAAAATATTGCGAAATTAATAAATTCGATAAAGATGATGTTTATGTAGTTGGAGATAGTGGAAATGATATCTCAATGTTTAAAAAATTCCATGAACATTCTTTTGTTATGAAGAAAGCACCAGCATCAGTTAAGAGATTTTCTAAATATGTTATTAATAAATTTGAAGATTTATCTAGATATATTTATGAAAAATAGTAAAATATAATAGTTAAGGAGAAAATTATAAAATTATGTTACCAATTAGTCGTGTTATTGTCTCAATCGTATATTACAATTCTTTACTTAGAGATACTTTAGAATATACATTAACAAGAGATAAATATGAAGTTGAATTCTACAACTATAAAAAATATGGTATTGTCAATGAATTAAAATTAAACACACCTTTAAAATCATTCTTAGATAGCAATGGTGAAAAAGGCGAAGAATTAAAAAAGAAACTTGAAACTATTGGCGAAGAAATCTATGGTGAAAAATCAACAATTTTAAATCCAACAGCTGATAACGTTAGAGTTGATCATGGTCAAGATATTAAAATCTTTGATTTAATCGTTCCAGCACATGAAGAATTAAATGCAGTTTTAAGATTACATTTAGAATTCATGGTTAAAAATAGAGAACAAATTATTTCTGGTTTAACTGGTGAAAATGGTCAATTTAAAGGTGATAGCGAAGGTGCCAATAAAGAATTTGATAGAAATTTAGAATTAGTTTCAAAATTATTAAATGCTGATGAAAATTTTTACCGCGGGGTTGCTTTCCAAACATTGTCAACATCAATTTTTGCAAAATTCCATGAATTTAACGATGAAATGAGAAAAGCAAATGGTCAAAAAACACCACAAGCTTCATTCATTGAACAAGAATTACAAGCATTATTAAGAAATTTCTATATCTGTGTTCAAAATGCTTCATCAAAAGATGAATTATATACAGAAGCAAAAGATAAACTTAATAACGCAATCGAAATGATGACAAATAAGAGAGCTTTACCTGCAGGTAAAAACTTCAATGATGTTTTCGCTGATGCAAGAAGTTCAGTTACAAAATTCATTTTAATTGGCGAAGAAGATTGGAAAAATCTCTATAAACCAGCTGTTGACGAAATGAAAGCTGATTTAGACGCAATCGCTTCTAATAACAAAGCTCAAGAAGTTAAATAATAAAGATGAAGAGTTCAAAAAAAATTAAATCATTTACTGTTAAACAATTAGTTTTCTTTATTATTGCATTATTAATTATTGCTACTGCTATTACATTTTTAGTATTAGGATTAATTGATGATTACGCAAATATTAAGAATTCAATTCTTACTAGACCAAATTCTTCAATGAAATCAAAATGTTGGGGAATTGGTTTTACATGGTTTGGTGTTATTTTTACTGCTGTTGGTTCAATCATTTTAGCATTTACACTTTCTAGTGCTGCTAAACTTGAAGAAAGAGAAAATGAAAAACAAGCTCGTAGAAAACAAAGACTTGAAAGTATGAATGCTTCAAAAACTAATTCAGCAAGTGATTCTACAATTATTATTAATCAACCTAAGTAATTAAAGCGTTAGAAATAACGCTTTTTTTAAACAAAAATTTATTTTCAAAATGAAATTTGATAAAATTAATTGTAACTTAAATAAATAAAAAAGACACAATTTCTTGCGTCTTTAATAATTTTAAAAAGTGGCGGAGAAAAGGGGATTTGAACCCCTGCGCCTGTTACAGCCTACGAGCTTTCCAAGCCCGCCCCTTCAGCCTCTTGGGTATTTCTCCAATGCTTGAAGATTATAGCATATTATAAAAAGGATGTCACATATAAAATGAAAGAGTTCAAAATCAAAAAATTCGATTCCAATCAACGTGTAGATAAATATGTTAAGAAGTTATTACCTAATGCTTCGTTATCTTTAATATATAAAACATTTAGAAAAAAAGATATTAAAGTTAATGGAAAATGGGTAAAACAAGATTATATTTTAAAAGAAAATGATGAATTAAAGATATTTTTAAGTGATGAAATATTTGAATCTTCAAAAGAAGAAAAAAGTATTTATGATTTACCAAGCGATTTAGATATTATTTATGAAGACGAAAATGTTTTAATTGTAAATAAAGAAAAAGGTCTTTTAATTCATGGAGATAAAAACGAAAATGTTTATACTTTATCAAATAAAGTAATTTCTTATTTATATAAAAAAGAAGAATATAATCCTAGAAATGATACTTTTATTCCTTCTCCTGTTCATCGACTTGATCGAAATACAAGTGGAGTTTGTGTATTTGCAAAAAATATGCTTACTAGTCAACTTTTAATGGATGAATTTAAAGATAAAAAGAATTTAGAAAAACATTATTTAGCATTAGTTTTTGGAAATTCTCCTAAAAATGGAGAGATTAATGCCCCTTTAAAAAAAGATAGTAATAATAATTTAGTAAAAGTTGATTTTAATAGTAAAGACGCTAAAAACGCTTTAACTTTATATTCAAAAATTGATGGAAATGATGAATATTCATTATTAGATGTTAATTTAATTACTGGAAGAACTCATCAAATTAGAGTTCATTTATCATATAAAAATCTTCCTATTGTTGGAGATGAAAAATATGGTGATTTTAATAAAAATAAAGTATTTGAATCAAAATATAAGTATAAAAAACAATTTCTTCACGCTTATTCTTTAGAATTTAAAGAAATGAAAGGTCATTTAAAATATCTTTCTAATAAGAAATTTATTGGAAAATTAAATGAAGAAGAAAGTAAAATACTTGAAAAATTAGGATTAAAATATTAAAAATATAAATGAGGTATAAATATGAATGAAATTACAAAATCTAATTATGAAAAATGGTTAAATTCTTCCGCTCTTTCAAGTAGTGATAAAGAAACACTTAAAAAAATGAGTGAAGAAGAAATTGATGATTCTTTCTTTAAAGAAATTGCTTTTGGTACTGCTGGAATTAGAGGAATTTTGGGTCCTGGTACTAATAGAATGAATCTTTTTACAGTTAATAGAGCAACAGTTGGATTTGGACTTTATTTAAAAAATAAATTTAAAGGTGATATCTATGTTGCAATTTCTCATGATAATCGATATATGTCTAGAGAATTTACATTAGCTAGTGCAGAAATTTTAAATAAAATGGGAATTAATACATATATTTTTGATTCATTAAGATCAACACCTGAACTTTCATTTACAGTTCGATATAAAAAATGCCAAGGTGGTATTATGATTACTGCATCTCATAATCCTAAAGAACATAATGGATATAAGGTTTATGATGAATGTGGATGTCAACTTGTTCCTTCTAAAATCAAAGATTTAATTAATATTATTAATGGTTTAGGAGATCCTTTAGAAGTTAAAGTTCCTGAAAGTGAAAATAGAGGTAAAACAATTATGGTAGGAGAAGATGTTGATGCTCCATATTGTAAACTTGTTGAATCAATTGAAATCGATAAAACTTTAGATAAAAAAGGATTTAAGATTGTTTTTTCTCCAAATCATGGTACAAGTTATGTTAACGCAATGAGAGTATTTAAAGATTTAGGTTATGAAGTAATTCCAGTTGAAGGATTATGTGATCCAGATCCTGCATTTACTGGTTTATTATCTCCAAATCCTGAAGATAAAAGAGCATTTATTAAACCAATTGAAGTTGCTAAAAAAGAAAATGCTGAATTAATCGTTATGACTGATCCTGATGGAGATAGAGTTGGACTTGCAAGTTTAGGAAAAGATAAAGAATACCATTTAATGACTGGTAATGAAAGTGCAGCACTTTTACTTGATTATATCTTAATGAATAAGGCTAAAAATAAAGAAGATTTATCAAAATATGTTGTTTATAATACAGTAGTTTCTTCAATGATTGGTAAAGCAGTTTGTGATTATTATAATGTTAGACTTGAATCATTTTTAACTGGATTTAAATATATTGGTAATCAAATTGAACATTATAAACATGAACAAAATGGATATAATTTCTTATTTGGATACGAAGAAAGTTATGGATGTTTAATTAGTGATGAAGTTAGAGATAAAGATGGTACTCAAGCAATTTTACTTTATAGTGAAATGGCACTTTATTACCATAAATTAGGTATGGATTTAGTAGAAGCATATGATGCTTTATGTAAAAAGTTAGGTAAATATTATAAATCTTCATTATTTAATATCTATTTTGAAGGTAGTGAAGGTCAAGCGAAAATGCAATCTATTATGAATGAACTTGAAACTAAACCATTTAAGGAAATTTTAGGTAATAAAGTTACTGTGATTGAAAATTATTTTAAATTATCTAGAAAGAATTTATTGACAAATGAAGAATCAAAAATTGAAAATATTCCAGTTGGAGATTTAGTTAAATTCTTCTTTGAAGATGGATCAAATGTTTCGATTCGTCCAAGTGGAACTGAACCAAAATGTAAATTCTATATTGAAGTAACTTCAAAAGAAATTAATGAAAAAGAATCATTAAAGAAATGTGAAGAATACTTTAATGAAATTAAAAAAGTTTTAAACGCTTAAAATTTAAAGAAGTTATTTTATTAAATTAGAATAACTTCTTTTTTATACAAAAAAAGACCGAATTTCTTCGATCTTAATGAGTTATTTAAAATATTTTATTAACTCCCACATAATACCATTATGGTTGTTATCTTTTTTAGTGGTAAAAGATGCATAATTTGCAACTGGAGGATGTCCATTTTTCATAAAGAATGAATGTTTGAATGAACTTAACATTTCAATATCGTTATCTGCATCTCCAAATACAAAGACATTATCTTCTTTAATATTTAATGATTTTGCTAATTCTTTTATAGCATATGCTTTTGAAACTTCTAAAAAATGAAGTTCAGCATATGAACAATCCCACCAATATCTTAAACGATATTCAGGTGCAATTTTTTCGATTTTTTCTTTTAATTCATTTCGTTTTTCTTCAGTATCTGCACTTTCTTTTAATTTTAAAACAAAAGTATAAGTATCATCAGTTAATATTTCTTTAATATCACCTCTAATAATTTCTAAATTTGATTTGTGGAAGAAATTAAATAAAAAAGCATCATCTTTATCAATAAATATTTTTTCACTATTTTCACACATTGCACTGTCTACATAATCCCTTGTTGAATCATAGATATTTTTAACGATTTCTTTATCAAATTTATATCCAACTTCTTTGAAATTTTCTCTATTTGGATCGAAAGTTAATGCACCATTATATGAAATAATTGGGGAATTTATTTTTAATTCTTTATAATAATTAATGATTGAACGAGGAGCTCTACCACTACAAAGGACAATTTCTACACCTTGTTTATTTAATCTCTTTAAATATCTTTTCGTTAATTTACATATCTTTTTTTGATCATTTAATAATGTACCATCTAAATCTAAAGCGATTAAATATTTTTCTTTATATCTTTTCATTTTTTTCCTCCTTTTTTGGGGAAATATTGTATCAAAAATAAAAGCATAAATCTACTAAAAAGATAGAAAAATAAGATATAAATTGATATAATTTTAAAACTATAGAAGGTGATAAAAATGAATGTGAAATTATACAATTCTTTAACAAATAAAGTTGAAGATTTTAAAACTATAAAAGAAAACGAAGTTTCAATGTATGTATGTGGTCCAACAGTTTATAACTATCCACATATTGGTAATATTAGACCAGTTGTATTTTTTGATACATTAAGAAAATTTTTAGAAAAAATAGGTTATAAAGTTACTTATGTTTCTAATTTTACTGATGTTGACGATAAAATTATTAATAAAGCTAAAGAAGAAGGGATTAGTGAAAAAGAATTAACTGATTTTTATATCTCTTCTTACTTAGATACTTTAAAGGAATTTAATGTTAAAACTGCTAGTGAAAACCCTAGAGTTACTGAATATATGGATAAAATTATTGATTTTATCAATGATTTAGTAAAAAATGGTTCAGCATACGTTAATGATGGAGAAGTATTTTTTAGTGTAGATAAAGATCCAAAATATGGAGAATTATCTAAAATCAATATTGAAGATTTAATTAGTGGTGCTAGAATTGAAGAAAATTCAAAGAAAAAGAATCCATTAGATTTTTTATTATGGAAAGATACAAAAGAAGGTATTAAATGGGATTCTCCATGGGGAGAAGGAAGACCAGGATGGCATACTGAATGTTGTGTTATGATTAATTCTATTTTTAAAGGAATGATTGATATTCATGGAGGAGGAAGTGATTTAAAATTCCCTCATCACGAAAATGAAATTGCTCAAGTTGAATGTCATGATCATACACATCTTGCTAATTTCTGGATTCATAACGCTATGATGAATATTGATGGAAATAAGATGTCTAAATCTTTAGGTAATGTTATTTTAGCAAAAGATGCTATTAAAGAATTTGGTGCAGATAAAACTAGACTTTTACTTTTAAATGCATCTTATAGATCAATTATTAATTTTAATGACGAAACATTAAAGAATACCGAAGCAATTTTAAATAAATTAAGTGCAGTTTATAAACAATCTAATTTATTATTAAATGAAGAAAATATCAGTTTAACTGGTGAATCTAGCAAGATTAATAAATTCTATGAATTTTTAGCAGATGATATGAATATTCCAAATGGAATTACTTATTTATTAGATTTAATTAAAGAAAGTAATGCTGAAATTAGAAAGAAAGACAAAGATATTAATTTAATTAAAGATAATTTCTATGCTTTTAATGATATTTCATATGTTTTAGGATTACATTTTGAACCTAAAGAATTTTCTAGTGAAGATAAGAAATTATTAAAAGAATATAATGAATCAAAAATTAATAAAGATTTTGCAAAATCTGATGAATTAAGAAAGATTTTAATCGAAAAAGGAGTTTTATAATATGAATGCACCTGTAATTTTAGATGATATATCAATTCAAAAAGGTTTAGATCATATTGTTATTAATTGGTTTAAAACTGGATTTAATGGATTAATTCCTACTTATTGGGGATTTACTTTTTTAATATTGATTTCACTTGGTATATCTGTTCTTTTTGGTGGAGTTATAGGTGCTCAAAGAGAAAGAAATGGACATCCAGCAGGATTTAGAACTCATATTTTAATTTCTCTTGGATCGTCATTGCTTATGGTTTTATCTTTATATGGTGCAGATAGTAGTGATCAAATGAGACTTGCTGCTGCTGGAGTTACTGGAATTGGTTTTTTAGGTGCTGGAAGTATTATTCAAAATGGGTTTAGTGTTAAAGGATTAACAACTGCTGCAAGTATTTGGGTTACAATGGCAATAGGAATGTGTTGTGGAGCTGGATGTTTTTTAATGGCTCTTGTTGCTACTATTATTTGTATGATTTCTTTAACTACTTTACAAAAAATTGAATTTTCTTCTTCAGGTAAAAATGTATTTTTACTTGTAGTTACTGAGCTTGATAAACAACCAATTAAAAAAATTACTGATCTTTGTGAAGAAGAAGGAGTAGAAGTTTTAGATATTGATTCTAGTTTAGTTAAATCAAATGGTAAAAATTATTTAAGATTAACAATTAAAGTTTCTAGTGATAAGAAAGGATTTGCTCTTGGACTTTTATCAAAAATCAATGAAGAAGTAGTTCCAATTGAGTCAAAAATTTTGCATTAGTTTTTAATTTGCTTAAAAATAAAGGATTATTTATAAATATAATTTATAAATAATATGAAAAAATGTAATTTTAATACAAATTATGTATAAAGTGTTTATAAAGGAAAAAGGGTTATGAATAAAATTTATGGTATAAACATCGTTAAGGATTCATTAAAGAATCAAAACGTTAAAAGGCTTCTTGTTGTTAAAGGTTTTAAAAACAAAGCTATCCTTGATGAAGCAAGTAAGAAAAAGATTCCAGTTGAATATTTATCAAAAGAAAAGATGGATCAAATTTCTAAAAACGGCACTCATCAAGGCGTAATTGCAGAGGTTGCAAGTTACGATACATATTCTTTGAAAGAAATTATAAGCAATAAACAAGACTCAGTTATTGTAATTTTGGATGAATTAAGTGATCCACATAATTTAGGAGCAATTCTTAGAAGTGCTGATATCTTCAAGGTGGATGGGATTATTTATAAAAAGAATAATTCAGTATCACTTTCTCCACTTGTTGCAAAAATATCTACTGGTGCAATAAATTATGTTAAATGTTGTGAAGTAACAAATTTAACAAGAACTATTAATGAACTTAAGGATAATGGTTATTGGATTATTGGACTTGATGGAAGTGCTAAAAGTGAAGTTAAAGATATCTATAGAGATAGAAAGCTTGCAATTGTTGTAGGAAGTGAGGGATTTGGAATTTCAAGACTAGTTAAAGAAAATTGTGATATTTTATTAAAAATTCCACAATTTGGTCATGTTAATTGCTTAAATGCATCGGTAGCTTGTTCTTTAGTTCTTTATGAAATAAGAAGATAGGGGAGAATGTATTTATATGGCGCTAATTGGCACACAAAAAGAAAAAGTTGAAATGTTTCTAGAAACAGGAAACAATGTTGGATTATTTGAATATTTTAAAAGTTTATGTTTACCAATAACTTTTAAATATGTGAAGATATTCAAATATGAGTATTTTATTAATGAAGAGGAATTTGAATCCTTGTGCTTAAAAGCGTTTGATAATTTTTTAAAATATCGTGAAAGTAAAGAAATTTATGATTATGAAAGATATTTTAAATATCTCTATTTACAAGTAATTAATGCAGAATTACGAAAATTAAATCAAGAAAAACATCGAGTTAATAGAACTTCACTTGAACAAACAGAAGAATTTAATATTGAAGATTCAATTTATTTTTCTGACTCAAGTAATTGCTTTGATAATATGAATAATGAAATTGTGAGTTATGTATTAGAA
>CAVKZU010000134.1:0-5865 GCA_963660725.1 Lachnospiraceae bacterium | reverse complement strand
ATTAATATGTGTTGACATCTTTTTTTCTCCTTATTCTTTATAGAATTTATCATTTATTGAAATATCAATAAATTTTATAATTTCATTCTTACTAAATAATTTTGTGTCATTAATATCTTCTTTTTTAATAAAAATAAAATCATTATCTATATTATAACTTTTAATTTTAGAAGATAAAATAAATATGTACATAGGAGTAGAAAAATATGTATTTATTTTTCCATTTTCCTCTTTTAAAGGGATTTTATTAATAACTCCTTTAACATCATAATCTTCTATTTTAAGGTTACTATTTTTTAAATATTCATTTATATTTTCGTCCATTGATTTTAAAATCTCAAACGATGAATAAAAAAGTTCAATTTCTTCCTTATTCTTTTTAAATAAATATTCATCATTTTCATTTTTAATTAATAAAATAAATCCAACTCCTGGAGTTACTACTTCTTCTTTTGAAAAGAAATTTATTTTATTAAAATTACAATTTTCAAAATTATTAAGCATATCCATTGCAGTTTTTTCAATTTCTTCAATTTTATTTATATCATTAAAGATTTTAGCAACTTTACAAAGTGCTAAAATCTTTAATATATAGTTATAATATTCTAATTTTCTTTTTTCATTAATCATTCTTTTTGTTTTCTTCACTAGATTCAGTAGTAATAAAATTCATCGTATTAATTAAAGCTCTTAAGAAATAATCAGGAGAATAACTATTAAGTTCTCCATTAAAAGCTATTGAAATTCTTCCAGTTTCTTCACTAACAATAATTGTAACAGCATCACAAATTTCAGAAATTCCAAGTGCAGCTCTATGGCGTGAACCATATTTACCACTCAATGTTTTAGTAGTAGGAGTATAATAAACACTTGCTGCAACAATCATATCATCTTTAATAATAACTGCACCATCATGTAATCTACTTCCTGGATAGAAAATAGTTTCAAGTAATTCAGGAGTAACAGGACAATTTAAAAGTGTACCATTTTTCATAATATTACTTAAATCATCATTTCTTTCAATAGTAATTAATGCACCAATTTTATTTTTAGAACAATAATCAACACATTCATTTAATTTTTCATAAAGTTCTTCATGATCATAAATTTTAGCAACACCTTTGCCTTTTTTATTTTTATTATTACCTTTATTAATTTTATTATTTAATTTTTGAGTAGCTTTATTTGCAAATGTAGTTCTAAATTCTGCTAAATTTGCCATAATTCCAATAAATAATAAGATTAACATCATAAATAGTAAAACATAAACTGTTGTATTTAATTCTAAAATATATGCTAATAAAATAAGAGATGAACCAACAATTGATGAAACATAAATTGCTTTTCTTTTAATAAAGAAATAAAGAAATATATTTAATCCAATAAGTAATAAAGTTATCATGATTAATTCAGCAATTTCATTACCATTCATCTCGTAAAAAATAATTCTAAATCCACTTAATATGTTCATCATAATTATTCTTTCCTTTTAGCAATTGTTCTTGCAATATGAACTCCATTTGCACCAGCTTGAGCAAGTCCACGAGTAATTCCTGCACCATCTCCAGCTACAAATAATCCTTTAATTTTTGTTTCAAAATTGTTGTCGCAATCAATTCTATCACTATAGAATTTAGCTTCTACTCCATAAAGTAAGGTATGACCATTAGCAATACCTGGAGTAACATGGTCAAGTGCTTCAATCATTTCGATTAAAGAACGCATTGTTTTATAAGGTAAAACAAGACCTAAATCACCTGGAATTGCTTCTTTTAAAGTAGGAGTAACAAATCCTTCATCAATTCTTTTTTGAGTACTTCTTCTACCTTTAACAATATCACCATATCTTTGAACAATAACACTGCCATCACTAAGCTTATTTGCTAAAGCACTAACGTCATATGCATATCCATTAGCGTCTTTAAATGGTTCTGTAAATTTATGAGAAACAAGTAAGGCAAAATTTGTATTATGACTTCCAAGTTTAGGATCATTATAAGCATGACCATTTGCAGTAATTGTACCATTATTATTTTCTACAACTACATGTCCTGAAGGATTTGAACAGAAAGTTCTAACGCTTGTGCCAACACTTGTATTATAAACAAACTTACCTTCATATAAGTATTTATTGATTTCTTCCATGATTAAGTCATTAGTTTCAACTCTAACACCAATATCAACTCGATTATTAGTAACTTTAATTTTATATTTTTGAGCAGTTTTACTTAACCAATTACTTCCAGGTCTTCCAACACTTAAAACAACATTGTCGCTTAAATATTCGTTACCTTTATTATCTTTAACGCCTTTAATAACGTCATTTTCAACAATTAAATCTTCAATTTCGCACTTAAAAATCATATCAATATTATTTTTTAATTCTTCATATATTGATTCTAAAATTTTTAAATTAACTTCAGTACCTAAATGTCTAACTTCACTTCTTAAAAGTTTTAATCCAACTGCTAATCCTTTCTTTTCAATTTCTAAAACTTCTTTTGTATTTGGATCTGTTAAATTATGTGGAGCACCATGAGCTAAATTGATTTCATCGACATATTTAATTAATGAAATAACTTCATCTTTTGAAATCCAATCACTCATCCATCCACCAAATTCATTAGTAATATTGAACTTTCCATCACTAAAAGCACCACATCCACCAAATCCACTAGTCATAGAACATGCAGGGTAGCATCCACTATTCCCATAAATATCTTTTGGACATTGTTTAATTTTTCCATTCAAAATAGGACAATTTCTATGATAAATATCATGTCCTTTATCTATTAATAAAATTTTTAAATTTTTGTTTAACTTAACGAGCTCATAAGCTCCATAAATTCCTGCGGGACCTGCTCCTACAAAAATGCAATCATATTTCTTAACACCACTTTTTTCCATACTAATATATTATATAAAAAATTTAGCAAAAATTAAGCATAATTTTACGATTTTTTAAGAATAATTGACAAAATTATTCGATAAATAAAATTTATTAAAATAGTATTAAAATTGCATTAAAAAAACACCCATTTAGGAGTGTTTAATTAACTATTTATTTCTATTAGCTTTAAAATATGCACTTAAATATAAACTACCAATTACAATTAAATAAATTACGACAAAGCCAACAAAAACACTTATTCCAATTACAAAGAAATTCCATGTATCTTGACATTGTGTAAATAATAATTCTAATTTAATAACTTCTTGTCCACTAGTTGATTCAGTTGCATTAGCGTATAAAGATCTATAAAGACAATATAAAGTATTATATGAAGAAAATAAAGCAATAGGAATATTAACAAGTAAACAAGAAATAATTCCACCAATTACTGCGACAATATTTGCAGTTTTATAATAATTCTTCTTTTCAATTGAATAAATTTCAGCACTCATAACCTTCTCCTTAAGAAAATACTTTTTAAATTATATATTAATTTTAAAAAAAATTATATAATATAAAATATGAAAATTGAAAAATATAACAAAGAATTAAATTATTCTTACACTCTTGGAGCATTTCCAACATTAGAATTAATAAAATATCATAAAAATGAAGTAATTAATATTTATATTCATCCAAGTTTTAAAAATGAAGAAGTTATTCAAAAAATTAAAGATTCTATACCTTTAGAAAAAATTATTTTTAACGAAATTAAAGTATTTAATAAATTAAGTGATAAAGAAAATGTCTATATTATTGGAACTTTTTATAAATATCATACTAAATTAGAATCTTCTTTTAATCATATTTTATTAGATTCAATCTCAAATATGGGTAATTTAGGTACTATTATTAGAAGTAGTTTAGGATTTAATATCCATAATTTAGTAATCGTAGATCAAAATATCGATTACTTTGATCCAAAAGTAATAAGAAGTTCAATGGGTTCTATTTTTGCATTTAATATTGAACATTTTAATTCTTTAAAAGAATATAAAGATAGATTTAAAAATCACACTATCTATTCTTTTATGTTACAAGCAAAAGATTCTTTATATGATTTTAAATTCCCCAACACTTTATCAACTCTTGCATTTGGAAATGAAGCTAGAGGATTACCAAATGAATATTTAAGTGAACATCCTTTAATCATAAAACATACTTCTTTAATTGATTCTTTAAATATCACTAATGCAGTAACCATTGCATTATACGCTTTATATAATTCTTCAAAATAATTATGAAATTTGTAAATGAAAAAAGATTATATTCTTTAAATGAAATTACTACTTCTTTAAGTATTACCCGCAAAGAACTATTAGATTTAGAATCTTTAGATATAATTAAACCTACCTATAAAGATAATTATTCTTTGTATCGTTATTATGATCCTTTAATTATTTTAGATATTATTGAAATAAAAGAACTTTTAAACGCTGGCATTTCTATTCAAGAATTAAAATATTTTAAAGATAATAAATTATCTAAAAAAGATTTAAATTACATTTTAAAACGCAAAGAATCTTCTTTAAATAATGTTAAATTATTATTTGAAGAAGAAATTTTATCGTTTTATAAGAAAAATCAAGGAGAAATTATTTATTATTATGAATCTCGAAATATCACTGATTTTTCCATTATTCCATCATTAATGAATAATTTAATAGAACACGCTTTAAGTAAGAATTATATTTTTGATAATTCTTCTTTTCCTTTCGTTTTAATTTCTAAAGATTCTTTAATGAAAGAAACAAAAAGAATTAGAATCTGTCTTCCTTTAATTAAAAAATATAATGAAGAAAATATTGAAATAATAAAAGAATCTAATACATGTGTATTAGATTCCTCTCTTTCTTTAACTAAATCTTTTTCGATATTTTTAGATTTATTAAATAAAAATAATTTTAAATCTAAAAATACTTTAATGTTTATTTATTATAAAAATAATTTAAATATTAATAGAATCATTGGATTTTTAAATTAATTATCTAAATCACAAAGTAATAAAATTCCACCAACAGTTGAACAGAAAATTAAATCACATACTGCAAATCCAACTGTATTTTGAGCAGTTCCTTTATAAATCTTATAACTTCTAACTGTCATTGGAATCATCCATGCAAGTGGAATTAAACACCATCCTACTGAAATTGTTAATAATAAATTTAAAATAAATGCTGCAAGTCTCATATAATCTCTCCTTTTTTAAATCTAATTTCATTATACATTATGTAAATATATTGTCAATATATATTTACATAATTTTATTATTTGTAATCATTTATTATAATTATTCTATTACCCCTTTATCTTTTTTATCGGAATAATCAATAATTAATAAAATTCCACTAATAACATTTCCAAATATTAAATCTAAAATAGATATCGCTAATGAATTTTTCATTTTTCCTTTATAAACTTTATATGAAAAAATAGTAAATAATAAATTTCCTACAAAATAAATAACTGATATAACAATTCCAATAATTAAAAATGTTAAAACTAATGCATTAAAAGGAAAACTATTTGGATCATACATATTATTATTAATAATAATTTCTCCATTAAAATCTATAGATCCACTAGAAAAAACCCCGATTGTAATTAATAATCTTAAAATAGAAACAATAACACTAATCCCCATTCCAATTGTTCCTAATAAATTTAAAATAAAAGCTGCAAGTACCATTTTTATCCCCTTTTTTGAAGTCTTGAATAATAATCTAAATCTTTTTCTTTATTTTCAATTACTTCTTCTTTATCTTCAATTAAAGAAAAAGAATAATCTTTATAAAGATTAATAAATTCTTCTTTTTTTAATTTTAAACGATATAAAGAAGAAGATACAACAATTTTATCTTCTTCTTTGTAAAATAATAGATATTCTTTATTATCTAAACTCCCCTTTAAAT
>CAVKZU010000133.1:0-15865 GCA_963660725.1 Lachnospiraceae bacterium | reverse complement strand
TCATCAAAAGAATTCCAATGCACGAAATGAAAGCTGAAGAATGGAGACAAGTTATCGATATCGATTTAACTGGACCATTTATTTGTTCAAAAGCTGTCATTCCTGGAATGATTGAAAAAGGACATGGTAAAATTATTAATATCTGTTCTATGATGAGTGAACTTGGAAGAGAAACTGTCAGTGCTTATGCTGCTGCTAAAGGTGGTTTAAAGATGTTAACAAAGAATATCTGTGCTGAATATGGTGAATACAATATTCAATGTAATGGTATTGGTCCTGGTTATATCGAAACTCCTCAAACTGCTCCATTAAGAGAAAAACAACCTGATGGTTCAGATCATCCATTTGATAGATTTATTAAAGGTAGAACTCCAGCAGGAAGATGGTTAAAACCATCAGAACTCGGTGGACCAGCAGTCTTCTTAGCAAGTGATGCAAGTAATGCTGTCAATGGACATATTTTATATGTTGATGGTGGTATCTTAGCTTACATTGGAAAACAACCTAAGTAATAATTAAATAAATTAAAATTTTAAAGGTGATATTTAATAAATATTGCCTTTTTTCTTTATTATGTTACTTCAATTTTATAAAATATTATTAGCGAGGTAAAAAATAAATGGAAAAAGTTTATATAGGTGTTGATGTTGGAGGAATGTCTATTAAGGCAGGTGCAGTCAATATAGACGGTAAAATAATTTTTAAAAAATCCGTTGTAACTGATGGGAATCATTTAGACCGTTTTTTAGCATCTAATAAAGAATTATTAGAAAAAGTTATTAAAGAATGTCAAAAAAGAAATTTAGAACCTTCAGGAATTGGTTTTGGAGTTCCTGGATTAATTGATAATGAAAAAGGTTTAATTTGTAAAATGGCAAATATTAATGGAATTAATGTTCCTTTAAGAGATTATTTAAAAGATTTAGGATTACAAATTAAAATTTCAAATGACGCTAACGTTGCTTGCTTAGCAGAACAAAAATATGGTGCTGCAAAAGGATATAGTGACGCTATTATGATTACTCTTGGAACTGGAGTTGGTGGAGGTATTGTTGCTAACAATAAACTTGTTGAAGGCTTTGAAGGCAAAGGTGCAGAACTTGGACACGTTGTTATCCATATGAATGGAGAACCATGTGGATGTGGAAGAAAGGGATGTTTAGAAGCATACGCTAGTGCAAGCGCTCTTTTAAGAGAAACAAGAAAAGCAATGGAAAATAATAAAGATTCTTTAATGTGGGAATATTGTAAAGGTGATATAAATAATGTTGATGGATTAACATCTTTTGAATGTGCTAAAAAAGGTGATAAAACTGCTAATGAAGTAATTGATAATTACATAATGAATCTTGGAGAAGGTTTGTTAAATTTCTGCAATATCTTTAGACCACAAGTAATAGTAATTGGTGGAGGTATTTCTAACCAAGGAGATTATTTAAAAAACAAGTTACAAGCATATTTAGAAAAATATAACTATGGCTATTTAATGGCTCCTAAATCAATAGTAGAAATTGCAAAATTAAAAAATGACGCTGGAATTATTGGTGCAGCTTCATTATTTATTGATTAATTTTGATTTTTATCTTTTAATTTCTAAAAACATTTATTATAATTTAAATGAATTTTTGGTTATCTATTGAGGCGATTGATCGACCTCGCAAAAATTTTACAGCTTGACTGTTCAAACCATTAGTTCACTTTTTTAAAAAACTAACTAAGAGAACGTTAATTACTCTTAGTTTTTTATTTTGTAGGTAATTTATTTTTTGATGATTTAAACAATCATAAAAAATAAAGATATTTTACTATTGTTTTTAATTTACAGATAAATAATTTATGACGGCGTAACTTTGTTGTAGGTCTGAACCCCAAATTTAGTTTTAATAATTATTACCTCCAAAAATCATATTTGCAACAATTTTTCTTGTTTGATGTTTTAAATTATCTAAATTTACATTATATTCAACGTTTTTATCATCAAATTCATATTTAATTACAGATTCAGGATCTTCATAGTATTTTTTCTTAATTCCAATTGTTGGTTTTACATTAATACACTTAGCTAATTCAATTAAACTGATTTTTTGAACTGTCTCCTTGGAGAAACTTGATGTTCTGTAGTATCTTTGAGAATAATGGTGGGAATTAATGCATTCTTGGCAGCAACCAAGATAATCATCAAAATCCCATATTTTTGCTAAATCTTTATTGTTTTTAATTAGTTTAATTAAATAGGATTGTCCTTGGTTTACTATTTTTGGGTTGCTAGAAAGATTTAAAGCATCAATTAATGCTTCATTATCATATACACTAAGATTACAATATTTCATTAGTTCTTTGACTGATTTTAAAACGTGCCATTTGTCAGGGATGTAAGTAGCATTGCAAACTTCAATCTTATCCTTGAAGTTCCTGATGTATGGTGCTAAATCACCAGAAAGGTATATTTGTGAATCTTCATTAAGTTTATAAACGTTTTTAAGACAGAAGTTTATTTGGTCAATGAAATCTTTCATATCAAAAGACGCATAAATTACTTTATTTATCAATTTATGCCTTGGTTTTAAGGCTGTTCCAATGTTTATTTTATCTGTGAACATGCAACATGTATAAAGTGGTATTTTGTTTTCATAGCCTCTGATTCTCAAATATTTTTCATCAATTTGAAGATGGACTTTACCTGTAAATTTTGAAAGCGTAACCTTGCTTTCATCTAGGTAAATTTCAGTATTTTTAACAATACGATAAATTGTTGATTTTGATATTACATGATTATTTACTAATGATTCACCAATTTTTCTATATGATCTTTCATTAATTTGATCCATTATTTTAAGAATTAGTTCATCAGATATTTTCTTATATTTGTTAATTTTTAATTTCAAATCCAAAAGATAAAGGTATTTACCAGTGTTTTCATCGAAATAATACCTTCTTTTGAAAGTAACGTACCCTTTTGAGGTTAAAATTGATCTTGGACATATTTTTATTGATTTAAGGTGTTTTGGCTTATTTTTGAATAGTTGATAATCTAAATCCTCAAGTATTTGAGAATAGCTATTATTTACTATTTCATCTGCTTTTTCAAAATATGCTATTAAAGTGTCATCAAAGTTTGGTAATATATTCATATGGAATCCTCTGTTTTGTGTCGTAACTAAATTATAGGATTCCTTTTCTTATATTGCGACCTACAAAAATAAAACGCAAACATAATTTATTTTGTCTTTGAATAAGAAGCAAAAATTTTATAGAATATAAAGGGCACCTCATAAAGAATGTTATGGGTGTTTTTTGTTTATTATGAAAAAAGAAATGAAGTTTATTTTTGTTACAGGTGGAGTTGTTTCTTCACTTGGAAAAGGTATCAGTGCTGCAAGCATTGGTAGAATCTTAAAAAGAAGAGGTTTAAATATCTTTTCTGTTAAGTTAGATCCATATTTAAATGTTGATCCAGGTACAATGTCACCTTATCAACATGGAGAAGTTTTCGTCACTAAAGATGGTGCTGAAACTGACCTTGACTTAGGACATTATGAAAGAATTATTAACAGTTCACTAACTAAAGAAAGTAGTGTTACTAGTGGAAAAGTTTATTCTACAGTTATTGAAAAAGAAAGAAAAGGTGAATATTTAGGTGCAACAATCCAAATTATTCCTCATATTACTAACGAAATTATTACAAGACTTACTGCTGCTTTTAATGCAAAAGAAGATACAGATGTTTGTATTGTAGAGATTGGTGGAACAGTTGGAGATATTGAATCTCAACCATTTTTAGAAGCAATTAGACAATTAAGAAGAGATTTAGGATATCATAATACTTTTTATGTCCATAATACTTTAGTACCTTATTTAAAAACCACTGGTGAAGTTAAAACTAAACCTACTCAACATAGTGTTAAAGAATTATTAGGACTTGGAATTCAACCAGATGCTTTACTTTTAAGATGTGAAGTGGATATCGATAAGAGTTCTTTGGATAAAGTAGCTTTATTCTGTAATTTACCATCTCAAGCAGTTATTCCTGTTGTTGATGTCCCTATTATTTATCAAGTCGCTTTAAATTTAAAAGCACAACATTTAGATGATTTAATTTTAGAACATTTAGGATTAAGTGGATTAAAAGAAGCTGATTTAAGTGATTGGGAAATGTTAATTGAAAAGATTAAACATTTAGAAAAGATTACAAATATTGCGTTAGTTGGTAAATACGTTGAATTACATGACGCTTATATTTCAGTTGTTGAATCTTTAAAATACGCTGGATACGCTTTAGATAGTAAAATCAATATTATTTGGGTTAATAGTGAAGATTTAAATGATGAAAATGTTAAAGAAAAATTAAAAGACGCTAATGGTATTTGTGTTCCTGGTGGATTTGGAAACAGAGGAATTGAAGGTAAAATTAGTGCTATTAAATACGCTAGAGAAAATAAAATTCCATTCCTTGGATTATGTTTAGGTATGCAATTATCATTAATTGAAATTGCTCGTGATGTTTGTCATTTAGAAGACGCTTCAAGTAGTGAATTTAATCCAAATAGTAAACATAAAATTATTGATTATTTACCAGATCAATATGAAGGAATTAAACTTGGTGGTACAATGAGACTTGGAGAATATGATTGTGAACTTGTAAAAGGTACAAAAGCTCATTCTTTATACCAAAAAGATTTAATTAAAGAAAGACATAGACATAGATATGAATTCAATAATGAATTTAAAGATATTTTAAGTAAAAATGGTGTTATTTTTAGTGGAATTAATCCTCAAACTCATTTAGTAGAATTAATTGAACTTAAAGATCATCCATATTTCTTAGCATGTCAATATCATCCTGAATTCTTATCACGTCCTTTAACTCCACATCCATTATTTGTGGGACTTGTAGAAGCAAGTATAAAAAATAAATAGATATGAATAAGAATTATAAAGAAAATTTAAAAAATAGAAATATTAAAGAAAATCCTAATAAAAGATTAAATATTAAAGAATATACAGTTAAACGTAAAAATACTTTATTAAATTATTTAATTGAAGATTTAGGATTTTCTAGAAATAACGCAAAAGGGTTATTATCACATCATTTAATTGCAATTGATGGAGCACCTGTTTCTCAATTTGATTTTGAACTTGCAGTAGGAGATAAATTAATTATTGCAAGTAAACCAATTAAAAGGAAAGAAAGGGATAAATTACCTATCATTTATGAAGATGATAATTTTTTAGCAATTAATAAACCTTATGGTCTTTTATCTGTTGCAAGTGATAAAGAAAAAAGTTCAACAGCATTTAGAATGTGTATGGATTATGTTCGTGAAGAAGATAAACGTGCTAGACTTTTTGTTGTTCATAGACTTGATAAAGAAACAAGTGGGGTATTACTTTTTTGCAAAAAAGAAGAATTAAGAGATACTTTACAAAATGAATGGAATAAAATCGTTACAAAAAGAGGATATTACGCTATTTGTGAAGGTGTTTTAGATAAAAAAGAAGATCGAGTTATTAATTATTTAAGAATGAATAAGCTTAATTTAATGTATATTTGTGGTAAAAACGATAAAGGAAGTTACAAATGTATTACAAATTACAAAGTAATGGAAGAAAATAAAAAATATTCATTTTTAGATATTAATCTTGAAACTGGCAGAAAAAATCAAATCAGAGTTACTTTAGGAAGTTTAGGTCATTATATTTTAGGTGATGATAAATATGGAGAACCAGAAAATCCATTAAATAGATTAGCACTTCACGCATATAACTTAACCTTTACTAACCCTTTAGACAATAAAAAATACTCATTTAGCGCTCCAATGCCAAATGAGTTTAAAGAATTTATGAAGAAAAACTTAAAAAAATAGTTTCTTCAAATAATTTTTATTAATATTTTTTAAAATAGAAAGCGCGTTTATCGCGTCTTTTTTATTTAATCCTTGTTTAGTTAATTGATCAAATAAATCTTTAATTTCTTTTTCATCAATTTCTTCTTTTGAAGTATTTCCTTCAACTACTAAAACAAGTTCACCTTTATAATCTCTTGGAGATTCTACCAAATCTTTTAAAGAAGAATAGATGAATTCTTCATACATTTTAGAAATTTCTCTAGCAATTGTAATGCTTCTGTTACCAAAAACTTCATAAATATCTTTTAAAGTATCATTTATTCTATGAGGAGCTTCATAAAAGATAATTGTATTTTTAAAATCTTTTATTTCTTTTAATTCTTTTATTCTTTGAGATGATTTAGAATCTAAAAATCCATAAAACATGAAGTGGGTTGTGTCTTGAGAAGACGCAACTAAAGCATTAATAAAAGCACTTGGACCACTAAGTGGAGTAACTTTTATATTATTTTTAATACATTCTTTTGATAATACTTCACCTGGATCAGAAATTCCTGGATATCCAGCATCGCTTAAATATCCAATAGTCTTACCAGATTTTATCATTTCAATTAATTTTGACGATGCTTCTTTTTCATTATGTTCATGACATGAAAAAGTTGGTTTAGAAATTCCAAGTAACGATAAAAGTTTAGATGTATTTCTTGTGTCTTCACATGCAATTAAATCGCATTCGTTTAAAACATTTTTAATTCTAGGAGAAACATCTTCTAAATTTCCAATTGGAGATGGTATTAAATATAATTTTCCTTCCATATTTACTTACGATTTCCTTTTTTATTAAGATGTTTATTAACTTCTTCAAGTGGTAAGAATAATGAATTATCTGGACTATCAAGTTTAATAATTTTTGTAAGAATATTAATAGAACTTACTTTGTATTCTATTCCATCAATCTTTAATTTATATCCAATATTTGGATATTTTTTCTTTTCTTCAGTGTATAAATCATCTTCAAATTTTAAACAACACATGAGTTTTCCACATTGTCCACTTAATTTAGGAATATTAATTGTTAACATTTGGTTTTTAGCACGATTAAGAGAAATACTATCAAATGTTTTAATGAAAGTAGTACAACAAAGTGGTAATCCACATGTTCCAATACCTCCAATTAATTTAGCTCTTTCTCTACTATTAACTTGTTTAAGTTCAATTCTACAATGAAGTTTTAATGCTAAAGTCTTAAGTAAATCTCTAAAATCAATTCTTTCATCACTTGCGTAAGTAAATAAAACTTTTGATTTATCTAAAGTATATTGAGCATTTAAAAGATTCATATTTAATTTTAAATCTTTAATTGCATTATTAAAGATTTTACTAGCTTGCTCAGCTAATCTTTTATTTTGTTCATTTAAAATTAAATCTTCTTTTGTAGCAAGACGCAAAATAGGTTTAAGTTCTAAATCAAATCTTAAATGTTCTTTTAAGTCTAAATTAGTTATTACTTCTCCAACCTCTCTTCCAACACTTGTATCAATAACAACTTGGTCTCCAAGTTTTATGTTTTCGTTATCGGTTTCAAAATAATAACCTTTATTTGTATTATCAAATTTAACACTTACATAATATTTCATATATAATTACCTCTTAGAATAAATGTCTTAATGTGTGTAAAAATAATAATTGAATATTAATATTTTTATTGATTAAGTTTTCTTCTTCCATTAAAAATTTAGTTTTTTGATCTAAATTCTTTATATTTTCTTTTATTTTTACTAATGTTTTATCATAATCTACTAAAGTAGTCTTATCATGATAAAATATTTTTAATGATTCTTTAAAAAGAATAATTAATGAATCATAAATAAAATATAATGATTCATTAGTTAGTCTATTTAAAATATCTTTTTCTACTAAAAAGACAAGTTTATCAACATTTTGAATATTAGAAATAAAAATTTCTAAAAATTCTTCTGTAAGTAAAAAAGCAGGGTTATTTTTAGCATTTTTAATCTCTTCATAATCGTTATACATATTAGAAAGTAAAGAAACTTGCTTTAAAGGAAGGGAATCAATTTTTGCTAAATCTAAAAAATATTCTTTATTGATTGAAGCAAAACGAATAATTTCACAACGTGAAAGAATTGTAGGTAAAACCCCTAATTCATTTTCAGTAGTAAATAATGCGTAAGTATTAACTGGAGGTTCTTCTAAAAATTTTAAAATCATATTAATACAATCAGTTTTTAAATATTCAATATTTAAAATAATATAAATATTTTTAGAATTCTTTTCAGTAGTACTTACGTAAAATTTATTGATTTTATCTTTTAATTCTTGAATTTTTATACCTTTTTTAGCATCTAAAATAATTAAACTAGGATAATAATCATTATCAATTCTAGAACATAAATCACAATTTTCACATGCAAAAATAGAAGTAGTACACACTAAAGACTTTGCAATAAATTTTGCGATGTTACCTAAAGAAGATCCTTTTGGACCACTTAATAAATAAGCGTGCGAAAAAGTATCATTCTTTAAGGCGTTAAAGAAAATTTGATATGGTATAGGTTGATATTTTTTTAAAAATTCACTAGTTTTCATTTAATTTTTCTTTAATAATTTTGTATGTTTCGTTAACAACTTCATCTAATGGTTTAGTTGCATCAATAATAATATATCTATCTTTAAATTTTTTAGATAATTCAATAAAAGTATCATAAACTTTATCATGAAAATTTTCACTTTCAAGATCAAGTCGATCTGCTACTCTTTGCTTATCGTTTGATAATCTTTTAATACCTTCTTCAGGAGAGATGTTAAAAAATAATGTATAGTCTGGGAAGATACTTTCAGTTGCAAAAAGATTTAAATTTAAAATCTCTTCAACTCCTAAATTTCTTCCTCCCCCTTGATACGCTAAAGAAGAATCAACAAATCGATCACATAATACTAATTTTCCTTCTTTTAAAGCAGGAAGTATTGTTTCTACTAAATGTTGTCTTCTACTTGCTGCATATAATAAAGCTTCAGCACGTGCATCTAAAGCGGTATTTTCTTTATCTAAAATTACATTTCTAATTTGTTCTGCAATTTTACTACCACCAGGTTCACGAGTAAGAATTAAAGATATTCCATCTTTTTCTAATTTTTCTTTAACTAATTTAGATACAGTAGATTTTCCACTGCCATCTGGTCCTTCAAAACTTATAAACATTAAATATCTCCTCTTCCTTCTAATGCTTTTATTAAAGTTAATTCATCGCTATATTCTAAAGATCCACCCATTGGAATGCCTCGAGCAAGACGAGTAACTTTTATTTCGTATTTTTCTAATAATTTTGCAATATAAAGAGAAGTAGTTTCACCTTCTAATGTTGGATTAGTAGCGATAATTACTTCTTTTATATTTTCTTTTTTAATTCTTTCTTCAAGTTTTTTGATATTTAAATCATTAATTCCTATTCCTTTTATTGAAGATATTTCCCCATTTAAAACATGATATGTACCTTTAAAAGCATTTGTTTTTTCAAATGGAATAATATCTTTTGGATAAGAAACTACTAAACAAATAGAATGATCTCTATTTAAATTTTCACAAATAGGACATTCTTTAGTATCAATTAAAATACCACAGGTAGGACAAATATGAACTAATTCATCTGCTTCTTTTATAGATTCTAAGATGAAATTAATTTTTTCTTCATCCATATCTAAAAGAGCATAAGCCATTCTTTCAGCAGTTTTTTCACCAATTGAAGGGAATTGAGCTAATGCTTCTTTTAATTTTGTAATTGAATGGAGTTCATTCATTATTAGAATGGGAATCCTCCTGCCATTCCTTTATATTTTGACATTAATTTATCTTGTTCTGCCATGATTTGATCTTTACATCCGTTATAAGCTAAAGTAATCATTTCTTCTAACATTTCTTTATTATCTGCACTTAATGCATCTTTATCTAAAATTTCTACTTTTTCGAGTGTGAAATCACCTTTTAAAACACATTTAACTAAACCATTTGCAGTGTATTCAAATGATGTTTCTTCAATTACTTTGTAAGCTTTTTCGTATTCTCTTTGCATTTTTTGTGCATTTTGAATGAGTTGTTGCATATTCATAAGTTAATCCTCCTTTTTAATTGTTACTTTTCCTATGCTTTGAATTGGTGGTAATTTACCAATTTCAGTTAAATTTCTATATCTTGTTACTAAATCTGTGCTTGTGCTTCTATCAATTCCATAAATTTCAATTTCAGTACCAATAATTTTGGATATTAATCTTGAAAAATCTTGTTGATAAGCTTTAGTATTAACAATTTTAGCGTTTTGAGCGTGTTCAAATCTAATTACTAAAATGTTGTCAGTGATTAGAAATGGTGTTCCATCAAGTAAAATTGGAACAAATTGTGAATCTTTTTCACTTTGAATTTCAGTTGTTAATAAGTTCCAGCGATTAGTTAATTCTCTTTTTGCAGGACCATTGTTTAAAACCGTTAATTTAATTAAATCATCCATATCAAGATGATATGAGTTACTAGAAGAAACAAGTCCACTAGAAAGAGGTGCTTTTTTAAAGGAATTATCAAAAAGTGGTTTTAAGTTTTTAGTGTCTTCTTTTTTAACTTCCTTTTTCTCTTCTTTTTCTTTTTTATTTAATGCACTTAATAAATCTTCATTAGGTGAAAAAATATTTTCAGGTTCTTTAGATTCTTCCTTTTTCTCTTCTTTTTTAATCTCTTCTTTCTTTTCTTCTTTTACTGGAACTTCTTTAATAACTTCCTTAACAACTTCTTTAACAATTACTTTTGAAGAAGTAGAAGTTTCTTCTTGAATCATCTTTAAAAAATAAAGTTCTGTAATTAAAGTTGGATTAGAAGTAAATTTATATTCTTTTTGAAGATCGATTAATATTTGAATTAAAGATAATAATTTTTCTTCAGGAAAATATGATGCAATGATTCTGACATACATATTTTCACTTTCTCCAGTAGATTTAAAAATCAAAGCGTCTTTTAATAAAGAAATAATTTCATTAACAAATCTAATTAAATCAATGTTTCGATATGTTAAATCATCAAATTTCTTAATTAATCCTAAAGAATCTTTATTTTTAATCGTTTCTAATACTGAAATTTTATCTTTTTTACTAGCAAGTCCAAATAAATTTTCAATATCTTCAACTACAATTGAATTCCCTGAATATGAGATTACTTGATCTAAAATTGATAAAGCATCACGTGCACCACCATTTGCAAGTTCAATTAATAAATCAATAACGCCACTAGAATAAGATATATTTTCTTTATTTAAAACATTAGTTAATAAACCTCTTAAAGCGTCATCACTTAATTTTTTAAATTCATATCTTTGACAACGTGAAACAATAGTAGGTAAAACTTTATAAAGTTCAGTAGTACAAAGAATAAAAACTACATATGATGGAGGTTCTTCTAAAGTTTTAAGTAACGCATTAAATGCACTATTACTCATCATATGAACTTCATCGATAATATAAACTTTATATCTTCCTTTTATAGGAGCATATTTTATTTTATCAATTAAATTTCTAACTTCATCAACCCCACTATTACTAGCAGCGTCAATTTCAATTACATCTGGATGGTTACCTTTAGCAATATCATGACAATTATCGCACTTATTACATTCATGTCCTAGTCCTTCTTCACAGTTTAAAGCTTTTGCAAAAAGTCTTGCAACACTAGTTTTTCCTGTACCTCTTGGACCAGAAAATAAATATGCATGAGCAATTTTATTGTTTGCTAAAGCATTTTTTAATGTTTTTACAATTGCATCTTGTCCATAAACTTCATCAAAGTTTGTAGAACGATATTTTCTATAAAGTGCTAAATAACTCATAATATATATTATACATTAAATTTGTATATAAATTAATTAGTTATTATACCTTAAAATGATTTTTTAACCTACAAAATGAATTATAAATATATTATAATAAGAAAGATTTTAGAGGAGTTTTTATTATGGATAAAAACATGTTAGATAGATTAGTAACTAGTGAAACTAGATTAAAAGAAGTAGATGCTTTATTACTTGAAGATTCAACAAGTAGAGATATGAAGCTTTTTAAAAGTTTAAGTAAAGAAAGAAGTATTTTAGAACCAATTGTTGAAAAATTTCATGAATTTCAATTAGCAGAAACAAATCACAAAGATGCTTTAGTAATGGCAAATGATTCTGATCCTGAAATTTCACAAATGGGAAAAGATGAAATTAAAAATAGTGAAGAAGCAATGGATAAAATTGTTGAAGAACTTAAAATTTTATTAATTCCTAAAGATCCAAATGATGGGAAAGATATTATTTTTGAAATCAAAGGTGCAGTTGGTGGTGATGAAGCTAATATTTTTGCTGGTGATTTATTCAGAATGTATTTAAGATATTGCGATAAAGAAGGCTATAAAGTAAAAATTATTGATGAATCTCCATGTGGAGTTGGTGGATATTCTTATGTTTCTTTTGTTGTAAGTGGCGATGATGCTTATTCACATTTAAAATATGAAAGTGGAGTCCATAGAGTCCAAAGAGTTCCTAAGACTGAAGCTAATGGTAGAATTCATACATCTACTGCAACAGTTGTTGTTATGCCTCAAGTTGAAGTTAATGAAGTTGAAATTAGAACTGAAGATTTAAGAGTTGATAGATATAGATCTCAAGGTGCTGGTGGACAAAACGTTAATAAAACTGAATCTGCAGTTAGAATTACTCACCTTCCTTCAGGCATTGTTGTTTCTTGTCAAACAGAAAAGAGTCAAATTCAAAACCATGAAATTTGTATGCAAATGCTTGCAAGTAAACTTGCTCAATTAGAAGAAGAAAAGAAACAAGAAAAAGAAGCTTCATTTAGAAGTAAAATTGGAAGTGGAGATAGAAACGAAAAGATTAGAACTTATAACTATCCACAAAATAGAGTTACTGACCATAGAATTGGATACACAATTCAACAACTTGATAGAGTTATGAATGGTGAAATTGATTCTATTGTTGAAGCTTTAGCAAACTATGAACAAGAACAATTAATTAAGGGTTCTCAAAATGGAAATCTCTAATCGAGAAATTTATTTTCAATATAAAGACAAAGAATTTTTTAATGATACAATAATTTATGAATTATTATGTTTTTGTAATGGATTTGAAGATTTTTCCAAATTAGTTATAAATTTTGATGAATTCATAAAAGATTATGATAAATTTTTAGAATTATCTAAAAAAATAGAAGAAGGTGTTCCCTTACAATATGTTTTAGGGTTCACCTTTTTTTCAAATTTAAAGATAAAAGTTAATAATAATGTCTTAATTCCACGTCCTGAAACAGTGGAATTATGCGATAAAATGTATGAAATTATTATAAAAAACAATTTAAATTATAAAAATATTGGAGATATTTGTACAGGAAGTGGATGTATTGGACTTTATTTTAAAGATAAATTCAATGATTCTAATGTTTATTGCACTGATATTTCTTCTAAAGCACTTGAAGTTGCAAAAGAGAATTCAGAAAATTTAAATTTAAAAATTAACTTAAAAGAAGGAAATATTGTAGATCCTTTAATTAAAGATAATATTAAATTAGATGTTTTAATTTCAAATCCACCTTATGTTGAAAATATGGATGATATTGAAGATATTGTTAAAAATAATGAACCAATGAATGCGGTGTATTCTAAAGATGGAACTTATTTCTATGAAGAAATATTTAAAAAACATGAGGAAGTTACTAATGAAAAAGCATTACTTGGATTTGAAATTAATTATGATCAAGAAGAAAAATTAACGAAATTAATTAAAAAATATTTTAATGAAAATATTAAATTTGATTTTTATAAAGATTTTGATGAAAAGATAAGATTTTTAATTATATATAAAGGATATTAATTATGGAATTATTAGAAAAAAATGAAGAAGATTTAAAAAAAGCTGCTAAATATTTAAAAAATGGTGAAATCATTGCGTTTCCTACTGAAACTGTCTTTGGACTTGGAGTTAAAGCAAGTTCTAAAGAATGTTTTTTAAAATTAGTAGAAGTTAAAAATAGAAGACCTGATAAACCATTTACCTTAATGATTAGTGATTTAAAAATGGTAGAAAATATCGTAGAAATTAATGAAATTTCAAGAAAAATTATCGAAAAATTCTTACCAGGAGAATTAACTATTATTATGAAAGCTAAAGAAAATATCCCTGAATATTATTCACTTAATACAGGATTTATTGGAATTAGAATGCCTAAAGATGATTTTATTTTAAAATTAATTAAAGAAGTTAATGAACCTTTACTTGTACCATCTTGTAATCCTAGTGATTTAAAACCTGCATTAAATGATAAAGAAGCAGATGATTATTTTCATGATAAAATAAAAGCAATTGTTAAAGGGAAATCAAGAAGTAATGTTCCTTCTACTGTAATTAAAATCGATGGAGATAAAATTACATTATTAAGGGAAGGTAATATAAAATTTAATGAAATTGAGGAGGTTATTAAATAATGAAAATTGTACTTGGATCAGATCATGGAGGATATGAATATAAAGAAATGTTAAGAAACCACTTACTTTCTTTAAATATTGATGTTGTAGACGTTGGAACTTTCTCAAAAGAAAGTTGTAATTATGCTTATTTTGCTATTGAAGCTGCTAAAAAAGTTAGTAATAGAGAATGTGATTTAGGTGTTTTAATTTGTAATAGTGGAGAAGGCGTTGCAATTGCTGCTAATAAAGTAAAGGGTGTTAGATGTGGAATTGGATATAATGAAGAAGTTGCTCATTTAATAAGAGAACATAATAACGCTAATATGATTTCTTTTGGTGCACATTTTACAAGTTATGAAGATGTTGAAAAAAGAGTAGATATTTTTATTAATTCTTCCTTTTTAGGTGAAAGACATAAAGTTAGGGTAGATACTATTAGTGAATTTGAAAATAGTAATAGTATAAGTAAGTAATATGAATAAAATTATTTTACTTGGTGGTAGTAATATGGATTTTATTGCTACTAGTAACGAAAAAATAATCCAAAAAACATCCAATATTGGATCAATTAGTGTTTCAAGTGGTGGTGTTATGAGAAATGTTTGTCAAAATCTTGCTACTTTAAACAATAAATGTATATTTTTTACTTGTGTTGGAAATGATGAATTTGGACATATTATTATTAATGAACTTAATGAATTAAATGTAGAAAGTTATTATCCTGAATCTTTATTTCCTACTAGTAAATATGTTGCAATTAATGATTTTGATCACGATATGATTAACGCTATTTGTGATAATCGAGTAATTGATGATTTAAACATTGAATTTATCAAAAAACATTTAGATAAATTCAATGAATCAGAATATATTTTCTTAGATAGTAACTTAAATGAAAAATTTATCCATGATTTATATAAATTATTCCCTAATAAAAAGATATGTTTTGAAGCAATATCAAGAGTGAAGGTTAGAAAATTTTTAGATTTATTAGATAAATCATATTTAATTAAATGTAATATTTATGAAGCTTATGAAATTGTAGGAAGTGATAATTTATCAAAAGATGAATTATTAGATAAATTTTTAGGCTTAGGGATTAAAAATGCTGTTATTTCTAGAGGAAGTGATTCTATTTTATATTTAGAAAATTCTAAAAAAGACGAAATAAAAATTGAAAAAGTATCAAATTTTGTTAATACCACTGGATGTGGAGACGCTTTATTTTCAGGAATTATTGATAAATTAAATGAAGGTAAAACTTTAAAAGAGGGGATTGAATTTGGAATTAAACTTTCAAATTTAACACTTCAAGATGAAAAAGCATGTTCTTCAAAAATAAAAATATATTCAAAATAATATCAATTAAATGGTTCTTAATAATAAGAATCATTTTTTTTAAAATTTTTGGATATTTTTTGATTTTACTTACTTCTTGATATATAAAGGGAGGTGATTAATAGATAGAAGAATTTATTTGTCTACTTTGTGGAAATAAAGATAA
>CAVKZU010000132.1:0-6155 GCA_963660725.1 Lachnospiraceae bacterium | reverse complement strand
GAGCGCAAGAGCTTATCGTACCCTTCATAAAACATCTAAATAATATTAACTACCTTTAAAAGGTAGTTTTTATTTTACCTATTAAAAATTCCTAGAAACTAAATTCTAGGAATATTTTTTTAAAATAATGAAATTATTAATGGAATAATATTTAATAATATAACAAGGAAACTTCCCCATTCAAGAATTGCAAGATAGTTGTATTTTGGTCTTGCAACTGTTTGATTATCAAATCTAGTCATTTTATACCAAGTTTTATAAGTTGGATTAAATAAGAAAAATAACATTAAGATAATATTTATACAGATAATTACAATATTTGCTTTAGTAGAACTATAAATAATCGTATTGTTATTACTTAAGAATAAAAATTCCAAAAATGAAGTAAGAAGAGTTGTAAAAGCAGTAATAATTGCAAATGATAAATGTAATTTTACGTTACTCATTTTAATAAACATTAAGAAATTAAATGAAATAAGTGAAATAATTGATAAAATTACAATAAAATAGAAAACAACTCGATCTGAATAAATAAGAAGATACGCTACAAGTCCACTTGCAATTAGTACACTTCCTAATATTTGAAGACCTACATAAAAATAGGAAGTTTTTAAATATCTTTTGAAAGGATTTAATTCAAAAGGTAAATATTTTAATGGGTTATATTTTTTACTGCCAGTTTTTCTAAAAGGAAGAATCATTGATAAAAAATCACCAATTAAAATAATCGCACCAATAATAACTAAAACAATAAAAACAGTCATTAAAGATTCTTTATTATACATTGCACTAGTCATTTTTTACCTCCTTTAACTTTTTAATAGATTCTTTTCTATTTTTACTTTTAAAAATATATGATCCACTTACTAAAATATCTGCACCACTTTTAATAACATCGCTTTGAGTTTCGTTATTTATTCCACCATCAACTTCGATTAAATAAGAATAATTACATTCTTTTCGAAATTTATCTAATAATTCAATCTTATTTAAAGAATTTGGAATAAATTTTTGACCTCCAAATCCAGGTTCTACACTCATTACTAAAACTAAATCTAAATAAGGTAAAAATTCTTTAATATCTTCTACTTCAGTTTTAGGTTTAATAGATAATCCCACCTTAACATTTGATTCTTTTATTTTGTTAATTAAAGGAATAATTTTTTCTTTATTAATCGCTTCATAATGAAAAGTAATTAAATCTGCACCTGCTTTAATAAAATCAACATAATATTTATCAGGATCAGTAATCATTAAATGAACATCTTTGATTAAAGAAGTTGAATCTTTAATACAATTTAAAACATAACTTCCAAAAGAAATATTATTTACGAAATGACCATCCATTACATCAAAATGTAAATAATCAACTCCTTCTTCTTTTAAAGGAATGATTTCTTCTTCTAATTTTCTAAAATCTGCAGACAAAATCGATGCCGCAACAAAAACTTCTTTCATATTTATATTTTATAACAATTAACGTCTAATACCAAATAATCTAATTAAAAGAGGAGTAGATTTTTTCATTTGTTTTTTATTATTAAATAAATCTACAATATCCTTTTTCATTTCAACTGCATTTTTATATCTTTTATCTAAATCTTTACTAGTTGCTTTAAAAACAATTTCTTCAACAAATTTAGGTAATGTTGGCATATATTTTAAAGGGGAAGGGAATTCACATTGAACATGTGATAACGCTACTTTTTCTAAATTTTCATCATCAAAAGGTAAATTTCCTGTAATAAGTTCAAAAAAAGTAACTCCTAAAGCATAAATATCACTTTGTTCGCTAGCAGGTTTACCTTTTAAAACTTCAGGTGACATATATTGAACAGTTCCAAAAACTGACTTCTTTTCATCGATATTATTCTTACTATTTTTAATAATTGAGATACCAAAATCATTCAATTTAATTGTTCCATCACTTCCATAGAAAGCATTTTGAGGTTTTATATCTCTATGAATTATATTTTTTGAATGTAAATAAATAACTGCATCTAAAAGTTGCATCATTATAAGTAATGCTTCATATAAAGAAAAATATTTTTTAAAAGCTAAAGCGTCTTTTAAAGTTTGACCTTTTTGGAATTCATTTACAATAAATAAACGGTCATTATATTCTCCAAAATCATAAATTTTTACAATATTATAATGATTTAAACTTGCTGCTATTCTTGCTTCATTTTCAAATCTTTTAATATTATTTGGATCTTTAATTGATTCTTCATTTAAAATTTTAATTGCAACGCTTCTTCTAAAAATAATATCCCTAGCTTCATAAACATCACTCATCCCACCATGTCCAATGCATTCTTTAATTTTGTATCTTTCTGATAAAAAATCACCAATATTAATCATTGAAACACTCCCATAAAATACATGAAATGTTATCACTTCCACCATTATTATTTGCAATATCTACAAGATTTTTAACCTTTTCATCTAAAGAATAATTAGTATTTAAATTAGCTTCTAAATCATTTAAAGAAACGTTATTATATAATCCATCACTACAAAGAAAAATACTTTCACCTTTATAATCAAAAACCTTAAGATCACAACTAAAAGAAGGGTTCATACCAACACAATTTGTTAAATAATGTCTTTTAGGATGAGTTAATGCTTCTTCTTTAGTAATTAATCCTGATTTTATAAGATAATTTACATAAGTTTGATCTTCAGAAATTTGGTTTAATCTTTCTTTTTGCAATAAATAACATCTACTATCACCAGCATTTAATAAAATAAATTTATTTTTAATAATTAAAACACATACAATGGTTGTTCCAATTCCACGAAAATCTGGATTATTTGCTTGATAATCATAAATAAGTTTATTAATTTTTTTACATTCTTTTAAAATCCAAGCATATCCATCAACAAATGAAAAAAATCCTTTTTTATTATTAAAATCGCTTACTAAAGTAGACATAGCCAGCTTTGAAGCGTAACCACCATTTTTGACTCCACCAATTCCATCGCAAACTGTTAATAAAACATTGCCATTTTGATTAATTAAGCCTTTAACTTCATCTTCATTTGTTTTTCTAACTCTTCCAATATCACAAATACTAGAAAAGTGTCCATTAAATTTTCTTTTCATTTTTTGCTCTTAATTGTCCACAAGCTGCATCAATATCAGTTCCAAATTCTTTTCGTATAGTAGCAGTAACACTATTTTTAGCTAATTCATCTAAAAAATCATGTACTCTTTCACTTCTTTCATATTTTAATTCATTAATTGGATTATATGGAATTAAATTAACGTATGCTAAAGTTCCTTTAATAAGTCTTGCTAGTTCTCTAGCATTTTCTCTAGAATCATTAATATTTTTTAATAAAATATATTCAAAAGTAACTCTTCTTTGAGCAACTTTTTCATAATATTTAACTGCGTCCATTAATTCTTCCATATTGTATTTTAAAGAAATAGGCATAATTTTATGTCTAATTTCATCATTTGGAGCATGCAAAGAGATTGCTAAATTAATTTGTAATCCTTCATTAGCGTATTTTCTAATTCCTTCAACTAATCCGCATGTTGAAACAGTAATATGACGTGCTCCAATTGCAAATCCATAAGGATGATTTAAAATTCTTACGAAATCTAAAACATTATCATAATTATCAAATGGTTCTCCTGTTCCCATAACAACAATATGGGTAACTCTTTCGTTATTTCCTTCTTCTTTTAAAAGTTCATCAAGTACTAAAATTTGACCAACCATTTCAGAAGTTTCTAAATTTCTTTTTTTCTTTAAAAATCCAGATGCACAAAAAGCACACCCCATATTACAACCAACTTCACTTGAAACACAAGCAACATTTCCATAGTTATAACGCATTAAAACAGTTTCAACTAAACTTTCATCACTCATTTTTAAAAGTAATTTAATTGTACCATCTTTACTTAATTGTTTTTTAAAAATTTTAGGTCTTTCTAAAGTGAATTCATTTTGCAATGTTTCTCTAAATTTTAAAGATACATCACTCATTTTATTAAAATCAGTTTCTCTTCTTTCATAAATCCACTTAAAAAGTTGAGTAGCGCGATATTTCTTTTGATCGTACTCATTCATTAATAATTCTTCTAATTTTTCTAATTTATAATTATATAAATTTTTCATTATTTTCTCCTAATAATGAAATAATAAAATAATGAATCTTCCTTTTTTAATGGTAAATATAATTCTTCTTTTATTAATTCAAATTCTTCATTTAAAGATAAAACATAATCTTTAATAAATGATGTCTCCTTTTTATTAATTGTAGATACAAAATAAATTAAACAACCATCTTTTTTAATATATTTTGCAAGTTCGCTAATCTCATTTTTAATATTAGTTTGAATATTATCAAATGAATTTCTATCAAAATACACTCCATATTCAGGATTTCTTCTAAATAAATCAAAATCACTAGATTTTGGAGAATACATAATTAGATCTTCACCTTCTACAGAATATGTTCTAATCGCACTAGCACTTAATTCTTGAAAATGGAAATTTCTCTTTTTAAATTTCTTAACTTTATCCATTATTTGATAATTACTTTCAAGTTTTGGAGTAACAAAATAAAATAAATTATCTTCGTTATAAAATTTCTTAACAAAATCAAAGACTACATTATCGTTTGAATCTCCAAAATAAGTAATATTTGAATATGGATATAAATTTATATCTTTAAAAATATTTTTATAATTTTTTTGAGTTAAATATAAATAATTTTCAAAAACAAGTTTTTCTTTTTTAACTGTTTTTTCTAAATTATAAACATATAAATCTTCATCCAATTTAGTAAAATTTTCTAAATCTTTAGAACTTTCAATCTTTCTTTCAAAATTAATTGATAAATATTGAGTAGGCATACAAGATAAGGTTTTAAGTACTAATAACCCATCATTTTTACCATATTGATTAATAACAAGTTTAATTAACCATACAGGTAAATTATATCTTATTGAAAATCCTTCAATTGAATTTCTTTTTATATTTTTAAATTCATAATTTCTTTTTAAAGTAATTAAATTATTGAAATCTTTTTTAAAATTTTCATTAACATCAAATTTAAGTTTACTTAATTCATTAAAAAGAAATTTAGTCATTTCTTCATCTTTTTCAATATGTTTAAAAGAATTATTGATAAAAGTTAATCCTAAAAGAATTGAATTTCTAGAATTTTCTTTTAAATTATGTTCTTTTAAAAAAGCACTAATTAAAAAATAGTTTCTAAAATACATCCCAACCAAGGAAGAAACTTTACTTTTATCAAATTTATCTAAAAATTTACATTCTTCTTTTAAACTTTGTAAAAAATTTGATTCTCTATTTAAAACTTTTTCAATTATTTTTATTGAAATTTCAATAAGTTCCATAACTATTTTTTCTCTTTAATTTCTTCAAGTTTTTCTTCAAAACCTTCAAAAGCATTTCCTAAATAGATTCTTTGATCATCATGATGATGTTCACATTCTGGATCATTGCATTCATCTTCATGACTATAAACTTCTTTAAAATTATCTCCATCTTCATCATTTTCTGCGTAAATTTGATTCTTTTCATCGATATATCGAGGATAATCTTCGTTTAATTCAACATAATGAGAATGGTTGTGATAATATCTAAAAACAACTTCAAAATGTAAAACAGCTTTATCTAAATGATATTTAAATAATTCTACAAATTGTTTTTCAAAAACTTCTAATTCATGTGGCATATCAACATAAATTAAAGCATACCAATCATCTTGTTCAACTCCATTAAAGCAAAGTAATCCATCACTTGACATAAAAAGAATGTCTTCTTTACTAACTTCACATAAATTTGCAACTTTTTCAGTTAAATCTTTTGAGAGACCTCTTAACATATAAGGGTCAATACCATAAAACGTAATATTAATCATAAATAAATCCTATACCTAATATTTTAAAATAATTTATATATTTTTTCTACTTATACTCTTTATTTTATAAGTCAAAAGGTGAAAAATTTAATGATATTTTAATTTCATTTTTAGAATTAAATTTTTCAATTAAATAAGTTAAATCTTCTTTTATATCTTTTATATTTTTAATCTTTAAATAAATAAAATTTCTATATCCATTTTTATATTTTGTAATAATACTTGGACGCTAAAGTAAACAATCTTTGAAT
>CAVKZU010000131.1:0-13146 GCA_963660725.1 Lachnospiraceae bacterium | reverse complement strand
CCCATCTTTATACTTACTTTTATTTTTATAATAATTGATTCATATACATTAATTAGATCTTTTAGAATATTAAATTTAATATTATTAATAATAATTTCATTATTATTTTTATATTTATTAATAAAATTAATTATTTTTATATTAATTCCTAAAAATCACTTATTATTGCTGGATGATGAAATTATTATAAATAATAAAAAACATATTAAATATGATTATATTTTTTATTCATTTATTAATCCAATTGATGAATCAATAGAATTATATTTAATAAATGGATCAAAAATAAAAATTAAATATTTAAATAACTATAATCAAATTAATGAGATTATTTTATTAAAATCAAATAAAGAGCATTTTTTGATGTTTCAAGAGAATAAATTTAAGAAATTTTTCCATCGAATTTATCAATATTCTTTATGTTTTGTGTCTCATTTTTTAGTTTTTAAACATTCAACAATTTTATCTTCTTTAGAAGAAGTCGCGAATAAATATGTCCAAAATAATTTAAAAAGAGTATTTATAGTAACTTCTAAAAGATTTAATAATCCTGAATTTTTATCTATAATAACTGATATTTTTGATAAAAATAAAGTAGTTTATGAGGTTTATAGTCCTGGAATAATTAATCCAACAGAAGAAATTATTATTGAATCTAAGAAAAAATATGAAGAATTTAAAGGAGATTCTTTACTTGCAATTGGCGGAGGAAGTGTCATTGATTTAACTAAAGCTTTAGGAATTGCTCTTTCTAATAAAAAGAATCTAAAACATTATAAAGGATTGTTCAAAGTAAGAAATAATATCCCATTTTTCATTGCAATCCCTTCTACTTGTGGTACTGGAAGTGAAACCACAATGGTTAGTGTAGTTACAGTAAATAACGATAAATTTGCTATTGATTCAAATAAAATCACTCCAAAATATACTTATTTAGGAGAAGAATTTATTGAAACTTTGCCAAAACATTTACTAGCATCTACTTCAATGGACGCTTTAACTCATGCATTAGAAGCGTATTTAAATGCACCTAAATTTAAAAAATATGAAGATATTGCATTAAATTCTATTGAATTAATTCATAAAAATCTTTTAAATGCATACAAAAATGACGATATAAATTCCAAGAAAGAATTGTTATATGCATCATATTTAGCAGGTCAAGCTTTTAACTCAAAATTTGTAGGAAACGTACATGCTTTAAGTCACGCTTTAAGTGGAAAATACAATTTAGAACATGGTAAAACTAACGCAATTATTCTTCCATATTGTTTAAAAATATATCTTTTTGATAAAAAAGCTAATAAAAAAATGGCGTATCTTGCCACATTATTAAAATTAACTGATTCTAAAAAAGATAAAGAAGCAGCTTTAAAATTTGTCAATTATATAGAAAATTTATTAAAAGAATTAGAAATTGAAGATACACTCCCTTTAAAAATTGTTGATGATTTAGAAGAACTTTCACTCCACGCATATAAAGAAAGTGTGCCTTTATATCCTTGTCCAATCGATTTTACTTTAAATGAATTTAAAGCAATGTATTTAAATTTTAAGAAAAAATAGTTATTTTTCACTATCTTCTTTAATTATTCTAGTAAATTCATTAATATCATCATTATTTAAAACTTGAGGTAATTTTTCTACATAATTTCTAAATCCCTTAACAGTAAATATTAAATCTTCACTATCACTATCAAGTTTAGTAAAAATTGGACACACAAAAACAGGTAAAGATGATTCATTTAAAATTTCTAAAATGTGACTTTTAATTGAATTTAACATTTTTATTGGATTTTCGATAGATAAATTTTGATCTACAACCCACAAAGAATCTTTTAAACTGAATTTAGTTAATTCTGATTTATTGAGGAATATTTTAAAAAGGAATATTCCTTTTTTAGTAACAATAATTGCATCAGCAACATCATTATTAAATTTATAATCATGAATTAAATTTTCTTTTTCGAAAAAAGAATTGTAAAGTTTAATAATTACTTTTTCTTTTTTACTTTTAGTAAAAATGACTCCCATTATAAAGATTCCTTATTTAATAAATAAAGTGAAAAAGCTTGAACAGTTTTAGCATCACTAATTTCACCATTTTTAATTTTTTCAATTACTTCATCTTCAGTTAAATAAAAAACTTCAACAAATTCATTTTCATCTAAATGAGTATGTGTTTTTTCTAAATCGCTTGCATAATAAAGATGTATTACTTCACTAGTGTAAGCAACGCTTGGTAAACATTTTCCTAAAAATTTAATATTTTTAGCTAAATATCCAGTTTCTTCTTCAAGTTCTCTTTTAGCAGTATTCATTGGATCTTCATCTTTATCACATTTTCCTGCAGGTATTTCAATTAAAACATCATGAAATGGATATCTAAATTGCTTTTCAAAAATAAACTTACCATCTACTTTTGCAATAACTGCTGCAGCTGGAATTTTTTCAATATATTCTCTATATGCTTTATTTCCATTTGGACAAAGAATTTCATCTTTATGAACTTCTAATAATTTTCCATCATAAACAATTTCGCCACTGATCTTTTTCTCTTCTAAATCCATATATACCTCTTATTTTTAATCTTCTATAAAATAGTATATATCTTTTTCTAATATTTCGCATAAATTCTTTACTTTCTCAATATCTGGTAAAGACTTATTTAATTCCCATTTTGAAACTGTTTGGAAAGTTACTCCAACTCTTTCAGCAAGTTTTCTTTGAGAAAGCCCTTTTTCTTTTCTCGCTCTTGTAATTTTTTCTCCTAAATTCATACCCTTTTATACCCTTTTTTTGTATTTATATCTTTATTATGCATACATTTTTTAAAAAGAAAATACCGTCAATTTACATTGTTCCGAAAAATCGCGGACAATCAAGCAAAAAAATTGTTGATTTTTTAAAAATGCTTTAAAATAAAGGGGTTGAGAGAGGTATTATGGAAAAATTAGATATATTAATTATTGGAGCAGGTCCAAGTGGTGTAACAAGTGCAATATATGCAAAAAGAGCAGGTTTAAACTTTTTATTAATGGAAAAAAGCGCAATAGGTGGTAAAGTTGTTGATATTTTTGAACTTGAAAATTACCCTGGTGTTGAAGGAATGTCAGGAAGTGATTTAGCTCTTACTTTTAGAAAACAAATCAAACAATTAAAAATTCCTTTTGTTAGAGATGAAGTTTTAGATATTAAAGAAGATAATGGCACATTTATAGTAAAAACATTAAAAAATGAATATGAAGTCAGCAAGATCATTTTAGCATGTGGTACAAAAGAAAATAATTTAGGATTAGATAGTGAACAAAAATTCTTAGGAAGAGGTGTTTCTTATTGTGCAACTTGTGATGGTTCTTTCTATAAAGATAAAAAAGTTGTAGTTTATGGTGGTGGAAATAGTGCAATTAGTGAAGCTTTGTACCTTTCAAACATTGTAAAAGAATTAGTTATCGTTTCACGTCATGACTTAAGAGGTGAAAAAGAAAATACAGATAAATTATTAAGTTTACCAAATGTTACACATATTAAAAATTCTACAATTGTTGAACTTAATGGCGAAAATACATTAGAAAATATCAAAATCAAAAATGATAAAGATGAAATTACAACAATTACAACTGATGGAGTATTCGTTTATATTGGAAGTAAACCAGAATTATCATTCTTAAATTCATTAAATTTAGAAAAAGAAAATGGATATTTAATTGTAAACAACCATTTTGAAACAAATTTTAAAAATGTTTATGCAATTGGAGATTGTATTAGTAAAGAATTAAGACAAATAGTAACTGCAACAAGTGATGGAGCACTTGTTATAGATCACATTATTAAATCTAAATAGATGAAAAAAACACGGTATTTACCGTGTTTTTTCTATCTAAGACCTTTTGCTTTTTTAGCATTTTTAACAATAGATTTAATTGAACTAACAACAATATAAAAAACTGGAATTGATAAAAATATAATCCAAGTTGGATGCCATAAATTCATAAATACACCTAATGTACAATAAATTCCAGTAGCAATGATGCAAATTGGGAAGCTATTAGCTTTTTTAAATGCAATTGTTTTAAATATTTCACCTGGAACTAAACTAAAAATCATTAAAATCCACCATTTAGACCATCCTTCACCATTTGGTAATAAGAATCCTAAAATAATATATGCAATTAAAGTTCCTATAATAAAAATAAGATCAATTGAACTTCCAACACTTTTATACAAAGCTTTTTTTCTTTCTTTTAAATCTCCATCTACAAAAATATCATCAACAACTTCAGCTTTGACTTTTTCTTTAATACTTTCTTCCATATCACCACCAAATTCAAATTTAATGCTATCTCCTTCTTTCTCATCATTAATAAAAATACCATTTTTATCAATACGAATGTGAGATCCTTTATTGTTTGGTTTTTCTTCTTTTTTAAATGTAGATTCTTCCTTTTTCTTATAACAATCTTCTACACTTTTATCTACATTTAATAAATCATCAACTGTTACTTCATATATTTCAGATAATTTTTTAACAAATTCAATAGAAGGTTGGCTTGAACCATTCTCCCAATTTGAAATTGATTGTCTTGAAACTCCAAGTTTTTGACTTAATTCATCTTGAGATAATCCTTTTCTATTTCTAAATGCAATTAATCTTTCTCCAAATTTTTCATCCATATTTTTCTCTCCTTGTATGTCTAAATTATAAGTGAGATTTAAAAAAATAAAAGAAAAATATATTTTACAATGGTTTTGACTCCATTTGTAAAGAGTATTTTACATTTATGTAAAAAGTTTTTACATATAAAATTTGTAAAATAAAAAGGACTATTTCTAGCCCTTTCGTTAAATTTTATTAATTATTTTTGATCTTTCATTGTAGGGAAGAGGATAACTTCTCTAATTGAAGGTTGATCAGTAAGTAACATACAAAGTCTATCGATACCAATACCAATACCACCTGTTGGAGCCATACCATAATCCATTGCTTCTAAGAAATCATTATCCATTTCGTTAGCTTCATCGTCACCAAGTTCTTTAGCAGCGAGTTGAGCTTTGAATCTTTCTTTTTGATCAATTGGATCATTTAATTCGCTATAAGCATTTGCAATTTCCCAACCATTCATATAAAGTTCGAATCTTTCAACGAATCTAGGATCTGCACTCTTTTTAGTTAATGGAGAAATTTCAATTGGGTGATGGCAAACAAATGTTGGTTGAATTAAATCAGCTTCACAGCATTCTTCAAATAAAGCATTTAAGAAGTAACCTTGGCTTGTCCAGTGTGGTTCAACTTTAATATGTCTATCAATACATGCTTGTTTTGCATCTTCTAAAGAAATATTGCCAGTAAAATCTAAACCAGTTTTTTCTTTAACTAATTCTGACATATCAACCCATCTAAATTCTGAATCAATATCTAATTCTTTACCTTGATAAACTAATTTATCTTTCTTTAAAACATCTTTAACTAAATGTCTAATTAAACCTTCACTTAATTCTCTCATTGATGATAAATCACCATAAGCTTCATATAATTCGATAGTAGTAAATTCAGGGTTGTGTCTTGTGTCCATACCTTCATTTCTAAATAATCTACCAATTTCATAAACCTTTTCTAATCCACCAACGATTAATTTCTTTAAAGATAATTCAGTTGCAATTCTTAAATAGAAATCTTTATCTAATGTATTGTGATGAGTAATAAATGGTCTTGCATTTGCACCACCTAAAATTGGTTGAAGAACTGAAGTTTCAACTTCAACGAATCCTTTATCATCTAAATAATGTTGAATTCCTCTAATAATTTGAGGTCTTTGTAATGCTGTTCTTTTTGAATCTTCATTCATAATTAAATCAACATATCTATGTCTATATCTTTCTTCAACATCACTTAAACCATGGAATTTTTCTGGTAATGGTCTTAATGATTTTGTTAAAAATGTAAATTGGTCAACTCTAACAGTTAAAGTACCTGTATCTGTTAACATTAAGTGTCCACCTAATCCAACGATATCACCTGTATCTGTCATTTTGAAAATTTTATAAGCTTCTTCACCAACTGTTTGAATTGAAATAAAAGCTTGTGCTCTACCAAATTTATCTTGGATATTTAAGAATGAGGATTTACCCATTTTTCTTAAAAGCATAATTCTACCAGCAATAACAACATGAATTGGATTTGCTTCTAATTCTTCTTTTGTTTTTCCAGCAGCTTTTTCAATAATAGAAGCAGTAGTATCAGTTCTTTCAAACTTTTCACCCCAAGGATTAACACCTGCTTCAACTAATTTAGCAAGCTTATCACGTCTTGCTCTTTCTTGATCTGTTAATTTTTCTTCCATATTAAAATAATTTCCTTTTTATCGATATAATTATAAATTAAACAATATTTAATTTCTAGTCCTACACAATTAATTAGATGTTTCTTTAAGGTATTTATCTAAAATAATAAACATATCTTCAACTGTCTTAATTGATTGCACTATTTCAATTCTATAAGGTTTTGAATCAGCAAAGTTAACTAAGAATTTAGGTGCAATTCCTTTTAAAACGCTTGCTGCTCTTTCACTTCCTATTTCATCTTTTAAAAGTGTAGCATATTCTTTTAAATAATTTACTTGATCAATTTTATTTTCTTCATAAAATTCATCAATTCCTGCAAAATAATTTTCTATATTTTTAATTAAAAGTGGATGTCCAATCCCTCCACGTGCTACTGCAATTGCGTCACATTTTGTAATTTCATATGCTTTTATTGCATCTTCTAAGGTAAAAATATTTCCACTAACCGCAAAGGGAATTGAAATTACATTTTTTAAATCTTTTAAAGCATCATAATGTGGTAATCCACCATATAATTCTTTTTTAGTACGACAATGGATGCACAAGAAACTAACACCACATTCTTCTAATGTTTTAGCAATTTCTAAAACATTAATTTCATTAAATCCAAGTCTAATTTTGCAAGTTACAGGTTTTTTAGATTTTTGAACAACTGCACTTACCATATCTTTTAATAAATCTAAATCTTTTAACCATGAACTTCCTCCATTGCTTTTAGTAACTTTAGGAACAGGACATGCCAAATTTAAATCTAAAATATCATAATCAAATCTTGCTTCAAGTTCATCAATCGCTTTTAGCAATGTTTCTTTACTACCTCCAAAAAGTTGAAGTGCAAGCGGATGATCTTTTCCATCTTGGTAACACATATCAAAAGTTCTTTCGTTATGGTAATTTAAGCCACAATCTGAAATCATTTCGGTATATGTTAATCCATTAAAAAATTTTCTATTAAACTTCCTATAAGAAAAAGAAGTTACCCCAGCCATTGGAGCTAAGATAACTTTCCCTTCTATTTTTAAGTCTTTGATATAAAAACTCATTATTTATTTTCTTCAGCAGAAGAAGTTTCTTTATGTTCACTTTCTTCTTTTGAAGTTTCCTTCTTTTCTTCTTGGTCTAAGATTTTTTGATCTTCTTTTTGAACTTCAGCAGCAACATTTTCTTCAGGTTTAATTGCAGATTTATCAAGAGTTCTATGTTTTAATAAGTATGCAATTTCTTCTTCAGTAATTGTTTCATTTTCAAGTAAAGTTTTTGCGATTAATTCAACATCTTCTTTTCTATCTTTAATGATTTTAACTGCTAATTCATGTGCGTCACCAACAATTTTTCTAACTTCGTTATCAATTTGATCGGCAACTTGACCAGAGAAGTTCTTTGTTGTGTTATTATAATCTCTTCCTAAGAATACGTTTCCGGATGCTCTTTCATATTGAATAGGTCCAAGATCACTCATACCATATTCAACAACCATTGATCTAGCAATTTGAGTTGCTCTTTCAATATCGTTACTTGCACCAGTTGAAACATCATCAAAAAAGATTTCTTCACTAACTCTACCACCTAAAAGACCACAAATTTCAGCTTCTAAGTCTTTTTTGGTTAATAAGAATCTATCTTCTTCAGGTCCCATTAAGACATGTCCACCTGTAGAACCACGTGGAATAATAGTTATTTTTCTAACAACATCAGCGTTAGGAAGTGTTAAACCAATAATAGCGTGTCCTGATTCATGGTAAGCAACACGAATTCTTTCTTGTTCACTTAAACCTTTTGAAGATTTAGCAGGACCTGCAATTCTTCTATCAATAGCTTCATCAATGTCAGCCATTGTAATAAATTCTTTTTTAGTTCTAATAGCTAAAATTGCAGCTTCATTTAAAATATTTGCAATATCAGCACCTGAGAAACCAACTGTTCTTTTTGCAATCATTCCAAAATCAACATCTGGTCCAAGTTTTTTATTTTTAGCATGAACTTTAAAGATTGCTTCTCTTCCAGCTTTATCTGGTAAAGAAACTGTAATTTTTCTATCAAATCTTCCAGCTCTTAATAAAGCAGGATCTAAAACGTCGTCTCTATTTGTAGCAGCCATAACGATAATACCACTATTTTCTTCGAAACCATCAAGTTCGACTAATAATTGGTTAAGAGTTTGTTCTCTTTCATCATTACCACCACCAAGACCAGCGCCTCTTTGTCTACCAACAGCATCAATTTCATCAATAAAGATTAAACATGGAGCGTTTTGTTTTGCAGTCTTGAATAAATCTCTAACTCTTCCTGCACCAACACCAACGAACATTTCAACGAAATCACTACCTGAAATTGAATAGAATGGAACACCTGCTTCACCTGCAACAGCTTTTGCAAGTAAAGTTTTACCAGTTCCTGGAGGGCCTACAAGTAAGACACCTTTTGGTAATTTAGCACCATATTTTGTAAATTTCTTTGGTTCTTTTAAATAATCAACGATTTCAACCATTTCAGCTTTTTCAGCGTCACAACCAGCAACATCTTTAAATTTAACTTTTGAATCATCAACTCTACGAGCTGTTGATTTATTAAAATCAAATGCTTTTGCGTTTCCACCAGTTGAACTCATTAAAATCTTGAAGAAGAAAACAGCAATACCGATTGTTACAATTGTTGAAATAATAGTTGGTAACCAGCTAACTAACCAATTTTCTTGATATACTTCAGAAATAACCCAAGGTGTTGTACTACCTGATGTTTTTAAATCTTCAACAACTAATTCTTGGAAACTCTTTCCTGTTGTATTAGTTGTACTATCTGTCCAACTAGATTGTTGGATTGTAAAAGCAATTTTTGCTTTATTATCTTTATTTGTTTCTTCACTAATAGTTAAATAAACACCTAAGTTATCACCATTTTTGACAGTTCTAGCTTCAGTAACGACATATTTATCTTCCTTATTAACAATATATCCAATACCATCACTTGTAGAAACTGCTCTATAACCACTTGAATTGTAACCTACTAAATAATAAATCATAAATCCAATAAAAAAAGCGAGTACGATGTAAATTAAAATACTAAACACATTAACTTTTTTCTTATCCATTGATTGCCTCCTTTTTGAGTTTGCAATATATTATATCATTTTTTTAATTTTTAAAAGATAAAATACATCACTATTTTAATAAATTTTTCATATCAAATATTAAAAATGTTTCTTCACCAACTTTGAAGTCTTTTTTATATCTAGGAATGTATAAAATTTCACCAATTTCATTATAAATTCCAGGATAAATATTTCGATAAGATACCGGTAATTTCATATCAATAAATATTTTAGAAACACTTTTCATTTCACCTTTATATAAATATTTATCATTTCTAGATAATGGATGAATTATTACCTTATTATATTTAGAAAATATTTCATTAAATAATTTAGAATTTTCTTTAAATTTAAAGATTTCGTTACCTTTTTTATCTAATTCAAAATAATAATCATTTTTATATATTTTATCGATTTTAATATATCCATATTCAATAAAAATATAGTAATCATCTTTTAAATCTATTTTTATATTTTTATTTAGCTTAATTTTAGAATATAAATCTATAATTTGGTTTTTGCTAACATTTTTAATGTAATCAATTTTAGATAAATATATATAAAATAAAGTAATAAATTCATCAATATTTAGATTTTTAATGTCATTTAAATAAATAACGTTATCTTTACTTATAAATTTTGAATATTTTTTATATTCTTTTTCTTTTAAATGATTTTTAAATTTAATTTCTCTAACTACTTTATTAATTTGAAAATTAGACATAATTGAAACTTCATTTAATCTAATTTTATTACGTTCAAATCTAGGTTCTAAATCCGTTACATCTTGGAAATATTTATAACCATGTTTATCATTAAATTCTTTTAGCTTTGCCTTTCTAATATGTAATAGTGGGCGAATAAATTTGACGTCAACCATAAAACTAATTTCTTTGAGTCCATAGTAAGAATAGTAGCCTGGTCGATTCTTTTGAAGATAATAAGTTTCTACTAAATCATCTTTATTATGTGCAACTAAGCATGCGTCTAATTGAGAATTATTCTTAATAATATTTATAAAGAAATCGTACCTTTCTTTTCTTGCCCAAGCTTCTTCATTACCTTTTTCAAAATAAACTTCCTTTAAATGTAAAACTTTGTTGTAATTTTTACAAAGTTCTTTAATCTTAATTTCCTCCATATCACCAGTATAAGGAAGATGATAATTACAATACGCCACTTCAAAATCATATCCTTTATTTAATAAAAGATAAAAAAGTGCTAAAGAATCACTTCCATATGAAAGTGCTAAAAGATATTTTTTATTCTTCTTTAGGTTCAATAATCTCATCAAGCAATACCTCATAAAGAGAAGTGCTATCTTCTTTTAAGCAATGATCTTTAATGTTTAAAACTTTAATAACAATATGGTGTTTTCCTAAAAATAGATCTATTTTATCACCTATATTTATTTCTTTTGATGGTTTTGCAAGTTTATCATTTACTAAAAATTTATCTAAATTTGCTAAATCTTTAGCGACACTTCTTCTTTTAACAAGTCTTGTTAATTTTAAATATTTATCTAATCTCATTTTGTAAAGCTTCCTCATGAATAATATTTAATATTTTAAATAATCTATCTTCGTATCCTTTATCTTTTGATAAAGATACGGTTAATTGATGATTAATATATGTTACTTTAATATATTTTAAATAATTTATCATTTTTTCAAATAAAATATTACCAATTCCTTGAATTGAAGTGAAATCTTTTGATAATAAAATCTCAATTCTAGTAGGGAAAGATTTTAAAGAATCAAATTCTTTAAAATTAATATAAATATCTATTTTTCTTTGAGTTAATAAATTAGAAAAGTTTTCTGGGATATTTCCATATAAATCTTTTATATACAATGTTAACGCATCAAGTTTTTCAAAAGTATCTGCTTCTTTAATTCTTTGATAAAGTTCCATAATTCCTGATTCGTTTTCAAAATCTTTTGGAATATAGGCATTATCAATTACACCTTGAGATACTTTTTCTTTGGTATTTTCTTCAATAATTCCTCCATTTTCTCTTTCTTTTATTGCTTCTTGAAGTAATTTTATATATAAATCAATACCAACTTCTTCAATAAATCCTGCTTGTTGAGGTCCTAAAATATCACCAGCTCCTCTAATTAAAAGGTCACGTTGAGCAATTTTAAAACCACTTCCAAGTTCTGTAAAATCTTGAATTGCTTTAAGTCTTTTTTTACTTTCTTCATTCATTTTCTTTTCTCTATTAATTAAAAGATAGCAAAAAGCCATTTTATCGCTTCTTCCTACACGTCCTTTAATTTGATAAAGTTGAGAAAGTCCAAATCTATTCGCATCATCTACTAAAATTAAGTTAGCATTTCTAACATCAATTCCATTTTCAATAATAGTAGTTGCAAGTAAAAGATCAATTTCTCCATTATAAAATGAAGTCATTACATCATTTATCTCGTTTTTATCCATTTTTCCATGAATTATTCCAAGTCTTAAAGTAGGAATTAATTCTTGTAATTTAACTCCTAATTCATAAATAGTAAAAATATCATTATGAATATAATAAACTTGTCCATTTCTTGATAATTCTTTTTGAATAATTTCTTTAATAACTTTGTAATCTTTTTGAATTACATAAGTTTGAATAGGTAATCTTTCTTTTGGAGGAGTTGTAATTGTTGAAACACTTTTAAGTCCAATTAAAGAAGATTGCAAAGTTCTTGGGATTGGGGTTGCTGATAAAGTTAAAATATCAATTTCTGGTTTTTCAAGATGAATTTTTTCTTTTTGTTCAACCCCAAATCTTTGTTCTTCATCAATAATCAAAAGACCTAAATCTTTAAATTTATTATTTTTATTTAAAACTTTATGTGTTCCTATTAAAAAATGAATCTTTCCATTTGCTAAATCTTCTTGTATTTTTTTAACTTCTTTTGATGTTTGGTTGCGTGTTAAAAGTTTTATATTGACGTCAAAATCTTTAAATCTGGATAATGCTAATTCATAGTGTTGTTTAGCAAGTAAAGTAGTAGGAGCAAGTAAAGCAACTTGTTTTCCATTTTCAATTGCTTTAAAAGCAGCTCTAAATGCAACTTCAGTTTTTCCAAACCCAACGTCTCCACATAAAAGACGGTCCATTGGAACGCCACTTTCCATTTCTTCTTTAATTTCTTCAATCGCTGTTTTTTGATCATGAGTTAATGTGTGAGGAAATTTTTCTTCAAACATTTTCATTAATTCATCATCAGGAGCGTATTTATATCCAGGGAGTAATGCTTTTTCTTGATATAAAGTAAATAATTTATCCGCTAATAAATTAACTTTTTCTTTAACTTTCTTTTTAGTTTTTTTCCATTGATCAGTGTGTAAAGAAGAAAGTTGAGGTGCTTTACCTTCTCTTCCTAAATATTTTCTAACTAAAGTAAAGTTATATAAAGGCACCATTAATTTATCATTATTTTTATATTCAATTGATAAATAATCTTCACATTTATTTCCAATAGTTAATTGTTCAATACCTAAAAACTTACCTATTCCATAAGTTTCATGAACAACATAATCACCTTTTTCTAAATCTTCATAACTTCCTAAAATTCTACCTTCTTTATATTTAGAAAAATATGCTGATGCTTTTTTCTTTTTATTAAATAAAATAGATGAATCAATAACTGCAATACCTTCTTTTCTATCTTCAAAAGAGAATGAATATTCATCAAGTAAAATATTAATATTTGATTTAATTT
>CAVKZU010000130.1:0-4193 GCA_963660725.1 Lachnospiraceae bacterium | reverse complement strand
GGTTATATTCGTTATCCTTAATATTTTTAACATTTAATTTATTACATTTGTTGCATTTAAAAATTACTTCTAACATATGAAAAATATTATATCTTAATTAAATCCTTATTGATATAAATTTAAGTAAAACATTAAAAGTAATACTTAATTTTATATTCTTAAAAATATAAATATATTAAAAATATACTAAAATAATACTAAATATTTACATTTATTTTTATTTTTCTTTTACTTGACATAAGAGTTTAATATGATAGACTAGAGACACTCGATTAAGTGAAAGGAAATAAATTTATGGATTTATTAAATGGAAATTTAAAAAAGTTATACTTAAAATTCTTACTTACTGCTTTTGGAAGCACTTTAATCACTTGTATTTATAGTTTCGTTGATATGGCGGTAGTTGGTCAAGCAGTTGGACCAAATGGAGCAAGTGCATTAGCAATTGTTGCACCAGTATGGAATTTAATTTATTTTATTAGTTTATTAACTGGTGTTGGTGGATCAATTCTTTTTAGTAATTTAAAAGCTAAAGGAAAAGGGGATGAAAATACTTATTTTACTTCTTCTTTTATTCTTTGCTTAACTTTATGTTTAATTGAATGGATTTTATTTTTAGTTTTTGAAAAAAATATTTTAATATTCTTTGGTGCTAAAGATGAAACATTACTTAGTCTTGCAATTACCTATTTAAAACCTGTTAAATATGTTTTCCCAATATTTTTATTTAATAATTACTTAAGCGTATTTATTAGAAACGACAATAATCCTACTTTATCTACTATTGGAATTTTAGGTGGTGGAATTTTTAATGTAATTGGAGATATTGGATTTGTTTTTGGCTTAAATATGGGAATATTTGGAGCAGGTCTTGCTACTGCAATCGGTGCAGTTGTTTCAATGCTTATTCTTCTTTTTCATTTCTTTACTAAGAAAAATACATTAAGATTTGTAAAACCAACTAAAATCTTTATTCAATTTAAAAATATCTTTTTTACAGGATTTTCTTCAGGATTTGTTGATGTTGCTATGGGAATATTAACTATTATGTTTAATAATCAGATCTTAAAATATATCGGAAATGATGCTTTAAGTGTATATGGACCAATTATTAATATTTTTACCTTCGTTCAATGTACAGCTTATGCTGTTGGGCAAGCTGCTCAACCATTAATTTCTTCTAACTTTGGAGGAGATAAAATTGATCGAGTTAATAAAACATTAAGATATTCTTTAATAAGCATCGCTATTTTAACGATATTTTGGTTATTAATTACAATGATTTATCCAAATATGTTTATCTATTTATTTATGAAACCTACCGATTCTATATTAGAAATTGCACCTTCAATTATAAGAACCTATGCGTTATCTTTTATTCTTTTACCATTTAATGTCTTTTCTACTTATTATTTCCAATCTATATTAAAACCTAGATATGGAATACTTGTATCCATTTTAAGAGGATTAGTAATTTCTTCTATATTACTTTATCTTTTACCTTTAATAAATGGATCAATGATTTGGTGGGTAATGCCTATAACTGAACTTGTTGTTGCAATTCTTGTTCTTCTTTTAATAATTAAGTGTCAAAGAAATATTAATAAAAACATAAACAATAATTAATAAATAATTGTGTTAAAATATTTTTAAGTAATTTTTTAATAATATCCTGATATAAATTAAAAACTAGTGTTAAAGGAGCTTATTTCTTGAATAATGAAAAGTTTGATAGAGAAAGATGGATTGATGATACTATCGATATTTCCGATATTAAATTAAAACCACATTTACAAGAAATTGTAGATCAATATCTTGAAATGGTAGATAATGAAAACAATAACGCACTTTGCTTATGGCAAGATTTAGATATGTTTTTCAAAAACGCTTATGGTGATGGTGAAATCACATTTGAAGAATGAAAAAGTTAGAGGATAAATTTAGAGTATAAGCAATTATTTAATTAATATAGACAAAAAGTTACGCTTATTTTTTTACTTATTACTTTTGGAAGTACTTTAATTACTTTTATTTATAGTTTTGTTGATATGGTGATAGTTGGTCAAGCAGTTGGATCAAATGGAGTATGTACATTAACGATTGTTGCACCAACTTGGAATTTAATTTATTTTATTAGTTTGTTAAATGAAGCTAGTGGATTAATTCTTTTTATAATGACTTTAGTTCATTTAAAAATTCACTAGCTTTTTTCTTTTCTAATTAATTTTTATTATTATTTTATTATTTTCCAATATCCTTTTTTATTTCCACCTACTCTTTCCATAATGCCTTTTTCTTTTAAATTTGAAACATATCTTTGAGTAGTTCTATAAGATATATTTAATTTTTCGCATAATGTTCTTATCGATAAATTAGGATTATTTTCTAATAATTCAAGAATCTCATTTTCTTTATCTAAAAGTTCTTCTTTGTTTATTGAGCCACTTATCGAACCGTTTATAGTACCATGATTAAGAATAACTTCCTCATTAAATGGAATACTTACACGAATATAATTATCACTAATTTCAAATACATTTTTTCCATATTTTTCAACAATGACAGGTATGCCATGTCCTGTATGCTCAACAATACCTAACCTTGTAAAAATATCCATTAATTGTTCATTTCTAGGCTTACTAATTCCATTAAAAAATTCTTGTTCAGTTAAACCATATGGTAATCCACCATGTGAAGTAATCTCTAATCTGTCTTCAAAAAAAGCAACTTGAGGATCTGTAATTCTATAATCATTATGAATAATTGCATTAACTAAAGCCTCATTAACCGCATCCATATCATAAAGATAAATATCTCTTCTTGGTCTTGGATTCGTAATTGTTTTACAGATATTTTCTAATTTTAGCCTTTCCTTCATGTTCTCGTAAGCTAAAATGATGCATTGATCTCCATAATCACTTCTTTCGGAAAATGTTGCTTTAGTTTTTCCTTTAAATTTAGCAAAAATAAAAGGTATTGTATTTTCATCTGCCAATAACTCCGCTAAATAATTATAAGCGCCATCATTAGTTCTTAACTTAAAATTTCTTTCAAAGGTATTTTCCTCAAGATGATATCCATTTTCAAGTAGCATCATCTTAAATTTAGAAAAGGTCAAATTTTGATAATAAGATTCTCTTCTAACCATCATATCAGCACCTGAAAAACCTTGTTCAAATCTTTTTCTAATCATTTCTAAAGTCATAGACTTGCAAGTTGTTCCTACACGGTAATGACATCCTGCAGATGAAAATCCATATTTTTTAATACAATATAAAGAAGCATAACCTTTTTTAATAACTATTTTTATTATGATTTTATCATTCATAAATTCTACTTCAGGTTTTGCACAATCAATTGCATTAGGTTCTATTTGATCCGATATAATATCAGAAACATTTCTCAATTGTATATCAAGATTATTAACACCAATTGGAACACCAGAATCACTTACACCAATATAAATCGTTCCTCCATCAGTATTAAGAAACGATTCAATTTCTTTTGGAAGAGTATCATTTATTTTTTCTTTAAATTCAATTTTATCTGTTTCTGAAAATATCATATCGCTCACCTCATATTTTATTATACATTTTATTGTGCCAATTTCAATGTTATTGTGCCACTTATTGCGCCATTTATTGTGCCAATTTAAGCTTTATTGTTCCATTTATTGCGCCACTTATTTTTTATTTTATATACAATTTTAAGATTATTGTTAATATTTTATATTTTTCATCATAAATTTATATTTATCCGTAAACATTTTATTGCGCCACTTATTGTGCCACTTATTGTGCCAATTTTGGCGTTATTGTGCCATTTATCATGCCACTAATATTTTATTTAAATGATTCTAATGATTTAGAAATTATTTCAATAGTCATTAATTCACTATCTTCATGAAGTATGATAATTTAATAATAATTTACTTATCCTTTATTCAAAACTATTTCCAAAAGTTCATATGTTGATTTCGTGAAAGACCTCACAGGGTAAAGTATATCTTTCTAACCTTAAGTACTTTATTTACTAAATAACTATTACGATTTTTTGTGATTTTAATACGTGTTGTTATTTCATTACTAGTTAATTGTCTTTTTCAAATTTCTATACGTTGCCCAGATTTTTGCTACATTCTTCTTTCATCTCATATCTCACGATAACAGACTTGAGTTTCACTATGTAGTTAT
>CAVKZU010000129.1:0-14755 GCA_963660725.1 Lachnospiraceae bacterium | reverse complement strand
GATAAATCAATGTTGTAATATTCTAAAATTTTTTCTAAAAATGTCATAAAAATATAAAAAGATGGGTTATTAGCCCATCTTTAATTAATCATTAATTCCAATAAATATAGCTTCTTCAGGGCCATCTTCTTTCTTTGAAGTATTCTTTTTCTTTTTATTTGGTTTATTGAATAAGTCAATGAAGTTTTTAAAGATTTTATTAAAGAATAATTCAATATTAATTGATAATGCTTTTTGAAGAATTAAAATTACTATAAATCCAACTAAAATTAAAACAAGTAAATAAGTATTTAAACTTTGTGTGAAGAACATTGCAATAATCATTAAAGCAGTTATTAAAGTAACACTTGCAATAAATGGATAATAATCATTGAATCCGATTTCATATGCATCACGTTTTAATTCTAATGTTGTTAATTCTTTTCTATTTTCTTGGATAATTTCTTTTTCTTTGTTGAAATAAATTGCAAAAGTAATATATGCAAATACAGTAAGTAATAATGTTCCAAGAGTAATTATAGAAGTAAATGGACCATTTAATAAAGAGAAAATACCAACAACAATTGTCATACTTCCACCTACTAAAATAGCTGAAGTTAACATCTTTGATAATCCAAATCTTAATAACATGTAGATACTAACTACACCGACTCCAATTGAAACAAATAATAAAGCATAATAATTATTTGAATCATTTGTAACATTGTAGGTTGAATTAATATCAATTTTTGATGTATCAAGAACATTAGCGACTGAAATATTGATTGATTGTTCTAATGTTGATTTGATTAAGTTTGAACTATTATCTAAATAATAAGCTGTTGAATCATTAGCGTAATTTCCATCAAGAGAAATAACATAATAATATTCTTTATTAGTAACGTTATTAATAATATAAGAATAATTAAATGTTTTTACATCAGGAGTTTTTGCTAAAGCTTTTGATTTTGATTCATTTGTGAAGATTTTAGTTGAGAAAACATTTTCAATTGTTTCAATGTTTCTTTCAATTGTACTATCTTCATCTTCTGTAACGTTTTGAACGTCAATTCTAATAACTACTTCAGTGTTACCTTGAGTAGATGATGAATTGTAGATATTACCACGAGTAACTTGGAATGCAGTTAAACCAGCAATTGAAGCACAAAGTAATAAAGAAGCAACTATACCTACAACATTGTAAGTTCTCTTAGGTTGTTTTCTATTATATTTATCAAAATATGTTGGTTTTTCATCTTTTGATAAATTTGGGATATCTTTTGCGTTAACTGAAATTAAATTTAAATGTTTTGAAGTAACACTTGAATTGTAAATTAACCAGGTAAGTGGTCTTAAAATAGCGATATTTAAAATTACATTTAAGATTGATCCAACAATTAAAAGTGAACCAAAAGAAATTAAATTTGATGTAGGAATTAAATAACTTGTAATACCTAAAATCATTGTAATTAAAGAAATATCAAATTGAATCATGAAAGAGCGTTTGCTACCTTCTTGATATGCTTTTTTAATATTTTTGCCTTTATAAAGTTCATTATTTGCTTTTTTGAAATAAATTGCACAAGTAAATATTGAAACAACCATTAATGTTAAAAGTCCAATAATAGCACCTACATTAAATTCACTTCCAAATAAATTGAATAATCCAATTGATGCAACAAGTAAACTGAATGAATTAACAATGATTGTGACACCATTAATTCCATAATGTAAACATAAGAATAATGAAACAATAACAATAGCAATTAATGAAGCAACAAATAATGAATTAGTCCAATTAACTTCATTCATATAAACTAAATGATCTAAGAATGGGGAAATAATGCTTGAATATGCATTAGTTCCATTAGCGTTAATAAGAGTAATTCCATATGAATAAGTATTTGAATTGAATTTATGCATCCAAATATTTGCTTTCTTATAAGCTAAAACTCTATCAGTTTCAACGGATCCATATGTATTTGAAGATGAATCAGCATTGTATCCACCAAAGAAAATTTCTTCATAAACAGCATTTTCTTGATCGGTACCAGATAATGATGAATCATAATCCCAATAGATTGATGATGCACTTGATGCATCATATGAATAAAGAACATAATTCTTTGTTAAAGATGAATCTAAATATGGTGAACCATCTGAACTTAATAAAGTTTCAATATTCATACCAGTTAACCAATCGTTTAAAATGTAAACTTTATTAATATTATTTGTAGAAGAATCTTCAGAATCATCATCTTCTAAGATTTGATCAAAGTTTTTTGATAAAACACTACTTGTTGTAGTTGTATCACTACTTGAAGCGTTTTTAGCTGTTGTAACAACGTTTTTAAATTCTTCAGGATTTTTTAATTTAACAACAACATATGGATAATTATCTTTATATTCAATTCTTGCACTACCTGTATCAAAGAAATTATCAGTTCCTGAATTTTCTTTAACTTGGATTGCGTCTTGACCTACAACAACATCACCTTTATAAGTTGATGCTTTAAATGACCAAGAGAAATTTAAATATGAAGAAATATCTGAATATAAACTTGAATCTGCTTTAAATGTAACTTTAATTGTATCAAATCCACTTGTTTCTAACTTATAATTTGTAACATCAGCGTTAGAAAGTCTAATTTTAAATTCGTCTACAACTTCATCTAAAATAGATTGTTTGTCTTCATCACTTCCTGAAACTTCATTAGATGTACCATTTTGATTTACAAGATTGTAATTACGTTCACTGATTTTATAAACATAAGTTCTTCCAGCGCTATAATCTCCTGTTCCATTAACCATTTTTAATGCAGGAACAAGACCTACTAAACTTGCAAGTAACATTGATCCAACTAACGATATATATGCAGTAATTCTTTTCATTTTTTCATGCCTCAAAAATATTTATAAAAATATAAATATGCTTGTTAATTATAAATAAAATTACTAAAAAAAACAACCTTATTATTAACAAGTCTTGTATATATAATCATTATAAAAATCTAAGCCTTTTTTTGAAAGATATCTTCCTCTTTTAGAACGAATTAAAATACCTATAAAAACTAAATAAGGCTCATTAATTTTTAATAAATTATTTGGATTTTCATTTATAACACACGCAATTGAAGATAAAGAACATGGAACATTATTATAATTTTCTTTTAATGTTTTAATAATTAACATATCTTCTTCATTTAAACCATATTCATAAATTTTAATAATATGGAAAAAATTTTGAATATTTTTTAATGATAATTTATTAATTTTATAATATTCCATATAATCTTTTATTCTTTTTGATAAATTGTTACAAACTCGAGGAGTATTTCTACATCTTTTTGCAAAAAATTCAATAATTTCTTCATCATATTCAATATTTAATTTATTAAAATTATTAATTGATAATATTTTTAATTCATCTAATGAATAAAATTTAAAATTATAAATTAAAGAAAAACGAGAACGTAATGCAAAAGATAAATTACCTGCATCAGTTGTTGCACCAATTAAAGTGAATTTAGGTAAGTCATATTTCATGACTTTGCTTCCTTCACTTGATTTATAAACAATTGATAAAGTAAAACTTTCCATTGCTTCATATAATATTTCTTCAATTTCACTACTTAATCGATGAATTTCATCAATTAATAAAATATCATTTTCTTTAATTTCACTTAAAATTGAAATTAAATCACTGATTTTTTCAATTGAAGGTGCATTAACTTTAATAAAATTAGTATTTAATTCATTAGCAATAATTCTTGAAATTGTAGTTTTTCCAAGACCAGGAGGACCATATAACAAAATATGTTCTAATGGTTCGTTTCTATTTTTAGATCCACAAATTGCAATTTCAAGTTGATGTATTAAATCACTTTGACCAATAAAAGATTTAAAATCATTAATTTCTAAAAGATTACTCATTAGGAGTTCCTCTTTAATTTTTGAATTGATAATTTAATCATTTCTTCTTCATTTAATGAATTTGGTAACGATAAAATGATATTTTTAATATTTTTTGAATCATAACCAAGTTTTATTAAAGAATCATAGACATTTTTATTTTTATCATCAATTAAACAAGTAGATTCTACTTTTGAATATAATTTTGATATAAAAACATCTGCATTTTTTCCAACTCCAGGTATTTTTCTTAAAGAAGATATATCTTTAGTAATAATAAGTCTTTTTAATTCATTAACTTCTATATTTTTAAAAATATTTAAAGTCTTTTTTGGTCCATATCCTTCTAAAGAAATGATGAGCTTAAAAAATTTAAGTTCATCTATTTCATTAAATCCAAATAAAATCAAACTATTTTCAGTTAAATAGTCAAAAACATATAAATTATAAACTTCATCAATATTAAAACTATTTGGATTTGAAACAAATATTTCAAATCCAACATCGTTTACAGATAAAGTTATATTTTCTTTATTAATCTCAATAACTTTTCCAATAATCTTTTTGAACATTTCTATTCGAAATAGTCAAAAACAAAATCATCTAATTGAACTGTATCGCCATCTTTAGCGCCAGCTTCTTTTAAAGCATCATCGATTCCAATTTTATTAAGATAAGTTAAAAGTTTCATCATACCTTCATCAGTTGTTAAATTGATAAGACGATATGTTCTAATAACACGATCTCCAACAATTTTGAAGAATCCTTCTTTTTCTTTAACGATTGTGAATAATTCTTCTTCATTTTTAAGATCATAAACTTTTTCTTTATCTTCTTCTTTATAAACTGGGAATGTTGGTGCAGTTTCAAGTTCATCTTTAGCTTTATATAAAACTTTCTTTAAACCTTCTTCTACAATTGCACTAACTGGATAAACTTCTTTTCCAACTTTTGCTTTAAATTCTTCATATCTTTCTAAAGCACCCTCTTCATCCATTTTACTTGCAACAATAATTTCAGGTTTCTTTTCAAGATTCATACCATAACTTTCAAGTTCTTCTCTAATAACTTTATAATCAGTATAAGGATCTCTTGAACTTGCCATATCAACCATATGAATTAAAACTCTTGTTCTTTCAATATGGCGTAAAAACATTAATCCTAATCCTTTGCCTAAATGAGCTCCTTCAATAAGTCCTGGCATATCTGCTAAAACAAAGGAAGAACCATCATCTAAAGAAACAACACCTAAGTTTGGATGAATTGTAGTAAAATCGTAATCACCAATTTCAGCTTTACAATTACTTACACTACTAATAAATGTAGATTTTCCAACACTTGGGAAACCAATAATACCAACATCAGCTAATAATTTTAATTCTAAGATTAATCTCTTTTTTTCTCCAGGAAGTCCGTTTTCAGCAATTTTTGGAGCTTTATTACGAGCATTTTTAAAAGCTGCATTGCCTCTTCCACCTCTTCCACCTTTTGCAATTAAATAGGTATCACCTTCTTTATTTAAATCACAAATAAATTGATGATTTTCTTCTAAAAATACAACAGTGCCAACAGGGACATCTACATAAATATCTTCTGCTTTATGTCCATATTGATTTTTGATATTTCCTTTTTCACCATCATCTGCAATAAATGTTTTAGAGAATCTAAAATTAATTAAAGTTGATGCATTTTTGGTTGCTCTAAAATAAACAGATCCACCTCTGCCACCATTTCCACCACTTGGACCACCATTTGGTCTAAATTTTTCATGGATAAATGCAATTGCACCATCTCCACCTTTACCACTTCTTACTTCTATAACTGCTCGATCTATAAACATAATAAACTTCCTTTTAGAACAAAAAAACCACCAAAAACTGGTGGTTTTTAAAACTACTTACTTAATTCTTTATAAACGCTAACACGTTTTTTATCTTTGCCAACTCTTTCGTATTTGACATAACCTTCACATAAAGCAAAGATTGTATCATCACTACCTTTTTTGGTGTTGATGCCTGGATAAATTTTTGTTCCGCGTTGTCTATAAATAATTGCACCAGCTTTACAAAATTGACCATCACTTCTTTTAGCACCTAAACGACGTCCAGCACTATCACGACCATTCTTAGTACTACCGACACCCTTATGAGATGCAAAGAGTTGTAAATCAAGTTTAAAATTTAATTTCATAACTTTTACCATCCTTTCATTTTTCGATTTTTACATATTTAGGATAATTTTCAGCAATCGTATAAAGTTGAGTTATGATTGTTTCTAATACGATTTGATCGTAACTATCAACAAAATTCATCGTATCAAATTTAATATTACCTTTTTTAATATCTACTAAATAGTTATTAACACTTTTTAAAGCATTTAATCCACCAACAACACATGCACTTACAGCTGAACAAACAATATCCTTGCCTTCTTCATCATAATTAGCATGTCCTGTTATTTCGATTTCTTTAATTAAATTGTTAATTTTTGAATACTTAATTTTTATCATTAAGCATTAATACTTGTGATTGTTAAACAAGTATAAGGTTGTCTGTGACCATAAGATCTATGATAATTAGTTTTTGCTTTATATTTGAAAACTTCGATTTTTTTGCCTAAACCTTGTTTTTCAACTTTAGCAACAACTGTAGCGCCTTCAACAAATGGATTTCCAGCTTTGATTGTTTTATCAGCAACTAATAAAACTTTGTCAAATGTAAATTCTTTGCCAGCTTCAGCTTCTAATTTTTCAACATAAATTTTTTGACCAACTTCAACTTTAAGTTGTTTTCCGCCAGTTAAAATTATTGCGTACATTCTCTTTCCTCCTATCTTTTGAAAATTACTCGCTCTCGAGGCATCAATTTAATGATTTTTAAAGCTCTCTATAATGCGGTTGTAGCTAAAAATAAGATACAACGCAAGTAATATATCATAAAACGAATGATATGTAAAGAAGTTTTTATCTTTTTAACTCCATTGGAATTGATATCCACCAGGAAGTTTAATATTTCCTGAATCAGCCATAAATATTCTATAAATTGCAACAGCTAATAAGCCAATCGCCATAATTGCAATAACTGCAGCAAGACTAATTGGTTCTCCAGGCTTAATTGAATCTAATTCTTCGATTGATAATTTTGTTTTATCCACTATTTTACCTCCTTACTTATCAAGAAGGAGGTAAAATATTTTTTTATCCAATTATTTTATCTTTTTTAAAATTTCTTCTTTTTGAGCTAAATAATTTTTATATTTTTCTTTTTCTAAATTAACTTTTTCTTCACTTGCTTTTGCTAAGAAATTAGGGTTATTTAATAAACCTTCACTTCTTTTGATTTCAGAATTAATTTTAGTTAATTGATCATTTAACTTTTTATTTAATGCTTCTTTATCAATATTATCATCAATATAAATAGTAGCATTTTCAATAACTAAATTATTCATATCTTTAAAATCATCGTTACTAAATTCTAATGATTCTGCAAAAGTGAATCTTTCAATATATTTATCTAATGTTTTTAAATTTAAAGAAGATTTAATCTTTAAAGTTAATTTATGATTTGGTTGTAATGAACTTTCAACTTTATATGCTCTTATTTTTTCAATAATTGTTCTTAAGGTTTCAACCTTTGTCTCTACATTATTGCTATCTTTATATCCTTTAACACTTGGATAAGTTTCAAGCATAATAGAATCTAAAGATGAAGGTAAATTTGTATAAATTTCATCACTAATAAATGGAGCAAAAGGATGAATCATAATACAAATTTCTTTTAAACATGTAACTAATGTGAAATAGACACTTTCTTTATTATAAGATGCATCTTGTAATGAAACTTTTGATAATTCAATATAATAATCACAGAAAATATCATAAACAAAATCATAAAGAATAGATGAAGCAATACCAAATTCATATTTTTCCATTGAACTTGTAACTTTTTCAATAGTTTCATCAAGTTTTAATAATACATATTGATCAAGTTCATTTAATTCATTAAAATCCTTATTTTTAAATTCATAATTTTCAGGAATATTCATTAACGCAAAACGTGCAACATTCCAAATTTTATTTAAATATTGATTTGCAGCTTTAACCTTTTCTTCACTATATCTCATATCAAGTCCAGGAGCTGCAGTTGTAGCAAGGAAATATCTTAAACTATCAGTACCATATTCATCGATAACTTTAACAGGATCAATACCATTTCCTAAAGATTTAGACATTTTTCTACCTTGAGAATCTCTAACAATACCATGTATTACTACATCTTTAAATGGAACTTGATTTGTAAAATGTAATCCTTGGAAAATCATTCTTGAAACCCAGAAGAAAATAATATCATATCCAGTAACTAAACAATTAGTTGGGTAATAACGTTTAAAGTCTTCGGTTTCTTTTGGCCATCCAAGTGTAGCAAATGGCCATAAAGCACTTGAAAACCAAGTATCTAAAACGTCTTCATCTTGGTAATACTCATCACTTTTTCCAGGATTTGTTTTAGAAACAACAACTTGACTTGGATCATCTTTTTTATACCAAACAGGAATTCTATGTCCCCACCATAATTGACGTGAAATACACCAATCATCAATATTTGAAAGCCATCTTGTTAAAACATTTTCAAATCTTGATGGATAAAAATTAACTTTATTATCAGTTTTTTGATTTTCTAAAACTCTATCTGCAAGAGGTTTCATTTTAACAAACCATTGTTTTGATAAAATTGGTTCAACAATTGCGTCACTTCTTTCACTATGACCAACATTATGCATGATTTTTTCAATCTTGATTAAATCACCATTATTTTTAATATCGTTAACTAATTCTTCACGACATTTTTCGCGAGTCATCTTTGAATATTTTCCAAGTCCTTCAACCATAGTACCATCAATATTCATAATAACAGGATGAGCAAAACCATATTTTTGACCAATAATATAGTCATTTGGATCATGTGCAGGAGTACATTTCATTGCACCAGTACCAAAAGCAATATCAACATAACTATCAGCAATAACTGGTAATAAATCACCATTTGCAGGATTAATTACGTTTTTACCTACTATATCTTTATATCTTTCATCATCTGGATTAACAACAATACAAGTATCTCCAAACATTGTTTCAGGACGAGTTGTAGCAATTTCTAAATATTTTTCTTTATCATTTTCAAATCTATATTTGAAATAGAAAAATGAACCTTCTTCTTCTTTATAATTAATTTCAATATTACTTAAAGCAGTTTTCATGACTGGATCATAATTAACAATTCTTGTACCTTGATAAATTAATCCTTCATCATATAAAGTTTTAAAAACTGTAAATACTGCATCTTGGAAACCTTCATCTAAAGTAAATCTTTCTCTACTATAATCAACCATGATACCCATTTTTGCCCATTGAGAATGGATGATATCTGATTTTTCTTCTTTCCAAGCAAAAGCTTCTTTTAAGAAAGCTTCTCTTCCAATATCGTATCTTGATTTTCCTTCTTCTTTTAATTTAGCATCAACTTTAGCTTGAGTAGCAATACCAGCGTGATCAACACCTGGAAGATATAAAACATCAAATCCTTTTAATTTTTTATAACGTGCAATGATATCTTGGAATGTATTATCGATTGCGTGTCCAATATGTAAAACACCAGTAACATTTGGTGGAGGAATAACCATTGCAAAAGGAAGTTTTGATGTATCGCCTGCTTTAAAATAACCAGCATTTTTCCATCTTTCAACTCTTCCTTCTTCTATTTCTTTAAAATCATAACGCTTATCTAACATTTTTAGCACCTCTATTTTACATATTCATCTAATTTATTTATAAAACTATTTAATAGTTTAGCATTTTTTATACTAACTAAAAAATAATTATCTTTTTTAAAATCATTAAAGCTAGTTGTTAAATTTTTAACTATCTTAGAGCGTTCACTCATATTAGCTTTATCACATTTTGTCATAACACAAATGAATGGGATATTATTTTCTTTAAAGAAATCATAAAGCATGATATCTTCTTCATTAGGTATTCTTCTAGAATCTAGAAGAAATATTACTACTTTTAAATTTTCATTTTGTGTTAAATAATTTTCAAGCATATTACCATAAAATTCATAATCTTTACCTTTTTCTTTTGAAAAACCATAACCAGGAGCATCAACAAGATAAAAACTATCATTAATTAAATAATAATTTAATAATCTTGTGTGCCCTGGTTTACTTGATACATAAGCAAGTTTTGAATTATTAGTAATAGCATTTATAAGTGAAGATTTTCCAACATTACTACGTCCAACAAAAAGAACCTCGTTTAAAGATAAACTAGGTGCATCTTTTCTAAAATCTACAACAGATTTAATAAATTTGGCTTTTTTGTAGTAATTTACTTCATTCATAATCTTTAACTAATCTTCTTTTTTATCTTTAAAACAAACCTTAATTGCATCATCTACATTATTCATATAGATAATATTTAAGCCTGTTCTAATTTCTTTTGGTAATTCTTCGACGTTTTTCTTATTTAATTTTGGAACAATAATTGTTTTAATTCCACTTCTTAAAGCAGCAAGAGATTTTTCTCTTAATCCACCAATAGGAAGAGCATGACCTCTTAAATTAACTTCACCAGTCATTGCAACGTCACTACTAACTGGAGTTTTACTTAAAGCAGAAATAATTGCAGTTGTAATTGCAATACCTGCACTTGGACCATCTTTTGGAACAGCACCTTCTGGAACATGGATATGAATATCATTATTTGTAAATAATTTTGAATCAATTCCATATTTAGAAGCGTTTGCTTTAACGTAATCTAGAGCAATTGAACATGATTCTTTCATGACATTACCTAAATTTCCTGTTAAAACAAGTTGTCCTTTGCCTTCAAAATAATTAACTTCAATTGGTAAAATATCTCCACCATATTGAGTATAAGCAAGGCCTGTTACAATTCCAACTTGGCTTTCTCTTTCTTTTTCAGTATTATCAAAAATTTCAACACCTAAATATTTTTTGACTTCTTTAACACCAATTGAAATTTTAATTTCTTTTTCGTCTTTCTTTAAAGCGTCAATAATTGATTTTCTTAAAAGAGTACCTACTTTACGTGATAAATCTCTAACCCCTGCTTCACGAGTATATCTTTCAATAATATATTCGATAGCATCTTTAGTAAATTTAACATTTTTAGGATCTAATCCAACATTTTTTGCTTCTTTTCTAATTAAATGTTGTTCAGCAATTTTTTCTTTTTCAAGTAAAGTATAAGAATCAATTGGAATTAATTCTAATCTATCTCTTAATGGTTCTGGAACATTTTCAAGATAGTTACATGTACAAATAAATAAAACGTCGCTTAAATCTATTTCTACTTCAATGTAATTATCTCTAAAATGAGAGTTTTGTTCTGGATCTAAAACTTCAAGTAAAGCACTTGAAGGATCTCCTTTAAATGAATTTTGAGAAATTTTATCAATTTCATCTAAACACATAACAGGATTTTTAACCCCTGCTTTAATTAAAGCACTAATGATTCTTCCAGGTTTACTTCCAACATAAGTTCTTCTATGTCCTCTAATTTCGCCTTCATCACTAACACCACCTAAAGAGCATTTTATAAATTCTCTTCCTAAAGCTTTTGCAATTGAAGTTGAAAGGGATGTTTTGCCAGTTCCTGGAGGACCATAGAAACAAATAACTGGAGCTTTTAAATTTCCATTAAGTTTTTTAATTGCAAGATATTCTAAAATTCTATCTTTAGCTTTTTCTAAACCATAATGATCATCATCTAATACTTTTTTAGAATTATTTAAATCATCATTATCTTTAGTTTCTTTAACAAAAGGAATCTTAAGCAAAGTATCAAGATAATCTAAAATTAATCCATATTCAAGTGTTCCTTGAGGAATAGAATTAAGTCTTGATAATTCATAATTTACTTTTTCTTTAACATTTAAAGGTAAGTTTAATTTTTCAACCTTATCTTTAATTTTATCTTCTTCACTTGTAGCACCATCGTTTAATTGTTCTTTAATTGCACGAAGTTGTTCTCTTAAATAATATTCTTTTTGTTGTTTTTGAGTATTTTCTTGTAAAGTTTTTTGAACTTCTGAATCTACTTTGCTTCTTAATTTGATAATTTCAAAATCTTGAATTAAAAGTTCAATTCTTGTAATAACGTCTTTTGCTTCTAATAAATCTTGTTTTTTACTTGCTTCAATTTGTAAAGCACTTGAAAAAAGATAAGATAAATCTAAAGCATTCATTCCTTTTTCAATTTGATCATAGAATTTCTTTGGTTGTTTACCAAATAATTTTTCTAATGAATCATTTTTGAAATACTCAGATAACTTTTCAACGTAAATTTGTTCTTTATTTTGATCATTTCCAGTAACATCTGGATAATCCTTTGCTAATGCAAATATAGTTTTATCTTTAATTTGTAAATCACTAATTAAAACTCTTGAATAAGGATGTAAAGATACTCTTAACATATTATTATAAGTATCTTGTTTTAAGATTCTACATTTTGTAGCAACACAATAAATATCACTAATACCATCAATATCTTCTTTTTTAGGATCTTTTTGGCATGTAATGTATATATCTTTTTTATTTCCTATAGCGTCTAAAAGAGAGTTTTTAGAAAACTCTCTTTCAACATAAACTATATTATCATTATTTGGATAGAGGACTAAACCTCTAGTAACTAGGATAGGCAATAATTCTTCTTTAATTTCATTCATTATGAATATGTCCTCCTTAATAATAAGTTATTATAAGTTAATTATTTTTCTTCTTTATTTTCTTTTGCTTCTTCTTTTGTTTCAGGAGCAGCATTACCTAAGTTATTTAATAAAATAAAGTTTTCAACTTTGTTTTGGTATAAATTGCTAACTAATCCTTGTTCATTAGCACCTAAAATCTTTTTGACTTCTTCTTTTTTCATACCATATCTTTTTGCTAAATTTTCATAATAAGCGTCAACATCACCTTTTGTGATTGTTAAATGTTCATCAGCACCAACTTGATTTAAAACTAAGAATTCTTTAACTCTATTTAAAGCAGCTTCTTTTAAACTTTCTTCAAATTTAGCATCATCTAAACCAGTAATTTCTTTATACATTTCAAATGTTAAACCATTTTGTTCAATTTGAGCAATTGATTCTTTCTTTGAATTTTCAACTTCAGCAGCGAGTAATCTATCACTAATTTCGAATTCAGCACCTTTAACGATTTCTGCCATTAATTCAGCAAATTGTTTATTTTTTGCTTCTCTTGTTTTAGCATTTAATAATTCTTGTTTTTTGTGATTTTTGAATTCTTCAACGTTTGTAACACCAGCAAGACCTAAAGATGCAACGAAATCATCGTTTAATTCTGGTTCTTTTTTAGCTTTGATTTCGTGAATCATACAAACGAATTTAGCTTGTTTTCCTGCTAAATCTTTAATGTATTGTTCTGGGAATGTAATTTCAACATCTTTCTTTGATTCTGGTAAAACACCAACTAATTGATCTTCAAAACCAGGAACAAATTGGTTACTACCTAAAACTAAAGAATAGTTATCAGCACTTCCGCCTTCAAATTCTTTACCATCAACATAACCTTTGAAATCAAAAACAACTGTATCACCCATTTCTGCTGCAGTTTCTTTTAAAACGAGTTCAGCATTATCTTTTAAAGATTGAGCAACTGCTTTTTCAATTTCTTCATCACTAACTTCAACTTTATCCATTGGAATTTCAATTCCTTTATATTTACCTAATTTACATGTTGGAACAGTATAAATTGTAAATTTTAAAGTTAAACTATTATCTTTGAAATCTGTACAATCGACAGTTGGTTGGAAGTTTGGAGTTAAATTGAACATTTTTAAAACTTCTTGATATGCTGGATTGACTGATTGATTAATTGTTTCATTTGCTAAATCTAAAGGTGAGATTAATTTTTTTGCTAAATCGATTGGAGCTTTACCTTTTCTAAAGCCTTTAATTGTAACCTTTTCGACTAATTTTGCTAATGCTTTTTCACCAGCAGCTTTATAAGCGTCACCTGTAACTTCACATGTAACTTCATAAACTGATGGAGATACTTTTTTTAATTCAGTTGCCATATTTATTATATTTCCTCCGTAAACAATTGAAATTTTTTATCGAGACACAACTAGATGTTATCTAGAGACTGTCTAGCATAAAATATACCACAAATTAATACTTTTTTTAAGTAAATTATGCAATATTTTAAAAACAGTTAAGATTTAATATTTTATCGACTATTTTATTAATAGTTTTTTTATTATAATTTAATCCTTTTAATAAATTATCTTCAGTGTAATCTGCAGAAATTGAAACATAGGAAGCAATAATTGAAGCAATATAGACATTAAATAATTCTTGATTTGTAAAAAAATCTGGTAAATTAATCATGATATAAGGTACAAATAAATTATTAAAAATTTGAGCAACACTGATATTTTTTTCTTCTTCTTTTACTTTATTTAAATAAAAAGAAACTTCTTTTAAATATTCAGTATATTTTGATTCATATTCTTTTGGATTAATAAAATATAATTTCCCATTATTATAAAAAGATAATCTTTCATCATATTTTCTTGTTACAAGTTGTACAAAAAGCATTGCTTTAGCGTAATCATATTTTTTTCTATTTTTAAAAGCTTCTGCAAGAATTGTATTAGCGCTAAAAAGATCAGTTTTACTTTCAAGTTCTTTTAAATCATTTAATCCTAAAAAGACATTATTAATAGAATCATCAATTAAATTTTTATAAATCATTTCAATGTTAAAACGATTATTCTTTTTATTTTCTAAATAATTTCTTTGATTTTTTAATAGTAAAAATT
>CAVKZU010000128.1:0-6764 GCA_963660725.1 Lachnospiraceae bacterium | reverse complement strand
TACATCTAAAATATTAAAAGAATTAAAAGCATATGATTTTAAATTTTATTTTAAAAAATATAAAGATTTTAAAAATAAATTAGAAGAATTATTAAATGAATTAAATATTAATGTAGATTTATCTTCTTTAAATGATCAATTAAGTTATAAAGATTTTAAAAAAGAATTAATTAATTTAATGTCTAAAGATGATCCTTATTATTCAATGATTATTAAAATTAAAGATAAAAACTTTAAAGAAAATGTTATTAAAGAAGAAGTCTTAAAATCTTTAAAACTTGTTAATCTTGAAGGATACGAAGATAGATTTATTACTTCTTTAAGTGGTGGTCAAATGCAAAGAATTGCAATTGCAAGAGCAATTGTAAATAAACCTAGAATCTTATTACTTGATGAACCTTTAAGTGCTTTAGATTTAAAATTAAGAAAAAGCATGAGATTAGAACTCCGTGAACTTCAAAGAAAATTAGGGATTACTTTTATTTTTGTTACTCATGATCAAGAAGAAGCTATGGTTATGAGTGATACAATTGTTGTTATGAATAAAGGTAAAATTGAACAGCTTGGAAGACCAGAAGATATCTATAATGCTCCAATTAATAAATTTGTTGCAACATTCATCGGCGAAGTTAACATTTTTAGAGGAGTTTATAGTGAAGTTAAACGTCTCCAACTATTTGATAAAACATTTAAAGTTCCTGCACTTGATTTCCATAGGGGAGATGATATCTATGTTATTTGTGAAAAAGAAGATATCGATATCTGTCCTTTAAGTGATTCAAAAGTTAAAGGTAAAATTTTAAATGTTAAATACCAAAATAATAAATATTTAATTAATTTAGAAGTAGATAATAAAGTTATTGAAATTGAATCTGAAGAAAAAGCTAATGTAAATGAAGAAGTAGGTATTTCTATTAAACCTGAAAATATCTATGTTGAATCTAAAAACGAAAATAAAGCTAAAATCTTAGCAAATTATGAAAACCCAATTATTTTTGAAGGAGAATATTTAGGTAATAGAAAAGTTAAATTTTTAAATGAAGAATTTAAAACTTATGTTACAACTTTTGTACCAGGAGAAGTAGTAGACGCAGTCATACGTCCTGAAGATTTCGATATTGTTTTAGATGATATTGATAACGCTATTTTAAAAGGAACTGTTTTAAAAAGTGCTTTTACTGGAGTTACTTTTAATCTTTGGATTGATGTTAATGGTCAAACTGTTTTAGTACAAGATTATCAAAACGTTAAAGTTGGAGATACAATTGGACTTAAAGTTGATTGGTATGAAATCCATTTAATGAAAGTAGAAGATACTGAACAACCTAAATTTATTCAAGAATTAAGAATGAAAGCAAGAATTGAAGATGAGGAAAATGCGTAATGAAAAGATTTAAATATTTAGCAATTCCATATTTTATATGGCTTGTTTGCTTAGTTGTTTTTCCTTTAATTGTAATGTTAATTTTAACTTTTTTATCAAGTAATGGAATTGATTTTTCTTCTTCTATTTTATCACTTGAAAGTTATCAAAGATTAAATGATATATCAATTTTAAAAGCAATCTGGAATTCAATCCTTGTTGCAGGTATTACTGTTATTATTTGTATTATTTTAGGATATCCAGTAGCGTATTTTATTTCATTTTCTAAAATCAAAAATAAAATGTTTTTACTTTTACTTTTGATTTTACCAATGTGGAGTAATTCCATGCTAAGAATTGTTTCATGGTTAAGACTTTTTTCTACTGATTTTTTAAGTGCGATGAATCTAGTTGGAAGTTATGAAGCAGTTATTTTAGTAAATGTTACAACTTATTTACCATTTATGATTTTTCCAATCTATACAGTTTTAGAAAAATTAGATAGATCATATATTGAAGCAAGTAGGGATTTAGGATTAAATCCTTGTAAAACTTTCTTTAAAGTTACTTTACCTTTATCTTTAGGAGGAGTATTTAGTGGAGTTTTAATGGTATTTTTACCAGCTGCTACAGGTTTTGCAATTTCTCAAACAATTGGACAAGGTAAAATTAGATTAATTGGTAATTTAATTCAATCAGTATTTGAAAAGAACAATTACAACTTTGGTTCTTTGTTAAGTATTATTTTAAGTATTGTTATTATTGCAGTAATTATTTTATTTAAAATGATTAATAGTAATAAGAAAAAGGAGGCTAAAGCATGCTAGAAAAAAATCCTTGGAAAAGTATCCTTTTTAATATTTTTAAAGTAATTTTTGTACTTTTTGTATTTTCAATACTTTATATTCCTATTTTTATTATTGTATATCAATCTTTCAATAAAGGTGCAAATTCAATTACTCCTTTAGCATGGGGAGGATTTACTTTTGATAATTACAAAGAAATCTTTACTAATAAACAACTTGCAACTTCAATTGTAGATTCTTTACTTGTTAGTTTATGGGCTACTTTAATTTCTACAGTATTTGGTTTATTTGCGTCTATTGGAATAAACGCATTAAGTAAAAAAGCACGTAAAGTAATGGACTTTTTTAATGAAACATCAATGCTTAATTCTGAAATTGTTACAGGTATTTCAATTATGATTATCTTTTCATTATTAAAACCATTATTTCCTAATATCTTTGGATTCTTTACAATGCTTGTAGCACATGTATTCTTTACAACCCCATATGTTATTATGATGATTCTTCCAAAGTTAGAACAAACTGATGAAAGTTTATATGAAGCAAGTAGAGATCTTGGATGTCCTCCAATTAAAGCATTATTTAAAGTAGTTATTCCTTCTTTATCTACTGCAATATTAACTGGTGCATTAATTGCATTTACTTTATCAATTGATGATTTTGTTATTTCTTTTTATACTCAAGGGAATGGATTCTCTAACTTTTCAAACTATGTTTATAGTGCATACACTAAAAGAAATTTCAGTGCAGGAAGTTACGCATTTAATGCTCTTTTAACTTTTGTTACTTTACTAATTGTATTTATTTATTCTTCACGTACTTCAAAGAAGAAAAAAGGAGCTAAAAAATAATGAAAAAATTATGTATTGGATTTTTAGTATTTTTACTTTCTTTTACAGTTTTTGCAAGTATTTATCTTTCTACTCCATCAACAATTCTTTATTTATTAAATTGGGGAGAATATATTGATTCTTCTTTAGTAGAAAAGTTTGAAAAAGAATACCATTGCCAAGTTATTGAAGAAAATGTCACTAGTAGTGAAGCAATGTATCAAAAAATAACTTCTAAAACTACTGCCTATGATGTTGCAATTCCTGGAGATTATACAGTTTCTCAATTATATAAAGAAGGTTATTTATTAGAACTTGACACTAAAAATCAAGAACTAGAAATGTTAAATAATTATCAAAATATCTTTGTAGATAAACTTGAAAATTTAATGAATAAATATATGGTAGATGAAAATAACAAATCATTTTCATCTTACTATATGCCTTATTTTTATGGAAGTTATTCATTAATTTATTCTTTAAAAAATGAAGAAGTAGAAAGTGTAATTAAATCTAAAGGATTTGAAGCATTATGGAATAGAGATTTATTTACGTCTAATGTTAAAATTGGAATGTATGATACTGCAAGATGGATTGTAGCAAGTTATCTACTTTCTAAAGGATTAGATCCAAATATCACTGATTATGATGGAAGTAAAGATAATGATTTAAGTGATAAAATTAAAAAAGATTGTATAAGTGCGTTAAAAAAGAATGCTTTTAATGAATTTGGAAATGATTCTTTAAAAAGAAATGTTTCAAATGGATCACTTGATTTTTGTTACACTCAATCTGGAGATTTCTTTGATACTTTATATTTATCATATACTGAAAATAAAGATGTTACATTCAATATGTATATTCCAGAAAATACAGCAGCTTTCTTTGATAGTATGGTAATTCCTACTACAAGTCAAAATTATGACCTTGCTAATAAATTCATTAATTTTATGTTACGAAATGAAAATGCATATCAAAATGCATTAACAATTGGGTATTCTCCTACTTTAAAAAGTGTAGTAGATACATTCAATGTTAATTCATTAAAAGAAGATGAATATTATTATGAAGATGAAAATAAGAAAGTATTATTAAAAGATTTTTTAAAAACTTATCCTTATTATTTAGATCCATTATATGGTACTAAAAATGTCTATATTTTAGAATCTAAATCAAAAGAATATTTAACAACTTGTGAATCAATATTCAATTCATTAGCGTAAGGTAATTAACCACTCTAAAAGGGGTGGTTTTTATTTAGGAAAAATAATTCTTATTATTTTTATATAACATAGTATATAATTAAATATATAGCAAATGTTATATAAAATTAGTTATGAAAGAATTATTAAAAACAATAAGAGAAAATATAAATTATAGTCAAGAAAGAATGTCTAAAGAACTTAATGTATCTTTTGCAACGATTAATCGTTGGGAAAATGGACATGCAATTCCTAATAAATTAGCACAAGAAAAAATTTATGATTTTTGTATGGAACATTCTATACCTTTATATGATTTAATTATTCAAAATATTAATATAAGTGAAAGTTTAGAAAAAGACGATGATAGAATAATTTTATATCATGGATCAAAATCTGGAATAAATGGAAATATAAAACCTATAAGTAGAGATAAATGTGATTTTGGTAAAGGCTTTTATATGGGAAATGAACCTGGACAACCTTTAACCTTAATTTGCGATTTTGAAGATTCTAAATTTTATATTATATCCATTGATATAAAAGAATTAAAAACTTTAGAAATTCTTCCAAATTTAGATTGGGCAATGACTATTGCGTTTAATCGTGGGAGGATGGATGTAATTAAAGAAAGTTCATTATACCAAAGGTATGAAAATTATATTAAAGATAATGATTTAGTTATTGGATATATTGCAGATGATAGAATGTTTAATGTTATAGACAATTTTTTTGAAGGATATATTACTGATTTAGCGTTAATTAATAGTTTAGATGCTTTAAAATTAGGGAAACAATATGTAGCAATTACTCAAAAAGCTTGTGATAAAGTAAAAATAGAAAAAGAAATTGAAATATCATGGTTAGAACGCAAATGTTTAAAAACTAAAAGCGAAGAGAATAGAAAAAATGGAGTTAAATTTGCAGATGAGATAGTTAAAAATTATCGTCGTGAAGGTAATTTCTTTGATGAAATATTAAATTCCAATGTTGAAGGAGAAAAATAATATGGATTCTATTGAAAGAAAATTATGTGATATTCAAGGAAGATTATTTGAATTATCAATTGATGCTGGATATGACTCAGAAACATTTATTAAATGTTTTATGAAATCTAAAATTGCAATGTATTTAGATTCTTCTTATAACCGCTACCAATGGGCAGGAGAAGAATACCTTTTAGAAGAAATTGAAGATGAATGTAAAGAAAATCTTACTAAAACAGGTAACATAATTTCAAAAGATGAAATATATTGGATTGGATATATTTATAGGTATTGGCATTATTATAAAAATGAATCTAGTAAAAATATTTATAAGATTGCATCTTTTAATACAATGAAAATTAATTATTTAATGTTTCACACAATGTCACCTGAACTTGCAATAGATGATTTAATTGAAATAAATAAGCAAAAGAAAAAAGTTAATAAAAGAATAATCAAAAAGGATGTTACTAACTTAAAATAACATCCTTATTTTTTATTTAAATAAATATTCTAATGTAATTACTTTTTGAATCATTAATGAATTAGCATTTTCTTTTAATCCAATAGTAGTGATTAAAGTTGGATATATTGCGTATCTTGTTTTAGTAACTAATTTTAAATCATTTATCTTGTTATTTATTGATTCAATTACTTTTTCAGTTACATTAAATAAAGAATTACTATATTTCATTTCACATAAATTAATTACTTGGTCTTTACGTACAATTAATAAATCAATTTGAGATCCATTGATTCCTTCATCTTCATTTTTCTTACAAAACCAAGAATTACATTCAGTATAAACTCCTGAAATCCCTAAAGTTTCTTTAATTTGATTAATATGTAATAAACATACTCTTTCAAATGCAAAACCCTGCCAAGAATTCATTAAAGGGGTATTTATTTGATTTTGGAAGAAATGTTCATCATTAGGACTTTTTTCAATGAAAGAATAGTAAAAAATAATAAAACTATCAATAATTTGATACGTTGATCCTTTAGATTTCATTCCAAAAGAATTATATTTACGGATAAATCCACATGATTCTAATTCTTCAAGTTTAGTAGATAAATCACCTGAATTAATAATTTTAGCATTTTCTATAATTTCATCCCTTGTTAATCCAATTTTCTTTTTAGCAAGAACTGAAATAATTTTTAAATAGACTGTTGGATTTTTAAAAATAGATGAAAATAAATATTTAAATTCTTCTTTTAAAGGAGCGTCTTCTTTAAAAAACATATTATCAATATTAGCTTCTACACTTAATCCTTTTTTAATAAAATTATAATAATATGGAATTCCTCCAAGAATCATATAATATTGAAGGATTTGCATTTTATTACATGCAATATAATTTTTGTTTAAAAATTCTTCACATTCTTTTAAAGTAAATTGTTTTAAATGGATTTGTTCAGTTAATCTATTATATAATCCACCTTTATTGTGAATTACCTTCTTTAACATCCATGAAGTTGCACTAGCACACACAATTAAAATAATATCATCTCTAAATGAAGCCCATCCATTCCAAAAATTTTCTAAAGCTTGAATAAGGTTTGATTTGGGAGTA
>CAVKZU010000127.1:0-3671 GCA_963660725.1 Lachnospiraceae bacterium | reverse complement strand
TATTTTATTATCTTTAATATCTATTTCTTCATGTTCTAGATATAGAGTAAATAATGAGGTTATTAGTACTAAGAAAAATGAATCTAATAATGAGAATAAAATTGACGAAAATAAAAGTGAAAATAATGATAAAGTTAATATTATCGAAGGAGAATATGACGATATAATTAAAGATGGAATTGGTGATTTATATCCATGTCAATTTGTTAATACTTATATTGAATCTAATATCGATTATGTTTCTTATTCTTCAGGATCTAATGTTTCTTCACTTATTATTCAAAGTGGGGGCGTTAATGTTTTAGATTCCTTATTTAATGTTGATTATAACCATATAACTTCATCATTATTAAAGAATTTAGATGTATCTTTAATGATAAAAATCGTTAATAGGAATATTTTAGGAGATGGAATTACTTCTTTAAATGAATCTAAATCTATTAAAAATAATATATTAAATAGAAGTGATTGGAATAATTTAAATTTTATTAAAACTCAAAATATTTTGCTTATGAGTGAAGAATTATTAGAATCTTCAAAAGGAAGATTATATTTTAAACTTATTGCAGCATCTTTTATGTATCCATCACTTTTTAAAAATTTAGATATTGAAAAAGCGAATAAGGATTTACTAGAAAATAAAGGAATTTATTATTTTTATTAATATGAATAGATGTAAATGGGTAAATTTAAAAAATCCAAAATATATTAAATATCATGATGAAGAATGGGCAAAGCTTAATTTAGATGAATATTATTTATATAAAATGTTTGTTTTAGAAACTTTCCAAGCAGGATTATCATGGGAATGTATTTTAAATAAAGAAGAATATTTTAATAAGGCATATTTAAATTATGATATTGATAAAATTATTGAATTTGATGATCAAAAAATAGATGAATTAATGAATTTTAAGGGAATTATTCATAATAAATTAAAGATAAAAGCGAGTATTTCAAATTCAAAAATATATAAAGAAATCATAAACGAATATGATTCTTTTAAAAATTACTTATTTTTATTTTGGGATACACAAATTATTTATGAATTTGATAAAGTTCAAAATGAATTAAGTGATAAAATATCTTTAGATTTAAAGAAAAGAGGAATGAAATTTGTAGGATCTATTACAATTTATTCATATCTTCAAGCGATTGGAATTATTAATTCTCACGATGAAAATTGCTATTTGAATCATAAAAATGAGGTAACAAAATGGAAAGATTAGAGGAAGTTGAAGCAAGAATAAAGAAATTTGTAGATGATCGAGATTGGAATAAATATCATTCACCTGCTAATTTATCTAAATCAATTGTTTTAGAAGCTAGTGAATTACTTGAATGCTTTCAATGGGATGAAGAAAATTATGATTTAGAACACGTTAAAGAAGAACTTGCAGATACAATTAATTATTGTATTCAAATGTGCCAAGTTTTAAATTTAGATTTAGTAGATATTTTAAATTCAAAATTAGATAAAACTGAAAAGAAATATCCAATTGATAAATGTAAGGGAAAATCCACTAAATATGATAAATTAGATAAATAAGCCTTTTTTTCGAAAATTTACTAAATTAGTTAGTAAAAATTATAAAAATAAGATATTATTATTTCATAGAGAGGTAAATTTATATGAAAGTAGTTAGTAAAGTTTTATTAATTCTTGAAATCATTATTCTTGTACTTTGTTTTGGAGTTCAATTAGGTTTAGGAATTAGATGCGTCGTTGGAACATGGTCCGCACAAACCCTTGTTCAATATAACCAATTCTGCATAAATGCATACGTCTTACTTATCAATTTAGTTTGGTATGCAATCCCACTTGGATTTACTATTTATGGTTTAGTTAAAGTTGATCATCATAAAGATCCAAATAATTACATGCTTGCAGGTTTCTTAACTTTAGTTTTTGCTAATTTAATTGCTGGTATTACTATGATTGTTGACGCTAGTGATGAAAAAGTAGAAGCTGCTGAAGAAGCATTACTTGAAGAAATTTATGGACATGATGATTGCTATTGCTGTCATGATCATGAACATGATGAAGATTGTGAATGCGAAGAATGTTCAAAAGAAGAAAAGGTTGAAGAACCAGCTCAACCACAAGAAGAAAATCATCAATAATTTATTAAAATCTAGGAGACAAACTTCTAGATTTTTTTTCTTAAAAAAATAATAAAAATAATTTATAATTTAATTATGATTAAAACAAATGTAATGAGAATTTTAGATAAAAATAAAATTGAATATGAAGTTTTTGATTACGTTAAAGAAGGATACACTAATGGAGAAGATGTTGCTAAATTTCTAAAGCAAGACCCTGCTTTTGTATTCAAAACTTTAGTTACCATTGCAAAAAGTAAAGAACATTATGTTTTTATGATTCCTGTTAATAAAGAACTGGATTTAAAAAAATGTGCTTTAAGTGTTGATGAAAAAAATATTGAAATGATTCATCAAAAAGAATTACTTCCATTAACTGGATACATCCATGGAGGATGTTCTCCTTTAGGAATGAAAAAAGAGTTTATTACTACAATTGATTCTAGTGTAATAAATCATGAATATATTTATTTTTCTGGAGGAAAAGTAGGAATTCAAGTTAAAGTAAAAGTAGATGATTTAAAGAAAGTTCTTAATTTTAAAACTTATAATTTAATAAAGGATTAATAATTATGAATACAATTACTAAAAGAAGTCTTGCTAAAGCATTTGTAGATTTGCTTGAAGAAAAGCCATTTGATAAAATTACTATTCAAGATATCAGTCAAAAAGCTGGAGTTAACCGTCAAACTTTTTATTATCATTTTTTAGATATTAGAGATTTAATTGAATGGGTAATGAATACTAGTGAACAAGATATTATTGCTAAAAATAAAGATAATATTGAAAATAAATCATGGGAAAAGGGGTTTATTATAATTCTTGATGAAATAAATAAAAATAAAAGTTTAATATACGCTATTTCTCAAAATATAGAATACGCTAAATATGTAACTGATTATTTATTACATTTAACTTTTAATTATATTTATGGAGTAGTTGTTGCTAAATCTAAAGAAATGAATGTTATTGTTAAAGAAGAAGACTTAATATTCATTGCAAATTTCTATAAATATGCGTTTTTAGGTGTATTACTTGAATGGATTAAAGCTAATTTTAAAGATGATCCAAAAGATATCGTTTCTAAATTAGACGTTATGATTAAAGGAACACTTGAAAATTCATTGTTAAATTATGATCAAAAACATAGGAAGTAAGATATATGGAACAAGAAATTAGAGAAATGAGTGGAAGATTAATTGGAAAAATTGTTTATGAAGGAGGAAAATGGTACGCAAAAGAACCTAGTGGAAGAAGAATAGGCTATTTTGGTGGGACATATACTAGATTAATGAGTGGAAGATCTATTGCAAAAGGCAATATTTTATCTGCAATGTTTTTTGTTAATTTTGATTAATATAGAGTCGCTTATAAAAGTGGCTTTTTCTTTTACTTAAAAAAGTGCGATGAAAACTGTAGTCGACTAGTCATTTAATCGCAATATTGAATATTTTAAAATTGTGTAAAAATGTGGATAAATTTTTTAAGAGAATTTAAAAAAGTATGATAAATATCGCATTTTTTGCCTTAAAATATTAAAAAATAATAATATTTATCCACATCTTTAT
>CAVKZU010000126.1:0-5873 GCA_963660725.1 Lachnospiraceae bacterium | reverse complement strand
TATAAAAAATACCTACAAAATCATAATTTATAGGTATTTTTGATTTTTTTATTTATTTTTTAATTCTTTGAATAAATTATCCCATTCAGTTTCTTTTACCCATTCATCATCTTTTGAGATAATCGCTCTTCCTTCGTTATTATATTTAGTATTATTTCTAGCAAATTCATATGCTTTTTCGTTATAAATATTATTTTCTTTAATTTTATTAGACATAAGTAATACCTCCAAAATACTTAAATAATTCTAAAATAAAATGATGAAAATAACTAGAGAAATAATTTCGATTATTAAAAGTTGGAAAAATTCCAAGAAAAGGTTGGAAAAAGTTTCAAAATAAGTGTTTTAATGGTTGGAAAAAGTTACTAGATTAAGTATAATTAAGTTGGAAAAAATCGAAGAGGACAAGCATAATGTTAAAAAGAAAGATAGAAAGTAAACTTATTGATTGGTTAAATAGTAAAGATGCTTTACTTGTAACTGGTGCAAGACAAGTAGGGAAATCATATTTAATTAGAGAATTTGGAAAAAAACATTTTGAAAGTTTTATCGAAATTAATCTTTATGAACATAAAGAATGGATTGGAATTTTAGAAAATGTTAAAGATATTCAAGATTTGTATTTTAAATTAAGTGCTTTTTCTAATTCTAAATTAATAGAAGGAAAAACTTTAATCTTTTTTGATGAAATCCAATACGCTAAAAAATGTGATTTAATAACACTTTCTAAATTTTTAATTCAAGATAATGAATATAGATTTATATTTTCTGGTTCAATGCTTGGAGTTGAACTCAATAATATAGTTTCTTGGCCGGTTGGATATATACGAGAAATAGAGATGTTTCCACTTGATTTTGAAGAATTTTTAATTGCTGTTGGATTAAAACAAAATGTATTTGATCATTTAAAAGATTGCTTTATTAATGAAAAAGAAGTCGATTCATATATCCATGAAAGATTAATTGATGCATTTTATAAATATCTTTTAATTGGAGGAATGCCTGAAGCAATAGATACATTTTTAAAATTTAATGATTTAAAAAAGGTTAATGAAGTTCAAGAAAAAATAATTAAATTTTATAAAAAAGATATTACTCAATATGCTTCAATTGAACAAAAAATCCATTTAGAAACAATATTTGAAAATATTCCTAAAGAATTAAATAGTAAAAATAAAAGATTTACTTTAGAAACTATAGGGAATAAAAGAGAAATTCAAAATATTGAAGATGATTTTATGTGGCTTAAAAAAGCAGGTATTGGAATTACCACTTTAAGTGTAGATGAACCTAAAATTCCATTAGAAATTGGTACAAATAGTAGATTTGTTAAACTTTTTTCTAGTGATGTTGGTTTACTTGCGTATGAATTAATGGATACTGATATCCAATTAAAATTATTTACTAAAGAAAAAGATATTAACTATGGTGCAATATTTGAAAATTTTGTAGCACAAGAACTTAATTCACATTTCTTTAAAACATATTATTTTAATAGTAAAAAACAAGGTGAAATTGATTTTTTAATAGAATATAAAGGAAATATTTTACCAATTGAAGTTAAATCTGGAAAAGATTATAAAAGACATAACGCATTAAATAATCTTTTAAGTAATGAAGAATACGAAATTAATAATGCAATTGTTTTATCAAATAATAATATTTCAAGAAATGGAAAAGTACTATATTTACCAATTTATATGATAATGATGTTAAAATCAAAAGAATTAAAATCTAAAAAGATATCTTTAGATTTAAGCGGATTAAATATTTAAATTTTAGGAGGTAATTAAATGAATATTGCAGTTTATTTAGGATCAAATTTTGGAAATGATCCAATATTTAAAGAAAAAGTAATTGAACTTGGTAAGTGGATTGGTAAAAATAACTATACTTTAGTGTATGGAGGAAGTAAAAGTGGTTTAATGGGATTAATTGCAGAATCTACTTTAGAAAGTGGAGGTAAGGCAATTGGAGTAGAAACTACTTTCTTTATGGATGAAGAAGTTCAATTTGAAGGATTAACTAAGCTTTATGTTACAAAGACGATGGCAGAAAGAAAAACCAAAATGATTGAATTATCTAACTCTTTCATTGCGTTTCCTGGAGGAGTAGGAACTTTAGAAGAGATTTCTGAAATTATGTGCAAAGAAGGATTAAAACATCTTGATGCACCTTGTATTATTTATAATTTAAATGGATATTATAATCCTTTAAAAGAATTATTAGATAATATGTTAAAATTTGGGTTTTCAACTGAAGAAAAACTTAAAAATATCTATTTTGTTAATAGTATTGAAGAAATTGATAATATTATTAAAAATTGGAATAAGTAACATATAAAAGTAAGAATTCGTTATTTTCTTACTCTTTTTACTTTCTAGGAAAAATAAATGCGTAAATACGCAAAAATTCCTTGTAGGTATTGGTTGCTTATTAAATATTTCTTGTTAATCTTATTGATTTAAATAGAAAAATAAATTAAAATCCATTTTTTTTAATTATTAATGAAATATAAAAACAAGATTAAGGAAAAATAATTGCGTATATACGCAAAAATTTGCTCTAACATTTTAAATATTTTTACATTTATGATATAATTAAGAAAAAAAATGCGTAAATACGCAAAAATTTCTCGGAGAAAATAAATGATAGAAAGAAATAAATATTTAAATGAACTTATAAGAAAAAAAGAAAATGGATTAACTAAAGTAATAACTGGTTTAAGAAGATGTGGAAAATCTTATTTGCTTTTTGATATTTTTTATAATTATTTATTAAAAAATGGAGTTGAACTAAACCATATAATCACTTTAGCTTTAGATGATATTTCGAATCAAAGATATTGGAATCCAAACGAATTAAATGATTATGTTAGAAGTAAGATTATTAATGATGAAAAAACTAATTATATTTTTATTGACGAAATTCAAATGGTTAAAGATGTTGAAAATCCATATTTAAAAGGTTCAACTGTTGGATTTAATGATGTTATTTTAGGATGGATGAAAATACCAAACGTTGATATTTATGTTACTGGAAGTAATTCTGAAATGCTTTCAAAAGATATTTTAACTAAATTTAGAGGAAGAGGTGATCAAATTCATGTATATCCATTATCGTTTAAAGAATTTTATGAATCGTATAAAAAAGATAAAACTAAAGCGTGGAATGAATACATTATGTATGGAGGAATGCCTTTAGCAACTTTAAAAGAAGATTACGAAGATAAAGCACAATATTTAAAAAATCTTTTTAGTGAAATTTACTATAAAGATATTATGGAAAATCATAAAATTAAAAATGCTGAAAGTGTTTTAAATGATTTATTAACTATAATATCTTCTTCTATTGGATCACTTACAAATCCATTGAAATTATCTAATACTTTTAAATCTTTAAAAAACATTAATATAAATTCATCTACTATTGAATCGTATTTAGATGCTTTTTGTGATTCTTTTTTAATTGAAAAAGTTCAAAGATATGATATAAAAGGTAAAAAGATAATTTCATCTCCATTTAAATATTATTTTATGGATATTGGTTTAAGAAATTCATTATTAAATTTTAGAGAAATAGAAGAAACTCATATCATGGAAAATGTTATTTATAATGAATTAAAAATTAGAGGATATAATGTTGATGTTGGAGTTTTAGAATATAACTTTAAAGATGAAGATAATAAGAGTCAAAGAAAATATTTAGAAATTGATTTTATTTGTAATAAAGGAAATGACAAAGTATATATCCAATCTGCTTTAAATTTACCTACTAAAGAAAAAGTTGATCAAGAAATTAGAGGTTTTTTAAGACTTGATGATTTTTTTAAAAAAATTGTAGTAGTTAAAGATAATATTATTCCAAGAAAAGACGAAAATGGAATTTTATATGTTGGAGTTGAAGAATTCTTATTAGATGATAAATATATGCTCTAATTTTTGTCTACTCGAGAAAAAGTCTAGACTAGCAAAAATTTCGAGTGAGATATAATTTATGGAATTTAAATAACGTTAAATTAGAGCAAGAAATATTAGATTAATTTTGCTCTTTTTTAACTTTTATTCGTTTATTTCTAAAGTTTTATAATATTCTCCAAATGTAGATAAGCTTTCAATAATTGGAAGAAGTTTTAATCCTACTTCGGATAATGAATATTCAACATGTGGAGGATTAGATTTAAAATCATTTCTAATAACAAGTCCATCACTAATCATTTCTTTTAAAGAAGAAGTTAAAACTTTTTGAGATATTCCTTCAAGTGATCTTTGAAGTTCATTAAATCTCCAAGGTCTTGCTTTTAAATTTCTAATAATTAATAATTTCCATTTAGATCCAATTAATTCTACAGTTGTTGCAACTGGACATTCTGGTAATTCGTCTTTTCTTTTCATACTTTTTCCTTTTAGTATCTTAATTATATTACACATTCTAAAAATAATGTATAGTTACAAAAAGGTGCGTACTATTTTATTACTCTTTCTTCCTTTATATTACTTATATACATTTAAGGAGGTAAAAGGAAATGAGTTATAAATTATTAAATGTAGAAAATAGTGGAAGAGTTGAACTCCATGACAAGTTAGAATTAAGTGGTGCAGAAATTTCCATCAATAAATTAGATGCTAATCAAAATGTTCCATTTGTTCATTCACATAAAGAAAATGAAGAAATTTATTCTTTCTTTGAAGGAAATGGATACATTGTTTTGGATGATAAAAAGGTTGAAGTTAAAAAAGGTGATTGGTTAAAAGTAAGTTCATCTACAAAAAGACAAATTTTTGCAGGTAAAGAAGGGTTATCATATATTTGTATCCAAGTTAAAGAAAATTCATTAAATGGATTTACAGTTACTGACGCAATAATTTATTAATTTTTAAAAGACGATAAATATCATACTTATTTTGTGCAAATTCATTTGTTACAAATCCATTTGCACAAAGTATCAATAAATGTTAATATTTATTTAAGGAAAAATTTATGTTTATTGGAAGAAAAGAAGAAATCAAAGAAATTAAAAATGCTTTAGAATCAAGCAAACTTGAAACAATTTTACTTTATGGAAGAAGAAGGGTTGGAAAATCAGAAATTATTAAAGAATCTTTGAAAAGTGAAAATTCAAAAGTTATATATTTTGAATGTAAAAGAACATCAAACAAGATTAATTTAGATAATTTATCAAAATTATTCCAAGATATTTTCAAATTAAATAATTTATCTTTTAATTCTTTTGATGATTTTTTTGATTATGTATTTAAATATTCGATTAATAATAAATTTGTTTTAGTAATTGATGAATTTTCTTTCCTTTTAGATGATGATTTTACAATTGAATCAAGTTTAGCAGTTGCAATTGATAAATACAAAAATGAATCTAAATTAAAATTAATCATTTCAGGAAGTTATATTACTTTAATGACTAAAATGATTGAATATGGATCACATAGTTATGGAAGATTTAATCATATTTTATTGATTCGACCATTTGATTATTTTGAATCATCTTTATTTTATAAAGAATATAGTAATGAAGATAAAATAAAAATATATTCTGTTTTTGGAGGGATTCCTTATTTTAATTCATTAATTGATACATCTAAAAGTGCAGATCAAAATATCATTGATTTAATCGTTAAAGAAGATTCAATATTAGAACATGAAATTAATGAAATGGTATTAAGTGAAACAAGTAAAATCAGTTTACTTAATGATTTAATATTTTTAATTGGAAATAACATTAATAAATATAAAGATATAGTTTTAAGGATGAATCAAAACAAGAATTCTAGACCTGATTATTTAATTAATAAACTTGTAGAAATGAATATTATTAAAAAAGTTACTCCAATTAATAATAAAAACAATTCTAAAAA
>CAVKZU010000125.1:0-6300 GCA_963660725.1 Lachnospiraceae bacterium | reverse complement strand
ATCTGAAACAATATATGTATTAGAATCTAATTCCCTTTGAATATAAATATCTTTTTCGCCTTTTAATTGAATTAAAAGTTTATTTGCAAGTGCTGATGTAACTTTCATTATCGTTTTCCTCCCTTTTAAATTTATGTTTATATTATAAAAATTAAAAGAATATAAAACAATATCACTTCTTTAATTGTCCCGTAAAACCAGGGATAATTACTTAATTTTCTTCATCTGAATATAACTCTTTTTGAAGTTTAACAAACTTTTCAAATCTAGGAAGTGCAAAATCAACTTTTCCTCTTTCTTTTGAAGTAATTAAGCCTTTTTCAATAAGTCTAGTTTTATAAGTTTGAAGATTTCCATTACTCATTTTTAATTTTTCTGCTATCTCTTTTTGAGATTTAGTTTCTCCCATTACAGTTAGAAATTCTTTTTCTTTTTTAGTTAATTTTTCCCACGTTAAAAGATATGAATTTTTAATTAACTTCATGTCGTATTCGTCTAAAATATTAGAATTTAAACCATTTTTATATAATAATGATCCAATAAGCTGATACCCATATGCATAACCTTTAGTTAGCTTTGCATATTTAATTGCATCTTTTTCATCTAAAGATAATAAATCTTTATATAAAAGAGTTATTTCAAATAAGTTTAAAGGTTCAAGTTTTATTTTTGGTGCACGAATAAAAAAAGTTAAGCTTTTATTTCTTTCAAGTTCGCTTACATTTTCATATAATCCTGTAATTAACAAAAATACATCATATCCATTTCTAATCATTTGTTGATAAGAAAAAATAAAACTTTTAACATATTGATTTGATGAAACATCATCTAATGTAATTAAAACTCTTTTATTTTTACTTTTTAAGTACGCTAGCATTTTATCAATTAAAGTAGTTATATTATTAATTTCAACATCACCTTTAATTGATAAATTTATTCCTTTAAAAGAAAAAGAAAATTCAGGATGTAAAAATAATTTTCTTAATTTTCCTTCATCATATAATTTAGACGCGAATTGCTCACTCATATCTTCTAATGGATTTAAATCAATACAAATATAATCTTCTTTTTTGAATTCATTGAATAAATACGTTAAAAGAACTGTTTTTCCACTTCCTCTTAGACCTGAAATTATAAAGACTTTTGATTCAGGTTTTTCATCATTAAAAGTATTTTTAATTAAATTGATTTCGTTTTCTCTTGAAACTAAATTTGTAGGTAATTCTTTAAAAGTAAGATTAAATGGGTTTTGCATATAAAATTTATCTCCTTTAAGTAAATTATAATTATCTTTTGGTCATTTCAAAAACTTTTGGTCATTCTTGGTCATTCATAGTATCTTTTGGTCATTCTTGGTCATTCCAAATATTTTTATTCAATTACATTTTACTAATCATACTTAATCCCATATAAATAAGATTTAAACCTAATGTACCCATTAATATAATGTTTATTCGTATCATTAATCCTTGCTTTTTAACTCCAACTAAAGATGAAAATATTCCAAACAAAATCATAAAAGGAATCGTTCCCACTCCCCAAGAAAGCATTGTCAAAAAACCATTTAATGCACTTCCTGAAGAAATCGCTAAAAGCCACATAGAATTTGATGAAGCACAAGGTAAAAATGCAGTCAAAACCCCTCCAAGTATTGGACCAATATTTTTAAAAATCTTATTTTTCTTTTTTAATGAACATAATGAAGGTAATCCATATTCAATTTTACGCACTAGAGGAACTCCCCACATATTTAAAACTACAAAAATAATATAAATTCCAGTTAAAGTAAAAATAATACTTTTCGCTTTCATTGAAAAAATAATATATTTTCCAATTAATCCAAATAGAAATCCTAAAAAAGAATAAGTTAAAACTCTAAAAAAATTATAAAGAATTACATTAATAATATTATTTTTTATATCTTTTTTATTATTTTCTATCTTTTTAACTGTACTTCTTTCAATCATTAATCCTCCACACATAATAATACAATGTGATCCAGTTACAAGACCAATTAAAAATAATTCAAGATAACTTGTACCATTATCTGCTTTTGGAATCGAAGGTAAATTTATAAATCTTAATAATACAAATAATCCAATTATTAAAATAATAGAAATTAAATCATAAATTTTTCCTTTATAAGATTTATTTTTAGGAGTAAACCCTATATTTTTTAAATGTTCTTTTATTCTATCTTCATTAATAATTTCGTCATCATATTTAATTATTACCTCTCCTTTAAAATATGAACATTTAACATCAATTACTCCTCTTTTATATAGCAATGAATTGATTAAAATATCTTCACATTGTTTACAAATCAATCCATCTACACTAGTTTTTAATTCTTTATCCATACTTATTCTTTAACTTTCTTTAATAATAATGAATTTAATAATACTGCAATTGAAGAAAAAGACATTGCAGCACTTGCAAGAGAGGGATTAATTAATCCAAAAGCTGCTAAAGGAATTGCAATTAAATTATAAATTAACGCCCATAATAAATTTAAATATACATTATTCATAATTTTTTTAGACAATTTAAAAATTAAAGGAACTTTATTGATATCATCATTTAAGATTATTATATCCGCAGTATCTTTTGCAATTTGAGTAGCATTTTGAATTGAAATTGAAACATTACTTTCATTCATTGCTAAACAATCATTCACCCCATCCCCAATATATAAAACTTCTCCTTCTTTTTTAAGTTCTTTTATAATTTCATGCTTATTCATCGCACTAATTTCAAAATATACATTATCAATTCCAACTCTTGATGCAATATCTAAAGCGATTTCTTTTTTATCTCCACTAATCATTACTACTTTATATTTCTTTTTTAACAAAGAAATTGTATCTTTTATCCCTTCTCTTATTTCATTTTTATTAGTACTTTCGCCTCCTTTTGTTAATGTTCCTGTTTTATCAAAAACAATAATTTTTGATTTATTAATTTTTTCGATAACATTTCCATTTTTAAATAAAATCCCAAATTCCATTCCTTTTTCACTTCCTACCATCAAACTTGTAGGAATAGCAAGACCTAAAGCACATGGACAAGATACCACCAAAACTCCAATTCCTGCTAAAAAAGCTTTATCTAAATTATCATCTAAAAAATACCATAATAAAAATGTAATAATCGATATAAAAATTACTGTAGGAATAAAGAATTTCACTATTTTATCTGCTAATTTCTTATAATTTGAATCACTTATTTGACTATTTTTTATAATATAAATCATCTGTTCAATTACAAGATCATTACTTATATGATTAACTTTTATTAATATTTCTCCTTTTCTTAATAATGTTCCTCCAATTACTTCATCATTTATATTTTTATTAATTAGTTCACTTTCTCCAGTTAAAATTGATTCATCTACCATCCCTTCTCCTTTAACAATTATTCCATCAAGAGGGATTCTTTCTCCATTTTTAATAATTAAAATATCATTAATATTAATTTCATCAATATCTTTTTCTATTTCTTTATTATCTAAAAATAAATTGCATTTTCTTGGAATTAAATTAATAAAAGAATTTAAAGATTTTAAAGTTTCTCCTTTAGTAACTACTTCTAAATATCTTCCAAAAAGTACTAAAGACACTAAAACTCCTTCACATAAAAAATAAAGTTTAATATCTTCTTTTGATGTAAACGCTAAATAACTACTATAAATATAGATTAAAATCTCTGAAATTGAGATTAAAAAATCCATATTTAAATTGCCTTTAAATATTTTTATTCCTCTTTTAATAAAATAACTTCCAGGAATTAATAAAATTAAAGTTGCTAATATAAATTGAAATAAGGGACTAGGATTCCATAGCAAAGGCACACTTAAAAATACAGATATTACTAGTTTTATAAGTAAGTTAACCTGATTTTTGGCGTATACTTCTTCATTTCCATTTTCTTTTTTTAATATTTTTATGTTTAAATTATTATTTTTAAAAACATTAATTATTTCATTTAAATTATTAATATTTGAATAGAAATATAAATCTAAATGATTAGAAATAATTTCGTAATTACTAAAATAAGGTATATCTTTTAATAATTCGTTCTTTTTATCATTAAAATCTTTTAAATCAACATCAATTGAAACTTTATCTTTTATTAAATAATACCCATTTAATTTAAGTAATTTTTCTATTTTTTTAAAATCTGGATAGGTATCACATTCAAAATTAACGCTAGAAGAATTAATATTAACATTAAAATTTGAAATTCCAGGAACCTTTTTAAAAATAGTTTTTAATTGATTAGTACACGCAGCACATTCAATTTCATAAATTCGAAGATTAATTTTCATTAATTTTATTATTACCTAACTTCTTACTTTTAAAATATTCATAAAATGAAATTGCACTACAAGGAAGACATAAAGCTGGAACTTCAAAAAGGAAAATCCAACTCCAAATATCAACTCCTTGATAAAAAACTCCATTATAAGTAACACCTTTAATTAAATCAAAATATGAATAATTCCAAACTCCCCAAAGCCCTGAAAACGCACCACAAAGATGGATAATTAAAAATCCTGCAGTTGTGAAAATACCAGTAAATCCAGTGACAAAAGTTGAACTTATTCTTTCACTTTTAATTAAAAATAAAGATACAACTGGCAAAATATAAACAACTAAATTTAAAACTAAAAGTGCAAATGGAATAGAATAACCCCAATTGAAAGCTTGTCTTAAATGATCCGCGTCATGCATTAAAATAGATCCTAAAATAATAAATGCTAAAATAAACATTATCTTTTTAGTTTTTTTATCAATTTTTTTACTTAAATTATTAACAATTTGTTTTTCACTCATAATTAACTCCTTTTTTATTTACCACTTGGTAAATATAATAATATTCTATTTATTGTTTGTCAAATAGGTATCTTGAGTTTTAATTTATTTAAAAATATAATTTTAAATATGCCATTAATAGTTAATAAAGAAGAAGAAAGAAATAAAATATTAAAAGCATTTGAAGAATGTATTAAAGAAAAACCTATTTTTCAAATATCTTTAAGAGATATTGCAAAAAAAGCAAAGATGTCTCATCCTAAATTATTAAATTACTTTAATAATAAAGATGAACTTGTTCTTTGCTATTGTAATTACATTAAATGTTTTATGTCAGATCATTGTAAATTATGGTTTGATTCTAATTCACCTCAAGATTATAAAGATAAAAAAGAATATATGAATGCATTTATGGAATATGTTGCTAATGGTAAAAAAGGAGAAACTAGACCAATTGCAACTGTTCAAACATATGTTTTAGCAAAATATTATAACGATGTTTCAAAAATGATTAAAGAAGAATTTTTTCAATGGAAAAATTTAATGAAAGAATGCTTAATTAAAGTTTATGGAAAAGAAGCTAGTGATGAAGATGCCGAATATATGATGATTTTAATAGCAGGGGTTTTTATTTGTAAATATAATGATGTCTTATCTTCTTCTATTTCTACTCATTTAATGAGTGCTTCTTTATTATTTCAAAAATAATATTTTAAATTTGATTAGACTAATAGATAGGTATAGAATTAACTTGTTAGTTAGAGGTAACATAATATGAAATTCTATACTCAAGGTGATAAAAATAAACCAATAATCTTATTAATTCCAGGTACATGTTGTCATTATTCTTTATTTGATAAAATTCTTCCATTACTACAAGAAAAATTTCAAACCGTTGTAGTATCTTTTGATGGATTTGATGAAACAGAAAATACAACATATGAATCCATGAAAAAAGAAACTATTAAAATAGAAGAATATATTAAAAATAATTTTAATAATAAGATCCATGCAATATATGGATGTTCTTTAGGAGGAAGTTTTGCAGCATATCTTGTAAAAAGAAATAATATTAAAGTTAAACATATCATTTTAGGAAGTAGCGATTTAGATCACACGAATAAATTTAATGCATTTATTAAAGGAAAAATCATGACTCCTATTTTATATAAAATTATTCATACTCAAGCTTTACCAAAAATAATAATTAAAAAGATGGAAAAATTAAAGAAGGAAGATATTACTCGATACAATCAAATGAATGAATTTTTAAAATCATTCATGGTAGATTCAATTAAAGATAAAGTATCTAAAACTAGTATTTATAATCAATATGTTTCAGATTTAACTACTTCTATTGGTAATAATATTGATAATGGATATACAAAAATTCATATATTTTATGCTTTAAAAATGGGTAAGAAATATCGTAAAAGATATTTAAAACATTTTAAAAACCCAGATATTAGAGAACAAAATCTAAATC
>CAVKZU010000124.1:0-17255 GCA_963660725.1 Lachnospiraceae bacterium | reverse complement strand
ATTTTTTCTAAATATACATCAAGTAAAACATCATCAGGATTATCTTTTTTTAATTCTTTATTTCTCTCTTTTAGATAATAATTATATTTAATTAAGTTATCTAAATAAGTATCATCATATTGAGAAATACTTAAATTCATAAAATCTCTTCGAGATTTAGGAGATTCTTTAAGTAATAAGACATCTTTTGGATAAAAATAAATGATTTTTATTAATTTAGTGAGATTAGATATTTTATTTAATGGATGATTATTTAATAAAATCTTTTTAGAATTTTCTTTATATTCAATATCAATATTTTTATTTAAATCATCAATTATAAATTTAGAATTAATAACAAATGAAGATTCACCAATTTTAATCAAAGAATTATCATCTATTTTTCTAAAACTTCTTGCAATTGAAGAATAATAAATTCCTTCTACTAAATTTGTTTTTCCAGATCCATTTTTACCATAAATAATATTTATTTTAGGATCAAATTCACATTTAATATTTTTAAAATTACGGAAAGAAGATAATTTTATTTCTTTAATTATCATTTTCTATTTCAAAAAGTAAATCATCAATAATTACTTTATCTCCTGGACGAAGTTTTTTTCCTCTTTGAGTAGTAACTTCATCATTTACAACACATTTATGTGTCATAATGAATTCTTTTGCAAATGCACCACTATCAATAATATTTTCAAATTTTAAGAATTGACCAAGAGTGATAAATTCTGATGTAATTTTAACTTTTTTAATTTTCTCTAAACTCATAAAAATACTCCTTTATTATTATATAATAAAGGAGAAGAAATTTAAAGAGTTATAAGGCATTTTAAGAGACTTTTTTAAATTTTCTATATTATATACTAATTTTAGTATTTTGTCTCTCTAGACGCTTAATTTCTATATTATTTTTGAAATATACTATTTTTTAATAAAAATTGATATCTAATTAAAGATACCAATTTTAAAAATTTTAATAAGTTCTAACAGGTGTGATAAGTTGAATGATTGTATCGTCATTTTTAGATGCAATCATAAATGGTTTCATTTCACCTAAAAATTTAATAACAATTTCGTCACTTTTTAATGCATTAATTGCTTGAGATACATATTCAACATTAAAAGAGATTTCAAGTCTTTCACCTTCAAATGTAAAAAGAGATAAAGATTCACTAGCGTCACCACTTTGTTGAGATTTTGATGAAATAACACATTCATCTTGATTTAAAGTTAATTTAACAGTATTTTCTTTTTCTGCAGAGAAAATAGCAGCTCTTTCGCAAGCTTTTATAAATTCAACTCCATTAACTTCTAAAGAATAGAAAAAGTTAGAAGGAATAATCTTTTTAGTATCAGGATAATCCCCTTTCATAATTGAAGTTAAAACATAAGAATCTTTGAATTTGAATAAGCAACTATTACTTGAAACAAAAAATTCAATTAATTCTTCATCACTAGCACTTCTTAAAGCTTCATTTAATAATTTTGATGGAATATTGCATTCAAATCTATCAATTCCTTCATAATTAATTTCTTTTCTTGCAAGTCTTGCTCCATCAGTTGCAGTAATAACTAATTTATCATCTTTTCCTTCAATATGTACTGTTTTAAGTAGAGGTTTACTATCTTTAACCATTGCAGCAAAAGATACTTGGTTACATGATTCAATAAATTGATTTTTCTTGATAATTATTCTAATTCCGGTTTCATCAAAAGAAATATCAGGATATTCAGTTGCACGAATTACATTGATATTATAGACAGATTTATCATTAATGATTTTTGCGATTGTATCATCTTCTACACTAAAATAAATTTCTTTACTATCTAATTTTTTTACAATTTCAGTAATGACTTTAGCGTTAATTAAAATAGATCCTGGAATAATATCTCTAAAATATTCTTTATCATTTAAAAATCTATCAATAACTACCATGATTGAAGATTCTCCATTTGATGAAACAATAAATAATTTTTCATTTGTAACTTCAAGTTTAATGTTTGATAAAATTGCATTAACTTCTTTTCCTGTAATTAATCTTGATGCATTTAATAATGCATTTAAGAATATATTTCTTTCAATTGTAAATTTCATAAATTACCTCTTAAATATTTTACTAAACTAAATATATAAATTAAAATTTTATTTTTATTATATTAATAATAATAAGGAGTGTGGAAACTGTGGAAATGTGGATAAGTGTATTAATCCTTTAAATTTTTGATAAATTTATCGATAATTTCCTTCATTTGAGCATCAGTTTCGTATTGGTTTTCCACCTTTGTATAACTATGCATGATAGTAGAATGATCTCGATTAGAGAATAATTTTCCTATTTGTTTATATGGAGTATCTAATAACTTTCTAATTAAATAGATTGCAATTTGACGAGCTAGGGCAATTTGAGTAGTTTTTGTTTTACCTGTTAATTGTGCTTGAGATACATGATAGAAGTCAGAAACCTGCATAATTATCTTATTTTCATCTAATTTTGATTTTTTACTAACTGTTTTAAGTTGATTTCCTAAAGCTTCGTATGCAAGATTTAAATCAATATGTGATGAATTAACAAAACTACAATAGAACGTTAATCTTATTAATACTCCTTCTAAAGAACGGATTGAATCTTGGAAATTATTTGCAATTAATTCAATAACATCGTCATCAATTGTAAATTGTTCTTCGTAAGGTTTGAATTTTAATTTTAAAATTTCTTTACTTGTTTCAATATCTGGAGGATTAATTGATACAGTTAATCCTTGTAAGAATCTAGTAATTAATCTATCTGGAATTCCTTGTAAAGCGTTTTGATAACGGTCACTTGTTAAAACAATTTGTTTATGTGCTGTATAAAAAGCTTGATAAATATCGAAGAAAAAGTCCAATGTTTTAGTTTTATCAGCAATTTGTTGTATATCGTCAATCAATAAACAATCATATTGTTTGATAAATTGAGGTAAATCTAATTCACTTGTGTTTCCTTTAACAAAACTTACATATTCTTCCATAAAAACTGTTGAAGAAGTATATAAAACATTAAGTTCACTATGTTGTTCTTTAATAAAATTACCAATAGCATTTAATAAATGAGTTTTTCCAAGTCCAGAATTTCCTTGTATATATAAAGGATTAAAGATTTTTCCTGGGTTAGTTGCTACAACTAAAGCTGCTTTTTTAGCTTCTTTATTACAAATTCCTTCAATAAATGTATCAAAAGTGTAATTTGGATCTAACTTAATCTTATCAAAATAATTTGTAGTATTAATTAAATTATTTAAAAATTCTTCTTTATTATCGCTTTTTAATTCATCAAAAGAAATAAAAACTGCATCATAATTTGTACCAGTAACTTTTAAAATTACATCTAACATTTGATCCCTATAAAAAGATGTTAAAGTTTTTGCTGCAACTTTATTTGGAGCAGAAATGATGATTTTATTACCTTTAATTGAATCAATAGAGCAAGGTTTTAAAAATGTGTCAAAACTGACATCATCCATAATTCCTTCGTCTTTAAAAGTTTTTAGTATTCTATCCCAAATTAACTCGATATTTCTTTGAATTTCACTTTTCATAATTAAGATATTTTATCATTTATTTAGTAATTAAAAAGCGTTAATTTTAGTGTCAATTAGTTTATCCACATTATTTTCTTGAAAAACATCGAATTTTAGGCGTTTTTATACTTTTCCACATCTTTTAATGTGGATAACTATGTGGAAAAAGTAATCCACAATTTATCAACGTGGATAAAGTGGAAACATTTCCACACTTCAAAAAGTTTTCAACATCTAAAAATAGCGTTATTTACGATCTTTTTTAATTTTTCCACTCTTAAAAATTTAAAATTCCACCATAATGTTGAAAGATTAGGAAATAAATTTTAGTAATTTTTTAGGACAATAAAAATAAGTTAATTTATCCACAATTGTGGAATTTTATTACTTAAAAATTAAAGGTTGATATTGAGATAGAAATAATGTAAAATTAAGCGGATTATCGATGGAGGTAAAAAAATATGAAAAGAACATATCAACCAAGTAAATTACATAAAATGAGAACACATGGTTTTAGAGCAAGAATGTCTACTGCTAATGGAAGAAAAGTTTTAGCAGCTAGAAGAAGAAAAGGAAGAAAATCTTTAACTGTTTCTTTATAATGAAGAAAAAGAACGTTATAAAAAAATACCGAGAATTTAAAGAAATTTTAAATCTTAGAAAGTTTAAACGAAATTCTTTATTTACCATTTATTACCGTGATAATAATGAAATTGAAAAAACAAGAGTTGGAATATTAATTACAAAAAAACATGGTAATGCTGTAAAACGAAATCTTATAAAAAGACAAATTAGAAATATTATTGATCACTCTCTGGATTATAAAGATAGCAAGGATTTAATTATCGTAATAAGCAAACAATATAATCCAAACGAATTCAAAAGAAACGAAGAGATGTTGCAAAAACTTCTCTATAGTATAATTAAAGAGGTAAATTAATGAAAAAAAATAAAAAAGTTGGTTTAACCATTGCTACCTGTGGAGCAGCTTTAGGGATTTTAGCTTCATGTAACTCCTATTGTTCTGCTTTAGATACATCAAATTTTCGTTATGGTTACGATCCAATTAATACCACTTTTTATACTTCTAAAGATAGTGCATATGAATTAATCTTAAGTGATTTTTCTAGTTATACAAATGTAGATTCAAGTAAAGTTAAAAAGGAAAACCTTGTTTATGAAAATGATCAAGGTTCTTTTTCATACTCTGAAAACGCTACAATTTTTGAAGAAAACTTATTTAAAACATATAATACTTCTTTATATAGTGTAAACGCTGGTAAAATTAAAATTTTAAAAGCTACAAACGAAGAAGATGAAGCTAAACGTAGTGATATTAATTTCTATGTTGGTTTAAGCTCATTCACTGCTGAAATGTTTAATTCAGTAACTGCAGGAACTTATAGTTTTAATCTTCCTTCTTATTCAGTTATTGATGGAATGGATGAAAAATTATTAACTGAAGTTTGTACAGCAAGTAGTACTGGAGATTTATCTAATTTATCATTTGATAAAATTTATGGTTATTCTTATGATGAATTAAAAACTTATAGATCTACAACTGACACAACTGAAAAGAATAATCTTTTAAAAACTATGAAAAAAGAAAGAGAAGAAAAATCTTTACTTGCAAATTATGGTTATTTAAAACATTATACTTTAACAAAAGATGCTAAAGGTAACGACACTGTTGATTACACTGCAAAAATTAAAAAATGGAATGCTGAACTTGCTGATGAACTTGAAAATGGTGAATATAGAGTTATGTCTAGTAACTATTTAGCAAGATATGAAACATTATTAGCATCAAAAGTTGGTCAAGTTAAAACTTGTATTTCAGTTAATGATGGATTCTATGGAAGTATTTCAACAGATCCATTAAATACAACAGTTAAAATTGAAGGTAAAGCTTCAGATTTCTGGGGTGATTGGGGAAGAGCATTCACAGAACATGGATTCTTAGAAGGTTTACTTGTTTATCCAATTGGTGTTTCAGTTGAAAACTTATCACACGCTTTAGGTATGAATGGTTGGGGACAAATTGCAGCACTTTGTATTGTTACAATTGTTATTAGATTGTTATTTATGTTAATCACATTCCCATCAACATTATCACAATCAAAGATGACTGAATTACAACCTGAAATTCAAAAATTAAATCAAAAATATCCAAATTCAAAAACTAATCAATATGATAAAGAAAGACTTGCACAAGCAACAATGGCACTTTATAAGAAAAATAATGTCCATCCATATCGTTCTTTCTTAGTATTAATTATTCAATTCCCATTATTTATTAGTGTTTGGAATGCTTTAAGTGGAAGTGCTTCACTTGCTACTGATGCTGTTTTAGGACTTAACTTAAGTGCTTCAATTATGAACACATTATCTAATTTCTCTGGTTGGCCAGGAAATGTTGGATGGTGGAGTGCACTTGTTTTAATCATTTTAATGTCAGCAGCTCAAATCGGTGCTATGTTATTACCAAATTTATTAACTAAAAAGCGTTCAAAAAATATTACTAAAATGAACAAATCTGATACTGCAGATCAACAAGGAAAACAAATGAAATATATGCAATGGATTATGACTATTGTCATTATCATTATGGGTTTCCAACTTCCTGCTGCTATGGGTGCTTATTGGTTAATTGGTGCATTATTCTCAATGTTCCAATCATTAATTATGCATGCAATTTTAGTAAATAAAAGTAAAAAAAGTAAGAATAAATAGAAGGAATAATTAGATATGAAACAATATACAGCTAAAACTTTAGATGATGCTTTAATTTTAGCAAGTACTGAACTTGGTGTAAGTAAAGAATCATTAAACTATGAAATCATAGAAGAAAAGAAAGGCTTATTCAAAAAAACATGTACAATTGGAATTCCAGAACTTGCAGATGTTATTGAATTTGCTGAAAATTACATTAAAAATGTTTGTAAAGCATTAGGTTTAGAACCAAGTGTTAAAACATTTTATAGAGATGAATTAATTAAAATTTTAATTGAAACAGATCATAATTCATTATTAATTGGTAAAAATGGTGCTACATTACAATCATTAAATGAATTAACAAAACTTGCTGTTAATAGCAAATATAAGAAAAAATATAGAATTTTACTCGATATTGGTGAATATAAAGATAAAAAATATAGTAGAGTAATTTCTATTGCAAAACGTACTGCTAGAGAAGTTTTAAAAACACACATCGATGTTAAACTTGATCCAATGACACCAGATGAAAGAAAGAAAGTACATAATGCTTTAGCTAGCTATAAAAATTTAAAAACTGAATCAGTTGGTGATGGAAAAGATAGAGCAATCGTTGTTAAATACATTGGACAACCTTTTGCAAATAAAGAAAATACACAAACTGAAGAAAATAAAGATTAATAGTATGAATTTGCTAAACTTTTATGGTTTAGCAAATTTTTCTTAAAAAAGGAGAGATTATGTTTGAAACTATTGTTGCACTTGCTACTGCACCTTTAAAATCAGCATTAGCAATTGTTAGATTATCAGGTGATGATTGTTTTACTATTTGTAATAAGTTTTTTTCAAAGAAAATATCTTTTAAAGAAAATGAAAAAAATAAAATTTATCATGGATACATAATTGATAACGATACTAAAATTGATGAAGTAGTTTTACTTGCATATAAAAATCCATATTCTTTTACTGGAGAAGATAGTGTTGAAATTATTAGTCATGGAAGTCCTTTAATTTTTAATGAAATTATTGAAGTTGCTTTAAAAAATGGTGCTAGAATGGCTACAAACGGAGAATATTCTTCTAGAAGTTTTATGCATAATAAATTAGATTTAATTCAAGCAGAATCTATTAATGATTTAATTAATAGTGAAACTAAAGAAGCTCGTGATATTGTTATGCAATCTTTAGATGGATCAACTTCTTCTTTAATTACACCAATCAAGAAAGATTTTGGAGATTTATTAAGTTTAATTGAAGTTAATATTGATTATCCTGAATATTTAGATATTGAAGAAGCAAATAAAGAAAAGATTGAAAGCGTTTTAAATAAAAATTTAAGTTATATTAATTCTTTAATTGAAACAGGTAACAAAACTAAATTAATTAGAAATGGTATTAATTTAGTTATTTTAGGAAGACCAAATGTTGGAAAATCATCTCTTTTAAATGCATTGATTAATGAAGATAAAGCAATTGTTACTGATATTCAAGGGACAACTCGTGATATTGTTGAAGCAAAATTTAATTTAAATGGATTAATTATTAATTTATTTGATACTGCTGGAATCCATGAATCTAGTGATTTTATTGAAAATATTGGTATTAAAAAGAGTAAAGAAAAGGTTGAAGATGCTGATTTAATCGTTGGACTTTTTGATTCTACTAATTTTAATGAAGAAGATAAAGAAATCTTAGATTTAATTAAGAATAAAAATCATATTATTTGTATTAATAAAGAAGATTTATTAAATGATTCTCTTATTAAAAATCCTGAATATGTATATATTTCTGCATTAAATAAAGAGATTGACCCTTTAAAAGATGCAATTTTGTCTAATTTAGGATTAAAAAATACAAATATTAAAAATGTTTCTATTTCAAATACAAGAGAAATTGGGATTTTAGAAAATATTAAAAAGATTATTAATGATACATTAATTGATTTAAATAACGACTTATCTTTAGATTTAATTAGTATGAATATTCAATCAATTTACTTAAAAGTATTAGAATTAACTGGAGAAGATCATGATTTTGATATTGCTCAAGAAATTTTCTCTAGATTTTGTGTTGGTAAATAAAGATGATATTTGATACTCATATTCATCTTAATGATGAAACTTTATATAAAAACTTAGATAATTATTTAAGAGATGCCTTAAATAATGGTGTTTCTACTTTTATGTGTATTGGATATGATTTAGAAAGTTCAAAAATTGCATGTGAAATTGCTTCTAAATATGATTTTGTATACGCTTCTATTGGAATTATTCCTACAGAACATAAAAAGTATAATGATAATTCAATTAATGATTTAAAAGAATTATCTAATAAATATAGTTCTAAAATTAAATGTATTGGAGAAATTGGACTTGATTATTATTGGGAAAATAGTGATGAAATCAAAATAAAACAAAAAGAAATGTTTATTAAACAAATTGAACTCGCTAATGAATTAAATTTACCAATTTCAATCCATGCTAGAAATGCAATTCAAGATACTTTTGATATTTTAAAAGAACATAAAGTTAAAAATACTGGAATTATGCATTGTTATAGTGGTTCTAAAGAAATGGCTAAAGAATATATAAAATTAGGATATAAAATTGCATTCGGTGGAGTTTTAACTTTTAAAAATAGTAAAGAAGTTAAAGAAGTAATTACTTCCATTGATTTAAAAGATATTGTTTTTGAAACTGATGCTCCTTATCTTGCACCTCATCCTTTTAGAGGAAAGATAAATGAACCAAAATATATTGCAGAAACTGTTAAATATGCTGCTAATTTGTTAAATATAGAAGAGGAAAAATTAGAAGAAATCACCTATAAGAATTCATTAGAGGCTTTTAAATTATGATAAAAATTGATGCTTTAATTGTTGTAGAAGGTAAAAGTGATATTAATTTTCTTTCTACTTTTATTGATAGTAACTTCTATTTAGTAAATGGAAGTGCAGTTAGTCAAAAAGATTTTGATTTTATTAATGAATATTTAAAGAAAGGAAAAGATGTTATTATTTTAACAGATCCAGATTTTCCTGGAATGAAAATTAGAAATTCTATTAATGAACATTGCCCTAATTGCTTAAATGCATATGTAAGAAAGGAAGTTAGTATTAAAAATCATAAAGTTGGTGTTGCTGAATCTACAATTGAAGAGGTTACAAACGCTTTAAAACATACGATTAGATTTAGTGAAAAGAAAGATAATAGTGATTTAAAAGAATCTGATTTAATTGAACTTGGATTAACAGGAAATATTGATTCATCTTTAAAAAGAGAAATTATTATAAATAAATATCATTTAGGATATTCAAACTTTAAATCTATGTATAAAAAACTTAAAATGTTAGGAATAACTAAAAAAGAATTGGAGGAAACATTGAAAAATGCTTAGTGTATCTGAAATTAAAGACTTTTTTCTTCTTGAATCAAGTCATGCTAAAAAAGAACTTGGTCAAAATTTTTTAATAAATGAAGAAGTAATTTCTAATATTTGTAATGCATTAGAAATTAAAGATACTGATACAGTTTTAGAGATTGGACCAGGACTTGGAAGTTTAACTGATGAGTTAGTTAAAAAAACACATAACCTTACTTTAGTAGAATATGACGCTAAATTTTATAATTTTTTATGCAAATGTCATGAAAATAAAGGAATTACTATTGTAAAAAATAATATTTTACATTTTAAAGATTATTCAATGAATAAAGTTATTGGTAATTTACCTTATTATATTACTAGTGATATTTTAGAATTTATCGCTAAAAATTATCGTAATTTAGAAAAAGGTGTCTTCATGATCCAATATGAAGCTTTAAAAAGAATTACTAGTAAAAATGGAAAAGATTATAACGCTTTAAATTTACTTTTAATGTATAAATATGATATTAAAGAATTATTTAAAGTTAAAAAGAATAACTTCTTCCCAGAACCAAATGTTGATAGTGTTGTATTTTCAATAACTCCTAAAAAAGATATAGATTTTGGATTTGGAAATACTTTATATAAAGTAAGTAAAATATTATTTACAAATAGAAGAAAAACTATTCAAAATAACTTAAAAGCAGTTATTAAAGATAAAGAAACAATGGATAAAGTTTTAAATGAAGCTAATCTTGAAGCTACATTAAGAGCAGAAGATTTATCTTTAGAAAATTATATTAAATTAACGGAAGTTTTGATTAATAACTCTTTAATTAAGAAGGAAGATTAATTAAAATATAAAGGATTATATGGATATTATTGAAAAAGCATACGCTAAAATAAATATATGTTTAGATTCTAAATATATAAGAGAAGATGGATATCATGAACTTGAATCTGTCATTTTACCTTTAAAATTTCATGACACAATTGATTTTAGTATCCTTTCAAAAGGAATTACTGATGATTTTATTACTTGCGATAGTTTCTCTATGAGATCATCAAAATATAATTTATGTCATAAAATGGTAAGTGTTTTAAGAGAAAAATACCAATTTAAAGAACATTTTAATATTAAAATACATAAAAACATCTTTGTTCAATCTGGACTTGGTGGAGGTAGTGCAGATGCATGTGCAGTATTTAGATGCATCATTAAATATTTAAATTTACAATTAAGCGATAGTGAAATTAAAGAAATTTGTAATAAAGTTGGAAGTGATTGTTATTTCCAATTTTATAATAAACCTGCTTTAGTTAAAGGGAGAGGTGATGAAATTTCTTTCTTTGAATATAAAGATGATAATTTAATTTTACTTGTTGCACCTCAAACAGGAAATTCTACTGAAACTATTTTTAAAGAATCTGACAAAATGGAATTAATTCATGGAGATTCTACAAAAGTTAAAGATGTATTAATAAGTGATGATTTAGATGACTTAGGAAAAGTAGTTTTTAATTCTTTATATGAACCTGCAAAAAAATTAAATCCTGATGTTGAAAAAATAAAAAAGATGCTTGATGAAAAAGGATTTGAATGTGTTTCAATGACAGGAAGTGGATCATGTGTCTTTGCAATTTCTAAAAACAAAAAGTTATTAAAGAAAACTGCAAGAGAATTAGATAAACAAGGTTATTTTGTAGAAGTCACAACGGTTTTAAAACAAAAATAAGGTCTAGAAAAAACTAGATCTTTTTTAATGCAATTAAAAAAGGTATGAATTTTGTTTTCATACCTTTTAATAATTTTTTATTTATTATTTACCGCTTTTTTCTCTTTTTAATAAGATTTCAGCTTGAGCAGCAGCAAGTCTTGCAATTGGGACTCTGAATGGTGAACATGAAACATAGTCTAAACCAACTCTATTAAAGAATTCGATAGATTTTGGATCACCACCGTGTTCTCCACAAACACCAACTAATAATTCTGGTCTTGTTTCTCTACCATCTTTAACAGCCATCTTGATGAGTTTTCCAACACCTTTTTGATCAACTGTTTGGAATGGATCTTCTTCGAAAATCTTATTACCATAATAATCTGGTAAGAATTTTGAAGCGTCATCTCTTGAGAATCCAAATGTCATTTGAGTTAAATCGTTTGTACCAAATGAATAGAATTCAGCTTCTTCAGCAATTTCACTTGAAAGTAATGCTGCACGAGGAATTTCAATCATTGTACCAACGTGATATTTTAAGTGAGCATTATTTTCTTTTAAGACTTTTTCAACTTCTTCAACAATAATGTGTTTGACGAATTTGAATTCTTTTAAGTCTAATGTTAATGGAATCATGATTTCTGGTTCGATTTCTCTATTTAAATCTTTGCTTGCTTTAATAGCAGCTTCGATAATAGCACGAGCTTGCATTCTTCCAATTTCTGGATAAGAAACATCTAATCTACATCCTCTATGTCCCATCATTGGGTTGAATTCATGTAAATATGTGATTCTATCTTTAATTTGTTGAACAGTTTTATTTAATGCTTTTGCAAGTTCTTCAATCTTATCTTCTTCTTGTGGTAAGAATTCATGGAGAGGTGGATCTAATAAACGAACGTTAACGTTGATTTCTTCTAAATCCTTCATAGCCATATATAAACCATAGAAGTCATTTCTTTGATATGGTAAGAGTTCAGCTAATGCTGCTTCTCTTTCTTCAACTGTATCAGAAAGAATCATTTTTCTCATATGGAAGATTCTATCTTTATCGAAGAACATGTGTTCTGTTCTACATAATCCAATACCTTCTGCACCAAATTTAGCAGCTTGAACTGCATCACGAGGAGTATCAGCATTAGTTCTGATTGATAATCTTCTATATTTATCTGCAGCAGCCATTAATCTACCAAAGTTACCACTTGATGTATCAGCTTCAACTAAAGTAACTGCACCTTCATAAACATCACCTGTAGAACCATTTAATGATAAAGTATCACCTTCACCATAAACTTTTCCATTGATTGTAACTGTTTTTGCTTCTTCATCAACGATAGCAGCGCTACAACCAGTAATACAACATTTACCCATACCACGAGCAACAACTGCAGCATGTGATGTCATACCACCACGCATTGTTAAAATACCTTCAGCAGCAACCATACCTTCAATATCTTCTGGAGATGTTTCTGCTCTAACTAAAACAACTTTTTCACCGTTTGCGTGTCTTGTTTCAGCATCTTTTGCTTCAAATGAGATGTGTCCAACACCTGCACCTGGAGATGCTGGGTTACCTTGAGCAACTGGAGTTAATGTTTTTAATTCACTAGCGTCAAATGTAGGGTGTAATAATGAATCTAATAATTTAGGTTCAACTCTTAAAACTGCTTCTTCTTCACTAATTAATCCTTCATCTAATAAATCAAATGCGATTTGTAATGAAGCTTGAGCTGTTCTTTTACCATTACGAGTTTGTAAGAAATATAATTTACCATTTTCAACAGTATATTCCATATCTTGCATATCTCTATAATGTTTTTCCATACCAGTAATTGTTTCTACGAATTGATTATAAACATCTGGCATTCTCTTCTTTAATTCTGAAATATGTAAAGGAGTTCTGATACCTGCAACAACGTCTTCACCTTGAGCACATGGTAAATATTCAGCATAAATTTCTTTTTTACCAGTGGATGGATCTCTTGAGAAAGCAACACCAGTACCAGAATTTTCATTTAAGTTACCGAAAACCATTGATTGAACGTTAACAGCAGTACCCCATTCATAAGGAATACCATTCATTTTTCTATAAACGTTAGCTCTTGGGTTATCCCATGATCTGAAAACTGCTTCAACAGCTTCATGTAATTGAACATATGGATCACTTGGGAAATCTTCGTTAAATGTTTTCTTATAATATTCTTTATAAGCTTTAACTAAATCCTTTAATTGTTCTGCAGTGACTTCAGTATCGAGTTTATATCCATTATCTTCTTTAATCTTTTCTAACATTTTATCCATATCTGTTCTTGGATGTCCTTTTGCAATGTTAGTAAACATTAAAATAAATCTACGATATGAGTCGTAAGCAAATCTTTCGTTACCGCTGACTTTTGCTAATAATTCGACTGATTGATCATTTAAACCTAAGTTTAAAATAGTGTCCATCATACCAGGCATAGAAACTCTAGCACCACTACGAACTGAAACGAGTAATGGGACTTTATTAGAATCTAAACCACCAAATGATTTTCCTGTTTCTTTTTCAACTTCTTTAATTCCTTCGTCGACTTGATTGACAAGATATTCAGGCATCTTTTTTCCACTTTCATAATAGAGAGTACAAGCTTCTGTAGAAACTGTAAATCCTTGTGGAATTGGGACACCAATAGATGTCATTTCAGCAAGTCCTGCACCTTTTCCGCCTAAGAGTTCTTTTCCTAAACCATGAGCGTCTTTGAAAAGGTAAACATATTGTTTTGCCATTTTTTATTTTCCTCCTAAAAAGTTGGGTTTTCACCAAAGCAATATTATTATAGCATTTAATTTTACTTATTAAAATAAATTTAAAATTATTGAAATTTTTACTATAATATTTACATGAAAAATGTTATTTCAATCGATTTTGGTACACAATCTGTTAGGGTTGCTATTGTTAATGAATTAGGTAAAATTTTAGCAATTGAACAAGAAAAATACGACATTCCTTATTTTTCTTTAAAACCTGGATATGCAGAACAAGATCCAAATTATTATTACGATTTAATGTGTAAAGCAAGTAAAAGACTTGTAGAAAAAAATAAATTATTAGTAGATGATGTTGTATCGTTTTCATCTACTTGTTTTAGAGATACTGCAGCTTTTTTAGATAAAGATTATAAAGTTATTAGACCATCAATTATTTGGTTAGATCAAAGAAAAGCTAAATTAGAGCATAAAATTCCACTTTTATATACTCTTGCATTCTCTATTGTAGGAATGAATGATACTATTATTTTAAATAGAAAGAGAACCCCAGCTATTTGGCTTGAAGAAAATGAACCAGAAAACTATGCTAAAATAGCACATTATGCACCTTTAAATAGCTATTTTAACTACAGAATGTTAGGAAGGCTTGCGGATTCTCCATCAAATATGATTGGACATTTCCCAATTAACTTTAAAACTGGAAAAGTTTATGGTAAAAACGCTATTAAAGGATGTATTTTTGATATTGATCCAAAATTAATCCCAGAAATTGTTCCAGTTGGAAGTGTTATTGGAGAAATTACTCAAAAAGGACATGAAGAAACTGGATTACCTATTGGATTAAAATATATCGCTACTGGAAATGATAAAAGTTGTGAAGCTTTAGGAAGTGGTGCTACTGAAAAAGGAAGTGTTCATATTTCAATGGGTACTGCATGTTCTATTGCTATGACTAGTAAAAAATATTTTGAACCAATTAGATTTTTACCTTCTTATATTACTGCATATAAAGGATATTATAGTGGAGAAATGCAAATTTATAGAGGATGTTGGATGCTTTCTTGGTTTACTAAAGAATTTGGTAAAGAAGATATGCAAGAAGCAGAAATTGAACAAATCGCACCAGAACATGTATTAAATAAGAAAATTTTAGATATACCTCCTGGAAGTGATGGATTAGTTTTACAACCATTCTGGGGACCTCAACTTGAAAGACCTTTAGCAAAAGGAAGTATAATAGGATTTTATGATGTTCATACTAAATATCATATGTATCGTTCAATTATTGAAGGTTTAGGATATTGTTTAAAAGAAGGATTAGAATCAATTGAGAAAAATTCTCATCAAAGAGGTAAATTTATTACAATTGGTGGAGGAGGAAGTAAATCTAATGCAATTTGCCAAATTTTAGCAGATATCTTTAATTTACCTGTATATAAACCATCAAATTATGAAGTTAGTATTATTGGATGTGCAATGTCTCAACTTGTAGCACTTAATCTTTATAAAGATGTTGAAGAATGCAAAAAAGCGTGTGTTGAATACGAAAAAATTTATAAACCAAATCCTGAAAATGTTAAAAAATACGAATATTTATATAAAAATGTTTATAAGAAAATTTATCCAAAACTTAAGTCAGTTTATGGAGAATTAAGTGAATATTTAAATATAAATAATGAAGAAAAATAAAAATCGGACTAATTATCCGATTTTTTGTTAGCATTAAGTTTTTTTCTAGCATCTTTAATATATTCGTCTTGCTTATTTTCAATATATGCTTTAATTAATCTAGAATCTAACCAAAAACACATTTTTTCATAAGAATCATAACCAGTTAACTTATCTTTGATTGGTAATGGAGATTGATCTTTAAAATTTCTTCCATGTGGTCTAATATGACAAATTGGATTTTCTTTCATGCCTACAAAGTTATTGTAATGTTTTACTTTTCCATCTTGTGTTATTTCTTTTTTATAAACTATATCTCCTTTATTAAGAATATCTTTTGCTTTGTTGTATGTATATCCAATAAATTCATCAATCAAATCGTCACTTAATGAATAGAAGAATGCATTCTCGAAAATGTAACCTTTTGATGTTTCTTTAAAAATTAAGAATAAAAATTTAATTTCAGTGAAATATTGTCTAATTTCTGAATCTTCCCAATTTGTATTTGCAAGTTCTATAAAATCAATTTGTGGGAAAGAGATTTTTTCTTTTATTGAACCACTTTTTTGAATTCTAATTGTTTTAAAAGAAATATTTGCTTTTTGAAATTCTTCGGTTTCGTTTAAGTCAGCTACTTTAAAAATTCTATTAATATACGCAGAAAATCTATTTTTTGCATTAGTTTGTATATTCAATTCATATCCTAATTCTTGTTCGGTTTTACCAAAATAAGGTTTAAATTTTGAAATAACTAAATCTTCCAAAGAAGAAGCTTTTAATTTATTGATGTCATCAATGATTGTATTAAATTTTACATCAGAAATATAAGAACGTATGATATTTGTAAAAAATGATGATTTTAAACAAAAAGCTCTTGGCTTTGCAGGGACATTAGAAAATGGTTGACTTGTTATTTTTTTACCATTTGCTGATTTTGTACAAGCTTGTAAATAAGTGGTATCTGATTCTGAAATTGTATCCGCTTTCCCTTCTTTAATTTTATTTAAAATTGTTTCATAATCTTTTTTTAATATTTCTTCATCTTGATTTGATAATTCCATAATAAAAGAATCTACAATTGGAAAAGATTTATAATCAGTTTTTTCATCTTTGTTGGCTTTAATAAATTTGTAGCAAGTTATCAGCATGTCGTTGCATTTATTTATTAAATGACTTTCTTCAAAAGATTTATCATAATCTTCCATATAATTTATCATGGTTAAAACTAATCTTTCTTTTGCATGATATGCACCTTTATTTTTTGATTGGTATTCTAAAAGACCTGTTACTTTTAGTTCTAACTTTGCTTCAGGAAAGTCAGCATTTGGATTTGAATCTAAATCTTTTCCTAAATATTTTTGAATGACTTGACCTACTCCGCCTTTGTTATTAGGATTATCTAAAATATTACTATCGTCAATTTCTCCTAATTTTTTCCCTTTTATTTTATTTAACTTTTCTAAAAGTTCTTTTCTTTTTAATTCTATTGAC
>CAVKZU010000123.1:0-4355 GCA_963660725.1 Lachnospiraceae bacterium | reverse complement strand
CACACGTTATCGCTAACAATAGATTTTGAGTCTATCGTGTCTACCAATTTCACCATGCTCCCAAAAGATTAAATAAAATTAACCTTAAATAATATAACTTATTTACTTTTTATTTTCATTCTTTTTCTTTAAATATTCTTCCATTTTTTTATTAAATTCTTCTTTGTCTTTTTCATTTATATAATCTAATTTCTTTTTATTCCATTTCTTTAAGATAACAAAAGAGATAATAAAGAAAATAATTGATACTCCTAAAATAATGAAAATATACCAATTTTTGGATAAATCTTTTAAATCAATGCAATAAGTTAATGCCCAAGAAGTAATAAATCCAATAACTGCAATTATAGCAAAACTAGCACCTATTCCTAAATATTTATTTATTTTTTTAAGTTTTTCATCTTTAATAACGTTATTTTTCTTTTTCATATAAAAAGTATTATACATTAATTCTTTAAAATTTTAAAAATTAATATATTTATTTTGGCATGTCCAAGAAGAATCGAACTTCTACTTCTAATTTCGGAGATTAGCAGTCTACCATTAACTTATGGACATATTCTTTTAAAAGAATATTAATATTTTAATAAAAATATTTATTATTTGCATTCAAAAATATAAAATATTATCTATTATGGCAATTTCCCTTGGTGATAAAAATACTTTAAAAGTAATTATGAAACTTGCAATCCCTTCAATGATTGCTCAATTTGTTAATATTTTATATTCAATTGTTGATAGAATATTCGTTGCAAATATGCCTGTTAATGGATCTTTAGCGTTAATTGGGGTAGGAGTTTGTGCTCCAATTGCAACTTTACTTTCTTCTTTTGCATTTTTAGTAGGATTAGGGGGTGCTCCTTTATTTTCTATTGCACTTGGTGAAAAGGATGAAAATAAAGCGAAAAAGATATTAAATAATGCACTTTTATTATTAATTATCCTTTCTACTTTATTAATGATTATAGCGTATCTTGTTTTAAATCCAATGCTTATGGCATTTGGTGCAAGTACAGCTTCTTTTAGTTACGCTAAAGATTACATGATAATTTATTTATTAGGGACTTATTTTTCACTTATTAGTAGTGGATTAAATCAATATTTAACTGCCCAAGGAGAATCTTTAGCTGCAATGCTTACTACTTTAGTTGCATGTTTATTAAATGTAGTTTTAGATCCTTTGTTTATTTTTACATTTAATATGGGTATAAAAGGTGCTGCTTTAGCAACTATATCTTGTCAATTTGTATCGTTTTTATGGGTTTTATTATATTTAATATTTAAAAGTAAAATAAGACTTGGAATTGGAGGATATGATTTTAAAATCATGTTAAAGATATTAAAATTAGGGTTTTCTCCTTTTATTATTATGTCTACTGATTCATTAATTATTATTGCATTAAATTCTTCTTTACAAATGTTTGGTGGAGATAAAGGGGATTTTTATATAGAAGTTGCTACAATTGTTCAAGCATTTACTAGTTTAATTACTGGTCCATTACTTGGAATTTCTAGTGGTACTCAACCAATTCTAGGATACCATTTTGGTGCTAAAAATAAGGAATTACTCTTAAAAGCTCAAAAACAAATTGTCTTATTTGCATTTATATTTTGTACAGTTTGTTTCTTATTATCATTTTTATTAAGAGGTCCATTTGCCTCTCTATTTGTTAATTTCTCTAATGATCCTACTTATTCAAAAGATGAAATTATTAGTGCTTCAAGTAAATTCATTGGATATTATATGCTTGGGATGATTCCTTTAGCATTCCAATACACTTTAGTTGATGGATTAACAGGAATGGGACAAGCTAATTATTCTATTTGGTTATCTTTAAATAGAAAATTATTTATATTTTTACCACTTATTTTTATTATTCCTTTACTTACTCATAACGATGAATATACTTTCTTTGCTCAACCAATTGCAGATACTTTAGGAGGTATAGTTTCTGCGATTGCATATATCATAATCATTCCTAAAGTTTTAAAGAAAAGAATGGGAGACCATCCTGAAGATATTAAAAAGATAGAAGAAACAAGTGAAAATCCATCAAAATAGATGGATTTTTTAGATTTAAAAAGAGGTGACTTGTTCTTCACCTCCTTTAAACAAAATTAATTTTTTAATGAATTTTCTTTAATAATTTTATCTTTTAAATTAGAAGGTACTTCTTCATAATCTTCAAATTCTCTATTAAAGAATCCACTACCTTGAGTAATTGATTTTAACTTAGCGTTATAATCATTGATTTCACTTTCAGGAATTGAAGCGATGATCTTTTGAGATTCATTATCTTCTTCTTCCATCATAATGTTTTTAGCACGTCTTGTATTTAAATCACTGATAACATCTCCAATATATTTATTTTCAACATTAATAGTAATTTTCATAATTGGTTCTAAAATAATAGGCTTGCAGTTCATATATGCTTCTTTAAATGCTAGAATTGCTGCCATTTTAAATGCCATTTCATTACTATCAACTGGATGATATTTACCATCTTTTAAAGTAGCTTTAACTCCAATAACTGGGAATCCTGCAAGTAAACCTGCTTGTAAAGCTTCATAGAATCCTTTTTCAACTGCAGGGAAATAGTTTTTAGGGACACTTCCTCCAAAGACTGTTTCTTCAAAACAAGATTCTTCACAAGGTTCGAAATCCATGACAACAACTCCATAGAATCCACTTCCACCAGATTGTTTAATGTATTTTCCAGTAGCTTCTGCTTTTCCTCTAATTGATTCTCTATAGACAACTTTTGGAGCACTTGTAGAACATTCAATCTTATAAGTATTCTTTAATTTTTCTAAAATATAAGATAAATGGAAATTCCCAAGACCACCAATTAAAAGTTGTTTTGTTTCTTTATTACGTTTAACTTCAATTGTAGGATCTTCTGCTTGTAATTTTTGTAATGTAGAAGATAATTTATCTTCATCTTTTTTATTAACAAGTTCAATTGCTTTAAAATAAACTGCTGTTGGATATTTAACTTTTGAATATTCAATTACATTTTTTGGATCACATAATGTAAATCCAGTTTTAATATCATCTAACTTATTAATTGCAACAATATTTCCTGCTTCAACTTCTTCAACTGGGATTTGTTTTTTACCTAAAAGATAGAACATTGAAGAAACTTTTTCAGTATTTCCAGTATTTGGAGAATAAATTTCATCTCCAAGTTTAAGTTTACCACTACAAACTTTAATTAAATTAATTGTACCACTATATAAATCTACAATTGTTTTAAAACAATATGCTGAGAATGGTTCTTCACTAGTTGTTTTTCTAACGATTTCATTTCCTTTTTCATCATGACCAACATAAGGTTTTAAATCATTTGGAGCAGGTAAATAATCAACAATCATTTTAAGTAATGTATTACATCCAATATTTTTAATAGCACTTCCTACAACAATTGGATCAATTTCACCATCTAAAACACCTTGTCTTAAACCTTTTTTAATTTCTTCTTGAGTTAAATGTTCTCCAGCAAAGAATTTATCTAAAAGTTCATCACTACTTGAAGCAACTGCTTCAGTAATCATATTGTTATATTCCATAACAATAGATTTTTTATCTTCATAAATTTCACTATCATTACATTTTTTACCATCAAAGATTCTTGCTTTAAGTTCAATAACATTAGCAAATCCATCAAAATTATCGCCATGTCCTAATGGGTAACAAAATGGAACTACTTTTTTACCAAACTTATCTCTAATCTCATTTAATAAATTATCAAAATCAATATTCTCTTTATCCATTTTATTAACAAAAATGAATGTAGGAATATTTCTCTTTTTTAACATTTTAAAATGTTTAATGGTGCCTTGTTCAATTCCTGCTTGGGCATTGATAACTAAAATTGCACCTTTAACTACTTTTAAAACTCCAATTGCTTCTCCAACGAAATCATCATTTCCTGGAAGATCAATAAGGTTAATTCTATAACCATTATAGTCAAGTGGAATTACTGAGGCATTAATAGAACTTAATTTATCTTGTTCTTCTTTTAAATAGTCACTAATGGTATTGCCTCTTTCTATAGCTCCTTTACTTTCCCCATTAGTAGCCATTTGATATAAACTTTCAACTAAGCTTGTTTTACCACTACTTTGGTGTCCAAGGATAGCGACGTTTCGTATCATTTCTGGTTTGAAACTCATTATCTTTTCCTCCTAATTATGCGAAGATTATTTAAAATTTCTAAAAATATCATAACACAGGAAAAACAATTAATAAATATATTTTTATAAGATTTTATCCCTTAAATTTTAAGTAAAAAAGTAATTTTTGATACTAAAAATATTTTTAGTTTTAAATACTAGATGTTATAGTATTGTAA
>CAVKZU010000122.1:3672-3938 GCA_963660725.1 Lachnospiraceae bacterium | reverse complement strand
TGACCGGGACATAATCATATTCGTTATACTGAGACATTATCATATTTGATACACACAGCTATAAAAAAATTATCTTCAGGCTATTGAAAAAGCGGCGTTTATCCTGTATAATTTTCTATTAGTAAAAACAGTGCGGGATTTCCGCAGTTAGAAAAAAAGAAGTGTTTTTTTTGCAGAAAGGTCTTGACAAAATGAAGCTGATGTCCATAATTAGACAGACAGACAGACAGACAGACAGACAGACAGACAGACAGACAGACAGACAG
>CAVKZU010000122.1:0-3626 GCA_963660725.1 Lachnospiraceae bacterium | reverse complement strand
CAGACAGACAGACAGACAGACAGACAGACAGACAGACAGACAGACAGACAGACAAGCAATAATTAAACTTATTCAACATGTATTTGGACATGCTAAAGTTAGCTTATTTGATGTTGCAACTAATTTTACAGGATTAACTTACAAGCCTTCAGATAAATCAAATAGTGGTATGCTTGTATTAAGATCTTCAAATATCGAAAACAATAGACTAGTTTATAACGATAATGTTTATGTACAAATGAAAAACATTCCACAACGAGTTATTGCAAAAGAAAATGATCTTTTAATATGTGTTAGAAATGGAAGTAGAGCTTTGATAGGTAAGTCTGCAATTATTCCATACACAGAAAAACCTATGGCTTTTGGGGCATTTATGTCAGTATTAAGGTCTGATCAGAAGTTTATAAACTATAAGTATTTATATTTTTTATGGCAAACTTCCTATGTACAAAAAATGATACATGGTGATGACGCAATGCCTATTAATCAAATAACAAATAGAGAATTTAAACGTATTAGTTTTAGACTACCAACTTTAAAAGAGCAAAATAATATAGTTGATAAATTAGAAAAATTAGAAATAATGACGTTTGATTTACAAGCAGGTCTCCCTGCTGAAATAGAAGCAAGAAAGAAACAATATGAATACTATAGGGATAAACTTTTAACGTTTAAAAGATTAGATAAATAATAAGAATATATTAAATAAGAATAGGAGGAAGTTAAAAATGGTAAATAAATATAATGTTATTACAGAAACTAATGAAGCTACTGTTGTAACTGAATATACTCCAGTTAAAAACAAATCAGATGCATACCAAAGTGAAGCTGATTTAGAAAAAGAATTTATTCATTTATTAACTCAAGAATCTTATGAATATTTATTAGTTCATCATGAAGATGAACTAATAAATAATCTAAGGATTCAATTAGAAAAACTAAATAATTATAAGTTTAGTGATAAAGAATGGGATAAGTTATTTACCCAAGTTTTAGCAAACTCCAATCAAGGTATAAAAGAAAAAACTAAATTAATCCAAGAAGAAAGAGTAATTAATTTAGAACTGGATAATGGTAGTCATAAAAATATTACTATTATTGATAAAAATAATATCCATAATAATTCCTTACAAGTTATTAATCAATATGAAGTAAATAATGGTAATTATAAGAATCGATATGATGTTACAATTTTAGTAAACGGACTACCTTTAGTCCATGTGGAATTAAAAAGAAGAGGAGTAGCGATTAAAGAAGCATTTAATCAAATAAACCGTTACCAAAGAGATTCTTTTTGGGCAGGAACTGGTCTTTTTGAATTTGTTCAAATTTTTGTTATTTCAAATGGTACCACTACTAAATACTACTCAAATAGTACAAGATTCAATCATTGTAGAGATTTTAATACTAATGGAAAGAAAGGTAAAACATCTAACTCATTTGAATTTACTTCTTATTGGGCAGATTCTAATAATAAAATCATCCCTGATTTAATTGATTTTACTAAAACTTTCTTTTCAAAGCATACCTTACTTAATATCCTTACTAAATATTGTATCTATACCGATGAAGAATTATTACTCGCTATGAGACCATACCAAATTGTTGCAACCGAAAGAATCTTAAATAAAATCGAAATTGCTAATAACTATAAAAAGTATGGAACAATAGAAGGGGGAGGATATATTTGGCATACAACAGGTAGTGGAAAAACCCTAACCTCATTTAAAACTGCTAAACTTGCTAGTGAACTCCCTTATATTGATAAAGTATTGTTTGTAGTAGATCGACAAGATTTAGATTACCAAACAATGAGGGAATATAATAGGTTTGAACCAGGAGCTGCTAATTCAAATAAATCAACAACAGTATTAGAAAAACAATTAAGAGATAGTAATTCTAGGATTATTATTACAACAATTCAAAAACTATCTAATTTCATTTCTAAATATAAAAACCATGAAGCATATAATAAACATATTGTTTTTATATTTGATGAATGTCATAGATCTCAATTTGGGTTAATGCATATTGCAATTACTAAATATTTTAAAAAATACCATTTATTTGGGTTTACTGGTACTCCAATCTTTGCGCTTAATTCCTTAAGTTCTAATAAAACTAACTTAAAAACAACTGAACAAGCATTTGGAATGCAATTACATAGTTACACAATCGTAGATGCAATTAATGATAAAAATGTTTTACCTTTTAGAGTAGATTATATTAAAACAATTGATTCTAAAGATGATATTATCGATGAAGATATCTTTGATATTAAAAGGGAAGAAGTATATTTAGATCCAAGAAGAATTTCCCAAGTTACAAGTTATATCCTAGATAACTTCAATAGAAAGACATATCATAATGAATATAAATATAATCATAAAATAATTAAAAATGTAGATGAAGTTGCATCTAGTAAAGATAGACTAAATATTGATGAACTTAAAGATACAATTAATATTAATGGGTTTAATTCTATCTTTGCAGTATCTTCAATTGAAGCAAGTAAACTCTACTACAATGAATTCAAAAAACAATTAAAAGAAAGAAGTACTAATAAAGATTTAAAAGTAGCATTAATATATTCTTTTGGGGTTAATGAAGAAGAAAGTGAAGGAATATTAACTGAAGAAGATAGTGATTCTACAACCTCACTTGATAAATCTAGTAGAGATTTCTTAGAAGGTGCAATTAAAGATTATAATAAAATGTTTAATACCACTTATGATACATCAAGTGATAAGTTCCCTAATTACTATAAAGATGTATCTTTAAGAATGAAGAATAAAGAAATAGATATTCTTATTGTAGTTAATATGTTTTTAACAGGGTTTGACGCTACCACATTAAATACTCTTTGGGTAGATAAAAACCTTAAAATGCATGGATTAATCCAAGCGTATTCAAGAACGAATAGAATTTTAAATTCTGTTAAAACATTTGGGAATATTGTGTGTTTTAGAAACTTACAAAAAAGAACAGATGATGCTATATCCTTATTTGGAGATAAAGAAGCAAGAGGGATTGTATTACTTAAAAGCTTTAAAGAATATTATGAAGGATTTAAAGATGAAAAAGGAAATCACCAAAAAGGATATATAGAATACGTAAATGAATTTAAAGATAAATTCACTACTGATTTTAGAGATCTAGAAGGAGAATCTAATAAGAAAGAATTCGTTAAGTTATTTAGTACCATTTTAAGAATGAAGAACTTACTTTCTTCATTTGATGAATTTAAAGATAAAGAAATATTTAATGAACTAGAATTCCAAGATTATTGTAGTATTTATCTTAACTTGAAAGATGAATTCCAAAATGAATCAAAAGGAGATTCTTCTAATATTAATGATGATATTGTTTTTGAAATTGAACTTTTAAAACAAATTGATATTAATATTGATTATATCTTAATGCTTGTTCAAAAATACCATGATTCTAATTGTGAAGATAAAGAATTATTAATTAAGGTTCAAAAATCAATTGATGCATCGCCAGAGTTAAGAAGTAAGAAAGCATTAATTGAAAACTTTATAAAAGATATTAATGAAGTAGAAGATGTAACACAAGAATGGCAAAACTATATCAAAGAAGAAAAGCAAAAAGAATTAGATGAAATT
>CAVKZU010000121.1:0-3333 GCA_963660725.1 Lachnospiraceae bacterium | reverse complement strand
TTTCTTGATTTTCCATTATCTTCAATATAATGCAATAACATTAATTCATTAACATCCTTTTTAACTGAACTTACTGATTCATTAATTTCAATTGCTAGGTTTGGTACTGAAATGCCTTCGGGATGCGTTGCTAAACATGAAAGAATCTTATTTTTTCTTATAGAAATAGAATTATTAGATTCAATTGGTGCAAATAAAAGTGTTAATTTAGTAAAACGACCATCAGGTGTAACTTCTAAAATTGGATCTGGGTATTTATTTTTTTTCATTACAGATGCAATTGTTGGAATTCCTAAACCTGAGCGTTCTGCTAAATTTAAGATGCGGAAGAATGTCATAATTGATGAATTTCTAACGATGGATACTCCACCTTTTAATGCTTGAGCTTTATCCACAAGCATGTCGCCACAATTACGAAAACTTATTCTATCAGGATATGATTGAATTAATACACCTCCATCCATAAATAATGACATATTGGATAATGAATTAATCAAAGCTTCAGAAACAGCATCATATATAGAACTGCCATCATCATTAATTCCATTATGATCTCTTCTAAATGCATTAGGAAGTCTACTTTTTAACGAATCCATAACTTTCAAATAAAATGTAAACATATTACCACTAAAAGTAAAATCATCACTAGAAATTCTTTCCTCCCAACGTTCTTTTCCATTAACGTATCTTTGATAATCTAAATGGAATGATGGGAATATTCGAACAATATCAGAATATTGTCCAAAGAAAGCGATTGCTCCATTTGTTAAGCCACCTTGCTTATTTTTTTGATAAACTACCGCTCCAATTCTTTCTAACATTTGTTCATCATTTAATTCTAAAAGGGGACTGTTTGGGCGGTTTTTGCTAAGCATAAGGCGAAAATCAGATAAAGATTTTTTATCCAAACGATCAATGCCTAAGTCATATTGATTTATCTTTCCATCAAAATGAGTCAATTCTCTATCTTCTAAAAAAGAAAAGATTTGATTTTTACTCATCTTTTGATCCTCTTCACCTAGACGAATAAAAGACATATCTAAAACGCCATTAATATAAACTGGTCTTTCACTTAATGGTGCTTTTTTAACATGAATTCTAATTACACTACCTTCAGGTGTTTCAATTAATTCTATATCTTCATCGCTAATTAAATTACAACTGCATTTACTTTTATTATTAACGGATTTAATAAAATTATTAATTTGTTGTTTAGGGTTATCTACACCTATAATTTTGTGTGGTAAATCATCACTAATACCTAAATAAATATCGCCTCCATCTGTATTCGCAAAAGCAGAATAAGTTTCAAATAAAGAATCAGTTAACTTTTTTTTCGAAGTTTTAAACTCTAGATGTAAATTTTCTTCCATCTTTAATAAATTAGAAATATCCATGATAATTATCCTCCTATTACTATTATAAATTATTTCGCCAACTTTTCAATTATTTCGCTAACTTTTCAATTATATCGCCAACTTTTAAAATATATCGCTAACTTTTTATAAATCATATTAATAAAAGAATGATATTTTTATATACCTTAAAGTAATTTAAAAGAACTATTTATAATTGACCTTCAATATTAGATGAAGAAAGTTTTAAAAATGTAATAGCCATCTCTTTTTCGGATTCTTTCATACCTTCTTTTAACCAATTAAACATCATATTATATAACGCTCCAGAATAATAATAGAGTTTATATCGAAGGATAGAAGTAGAAGGCATATCTCCAAATGAAAGAATCATTCCTTCTGTAATAATATCTAATATTGAAGAAGAAGTACCAAAATTAGAATATGAAAGAATGATATTTTTATTTTGTTTAAAAAAGTGAAATGTATATTCAAGCATTTCTTGAGAGAGAAAATTAGAACTTGATTTTGGTACATTTTTCCAATAATTGATACGAAATTGATCTATTCCATAGGTTATTAATTCATCAATACTATTAAAATTTCTATAAAAGGTTGCTCTTGCAACTTTTGATTCTTTTATTATGTCGGTAATTGTGATTTCATCCCATCCTTTTATTGAAGATAAATTAATCATCGCTTCCATAATTCTTTCTTTTACATATTTATTTCTTTTATCCACGATACAAAACTCGTCCTTTTTGTCTCTTTTCTTATATTTATTGAATAATATTAAAATGATACAATATGTATCATAAATAAGCAAGGATACTTGTATGGATGGAGGTTTTTTATGAAATATCATAAATTAGGCAAAACAAATGTTGAAGTTCCTGCAATTGGTGTAGGTACAATGCTATGGTTACCAAAAAATGATGAAGAAAAAGAAGAATATTTTAAAACATATACAAAATGTCTTGATAATGGTATCAATTTTTTTGATACTGCAGAAATATATGGAAATGGTAAATCTGAAAGTTTACTAGGAGAATTTCAAAAAAGAGATGGAAGAAAGGTAATTATTTCATCTAAATTTGCACCACCTTCAAAGATGAATCCATTAACTCAAAAAAGAAAATTAGTTAATAAATATTCTCCAAAAGCATTAGAAGAAGCACTTGATGGGAGTTTAAAAAGACTTGGGGTTAGCTCTATTGATCTTTATATGATTCATGTTCCACCTAAAAAAGGAAACATATCTGATTATATGGATGTTATGGCTAATGCTGTAAAAGAAGGCAAAATAAGAGCAATAGGAGTGTGTAATTTTTCTTCTAAACAAATTGAAGAAGCATATCAAGCATTAAAAAAACATGATATACCTTTAGCAGTTGTTATGGTTGGGTATAACATTTTAAGAAGATATCCAGAGACAAATGGTGTATTTTATGTATGTAAAAAGTATGGAATATCAGTAATTCCATATGCTCCACTTGCTGAAGGAACGTTGACTGGAAAATATAGAAATAAAAAAGTTCCATTTATGTATAAGATGACTTCATATTTTGGACATTTAGATATTACTAAAGAAAGAAATGACAATATACCTTTTTTAAGAAGAGTTTTTTCATGTCCTAGAGAATGCGATATTAAAAGAATGGAACCTTTAATGATAGAACTTGAAAAGATTGCTAAAACACATGATAAATCTATTGCTCAAGTTTCTTTGAATTGGCTTTTAACTAACCCAGAAATAGATATAATTCCAATTCCTGGAATGAGAAATGTTAACCAAGTAGAAAGTAATATTGGTGCAATTGATTGGAATATGTCTAGTAAAGAAAGAGAAGCTATAAATGAAATAGAAGAAATAACTAGATTATAAAATTAAATATGTATTCTATAATAATGTATAAAATATTTTGACGGCGTAACTTTGTTGTAGGTCTGAACCCCAAATTTAGTTTTAATAATTATT
>CAVKZU010000120.1:0-4904 GCA_963660725.1 Lachnospiraceae bacterium | reverse complement strand
GATCTCCCTTTGGACCTTGAGCACCTTGACAACTTGCTAAACTTAAGAGACAAGCCGTACTTAATGTCGCAATAAATAATAATTTCTTTTTCTTCATATTTGTACTCCTCATTTACTAAAATATAACTTATATATATATATATATATCAATTATTTTTTATTTTTTTGAAGAAGTTCTTCCGCAAAATGTCGGACAATGAAAGAAAGAAAAAAAGGCTATTCCATAAAAATGAAAAATAACCTTCAGTTAAAAATGTTTAATTAGTTATTGAGTAAATCTACAAAGTGATAAGAAACACTGCTTGAGAATGTTGTTTCAATGTATGTTTTTACTCTTTCATCTTTTAATGATTCAACGATTGCTTTTGTTTTATCACTATTTTTATCTTCTTCTCTAATTGCAATGACATTTGCTTTTTGATCTTCAAGTTCAGGATCATTTTCACTTAAGATAATCTTTTTAGAATAATCTTTTAATCCAGTCATTGCAGTATTTCCAGGAATAACCCCAAAATCATAATCATCTAATGATACACTTAATAATTCTTCTGCAATACATGTTAAAGTACAATTTTCATATCCTTCATTAAATTTAACATAATCCATTGGGTGTGCACTTTCAAAAGTAGTAAAGTTACCATCTTTATCGTAACATTTTGAATCAATAGTTAAGATATTATTAGCACTTAATAAGTTTAATGCTCTTTCAATATTTGAAATATCATCAACAATTTCAATTCTTGCTCCATTAAAAACTTTAGTAACACTAGTGTCTTTTGTATAAACACATAATTTTTCATAATGGACTTTACATGCAGGAATTAAAGAAACACTTCCTTTATATTGATTTAAATATGGAATATGTTGGAAATAGTTTGCGTCTACTTCTTTATTTGCTAAGGCATCATTTTGAATTGTCCAATCTAATACTTTAACACTTAATCCATATCCTTTTTCTTTTAAGATATCTTTAACTACTTCATTTAAGATTTTAGCGTGTGGTACTTCACTTGCTGCAATAGTAATTGTTTTAGTATTGTCTTCTCCACAACTTGCAAGTGAAATTAAACTTGCTCCAAGTAAAGATAATGTTAATAATTTTAATTTTTTCATTTTGTAATTCTCCTTTTATCGATTTTTTTAGCGATTAATAATGATCCTTCTTGAATAAGTTGAACAAGGATTACAATTACTGCAATAATAATCCAAATTGCAATTGACCAGGGATTTGAAGGATCTTGTCTATAAAGTGAATATGCTTCACTAATTAAACCCCCTGCTCCAATATTGTATGCAAAGCTAGTATAACCAAGAATTGATACCATTGATAAAGCAACTCCTGTAATTAAACTTACTTTACATTCAGGTAATATAGAATGAATAATAATTTTAAAAGTACTTCCTCCCATTGATCTTGATGCTTCAATAACTCCTTGATCAATTTCAAGTAATGATTGTTCGACCATTCTCGATACAAATGGGAAACTTGCAAAGAATAATGGAATAATAATAACGTACCATGTGCCTGTGCCTTTTCCTAAGATACTTCTTGTTAAAGGAAGTAAAATAATAATTAAAAGAAGACAAGGGATAGAACGTAATAAGTTAATAATAATTCCTAAAGTTTGATTAATGATTTTGTTTCTTTTTAATCCTTTTTTACCAGTAGTAAATAATATAATTCCTAAAGGTAATCCTACTAAATATGCAAGGAAAGTTGAAATAACAGTCATTAATAAGGTTTCCCCTAAACTTGTAAATAAATTAGATACATTCATATTAATCAATCTCCTCATATTTAATATGTTTATAATCTAAATAAGATTTAAGTTTAATAATATCTTCATCATATTCTGGAAGTTTAAATACAAGTTGTCCATAAACCTTATTTTCAAATACTTTAGTATCTGCTTTTAAAATAGATACTTTAATTCCACATTTTTCAATTAAATCAAATACTATTGGTTCATCACTATTCCCATCAAATAATAATCTAATTGAACGAGTATCACTTAATCTCGTATTAATTGAAGATGAATAGATTAATTTTTTAGCAATACTACTTTTAGGATTTAAGAATATATCTCTAATATCTCCATTTTCTACAATTTGAGAATTATCAATTAATGCAACCTTATTACAGATTTTTTCAATAACTTCAAGTTGATGAGCGATAATAATAATTGTTAAATTGTATGAATCGTGTAAATCTTTTAAAAGATTTAAGATTTGGGATGTAGTTTCTACGTCTAAAGCGCTAGTAGCTTCATCACAAAGTAATATTTTAGGATTAGTAATCAAACTTCGAGCAATTGCAACTCTTTGTTTCTCTCCTCCTGAAAGCTCCGATGGATAAGAATTCCATTTAGAAATTAAACCTACCTTTTCTAAACATCTAAATGCGTCTTTATGTTTAATTTTATTAAGTTCAAATTTCTTATTTTCTTTATAATTTCTTCTTAGTTCTTTTATCTTTTCTTTATAATTTTCGCTATTTTTTTCTAATTCTTTGATATTATTTTGATATTCTTTTTTTAATTCTTCTTTTTTATTTTTATATTCTTTTTTACTATAAGTAATCTTGATATTTTGAAGTTTTAAAGGAAGTTCAATATTTGAAATAACACTTTTTTGATTTAAAAGATTAAACGATTGGAAGATCATTGATATATCTTTTAAGCTTTTTCTTGTTACTTTTTTTGTACTCGAACAAAAAACTTCATTATTAAATAATATTTCTCCTGAATCTAAAGTTTCAAGACCATTGATACATCTAACTAAAGTAGATTTTCCAGCTCCTGAAAACCCTAAAATTCCATATATATCACCTTCATTAATAGTTAGATTAATATCATTTAATACTTTATGTTCACCATAAGATTTATTTAAATTTTTAATTTCTAACACGAATCCTCCTTTAAAGGGAATAAAAAAGTCCCTTTATTAATAAAATAATAAAAGGACGAGAATTCAATAAATTTCGTGTTACCACCTTTTTTCGCCTTAATATCACTATTAAAGCCTCTAAGAGTTCAATCAAACTCATCTTCTATTACGGGAATTCCCGGAGTAATTTACATATCAATTACCCAACTCCAAGACCATGTTCATCTTCTTTTCAGTTATCTTCTTACACCATACAAGACTCGCTAGAACCTATTAAAGATTACTCTTTCTTTTCTTCGTTATTACTCTAAAATTATAACGATTTTTTATAAATTGTAAATTAATTTTTTATTAAGATTTATTAATTTCTTTTCTTCTTCCTTTTCATAAATTAATTTATCAAATATAAAATTAATCAACTAAATCTTAAAATCTCCTTCTTTAATCCATCCTAATTTTCTAAAAATAATATCGATAATATAGACTAAAATCGCAGGAGCTACAATTTCAAAAAGAATAATAATTAACCAAGTTTGTAAGCTATTTCCCATTGTAATTAAGGTTCCAATTTGACCTACGAATCCTGCAGTTCCCATTCCAGCACTACTTCCAGCACATTTAAGTTTAATTAAACAAGTAGAAATTGGACCAAGTATTGCACTTGCAATAATTGTAGGTAACCAAATAATAGGTTTTTTTAAGATATTTTTAAATTCAAGCATACTAGTACCTATTCCAATTGAAATGATTTGTCCAATATTATTATCTTTTCTAGCGTGGATCATAAATCCAATCATTTGAGTAGAACATCCAATTAAACATGCTCCTCCTGCAAGTAATAATCCTTCTTCTGAACTAGTAAAAATCATTGCAGCAATTGCAGCACTTGAAATTGGAGCAGTTAAAGCCATTCCCATAACAACACTTACAATAATTCCCATGAAAAATGGAGTAAAAGTTGTACCTTCATTAACAATCCATTGGATTCCATAAGTTACATAAATTGCAGGATATCTAATTCCTAAAGAAATAAAAAATCCTACGATTACCCCAAAAAGAGGAATTAATAAAATATCAATTGGAGTTTTCTTTCTTAAAACAAATTTTATTAATAATGCACATAAAACTACTACTATATAAATTGTTAAAGGATCTCCAATTTTAAATGAATTAGAGGTTATTCCTTCAGTTACAAATTTAGTAGATAAAGAAAAATAACTTGCAATTTCTCCAACAATTCCTAGAACAATTATTTTTAAATTATCAAGTTTTAAGCTTAAAGCTACTCCAATCCCAATTGCAAATCCTGTTAAATTTTGGAGTAATAATCCAAGTCCATTAACACAATTATAAATAGATTCATTATTATTTTTAAAAATTAAAGCGATACTTCCAATAATCGTTCCAATAATTAAACTTGCAAATAACCCTAAAGCCATCCCATTTAATGTAGTAATAAAAAAATCTAATATCTTTTTATTATTCTTTTCGTCTTTTTTATTTAATGTTTCTTCCATATATTTTCCTTTCTTTAATTAAAAGCAAATAAGATTTTATACTTATTTAAATAAAAAAGATATAAAAAAGAGATTTTAAGTTAATAAAATCCCTTAGCAATTAATAATTATTTTACTAATTCTACTGTTGTTTCATTTTTTTGAGTAATTGATGAACTATCATTATATGTAAAAGTACAATCCATAGTTATGCTAGTTGCAAATCCATCTTCATCATAATTTGTAATATAAGTTGCATTTACTTTATAAGATATAGATAATTCTTCATTACTCATACTCGTATTTTGTTCAACACTATATTCAATTGATATTTTATTATTAATTTTATAAATTTTATAATCTATAACACTTAATCTTTCTGGTAATTCTAAAATTTCTAATGTTTCATCAGATAAAACATACCTATAACAATAATCTTTATAGGATATTACTTGAGTTTGGCTAATTCCTACATAATTTTTAAGTGAATCCCCAAGTAAAGATGCCATATCTCCTGTTACG
>CAVKZU010000119.1:1066-7620 GCA_963660725.1 Lachnospiraceae bacterium | reverse complement strand
CAACAATATAAAGGGTTTTAGAAGACTTTTTATTTTTTATTAAAAGTTTGCTATTAAAATTGCAATCAGGATTAGCTTCATTATAAAAAAGAAGTGAATCTAAAAGAATATTGCATTTTTCTGCATATTTTTTCTTTGCATCATAAACATTTTGCAATTTTCTTGCTTTAACACTACTAACAAGTTTCATTGCGTTAGTAATTTTTAAAGTAGATTTAACTGTTCCTAAACGTCTTTTAACGTTTTCAAGATTTTGTCCTGCCATAATTATTCACTAACAGCTCTTTCACTAACAAATTGATCAATAGCTTCCTTTAATTTTTCTTGATCTTCTTTCTTTAATTCTTTACTGAAACTAATCTTATCTAAAACTTCTTTATGGAATTGTTTAATATATTTAAATAAATCTTCTAAAAATTTATGAATTTCATCAAATTCTAAATTTTCTAAATATCTATTTTTAGTTGCAAAAATATAAACAACTTCTTCTTCCATTGATAAAGATTTGTATTGTGGTTGTTTTAAAACTGTATTTAAAACTTGTCCATGATGAATGATATCTTTAGTATTTTTATCTAAATCACTGCCAAATTGAGTAAATGCTTGTAATTCGTTAAAACTTGCAAGTTCCATTTTAAGTGATTTTGAAACTTCTTTAACAGCTTTTGTTTGAGCAGCACTACCAACACGGCTAACTGAAAAACCAACATTAATTGCAGGTCTTTGACCAGCATTAAAAAGGTCTGTTGATAAGAAAATTTGACCATCAGTAATAGAAATAATATTAGTTGGAATATAAGCACTAATATCACCAGCTAAAGTTTCAACAATAGGTAAAGCAGTAATACTTCCTCCACCTAACTTTTTATTTAATTTAGCACATCTTTCAAGTAATCTTGAATGTAAGTAGAAAATATCACCAGGATATGCTTCTCTTCCTGGACTACGTTTTAAAAGTAATGATAATGTTCTATATGCAACAGCGTGTTTACTTAAATCATCGAAAACAATTAAAACATCTTTGCCTTCTTCACACCAATGTTCTGCAATTGTAACACCAGTATAAGGAGCAATATATTGTAATGGTGAAATTTCACTAGCACTTGCATTAACAATAACACTATATTCTAAAGCACCATTTTTTCTTAATTTTTCATAAATTGATGCAACTGTACTATTTTTTTGACCAATTGCAACATAAATGCAATAAACGTTTTTACCTTTTTGATTTAAAATTGTATCGATAGCAATCGCTGTTTTTCCAGTTTGTCTATCTCCAATAATTAATTCTCTTTGACCTCTTCCAATAGGAATCATTGAATCTATTGCTAAAATACCTGTTTCTAAAGGTTGATTAACAGATTCACGTTTCATAATTCCAGGAGCAATTCTTTCAATTTCTCGATATTCAGTAGCTTTAATTTCACCCATATCATCAATTGGTTCACCTAAAGCATTAACAACTCTTCCAAGCATTGCGTCTCCAACAGGAGTTTCAACAACTTTTCTAGTTCTTGTAACTTTATCGCCTTCTTTAACGTTTGATGAATTTGAAAGCATAACAGCACTAACTGCATCTTCATCTAGATTCATAACCATGCCATATTCGTTATCATTAAAAATTAAAAGTTCGCCAAGCATAGCTTTTTCAAGACCATAAACTAAAGCAATACCATCACCAATTGTAACAACAGTACCAACATCGTTATTATGTTTAATTACGTTCTCAAAATTTTTTATTTCAACTTTAATAAGTTCACTAATTTCGTTTGTTTTAATGGACATAATTAATCCTCCAATATTACTTTTTTGATATTTTCTATTTGACTACTGATAGAAGTATCATAAATATCATTTTTTAAAATAATTTTAAATCCTCCAATTAATGATGGATCCATTTTATTTTCTAATTCAATTTTTTTATTTATTTTTTCTCCGATAATTAAAGAAATTTTATCAATTGTTTCTTTAGTTAATAAATTTGGAGAATAAATAGTACCTCTTTCGATTCCTAAATAATCGTCAAAACGATATAAGGTCTCTTTAAAAATAGGATATAGATAAAAGGCTCTTCCATTTTTATAAATAATTTTTATAAAATTTCTAATATTTTGATTGCAAGAAGAAAATACCTCATCAATTAATTTATAACTTTCTTCTGTTGTAGCAACTTTATTTGAAAGAATATAAATAAATTCACGATTTTGTTTAAGAATTTTAACTAATCCTTTAATATCTTCACGATATTCGTTTTCTTTCTTTTCTTCAATTGCAATATTTAAAAGTGCAAGAGCATATCTATTGTATAAACTATTATCCATTTTATTTATTTTCCTTTTCTAATGAATCAATAAAATTATTAATAATTTGTTCGTTATCTTTAGATGAAACTTCTCTTTCTAAAATTTTGCTAGATAAAACAATAGCAACATTTGCTAAATCATTTTTAACTTCTTTTTTAGCTTCATTTTTCTCTTTTTCGATAGCAAAGTTAGCTTCTTCAATTTTTTCTTTTGCTTCTTTATTTGCAGCTTCAATAATTTCTTCTTTTCTAACTTCGCCTTCTTTTTTAGCATTTTCAATGATTTCGTTAGCTTTTTTATGAGAAAGAGCAATTTCTTTTTGAGCTTGCATTTTTAATTCTTTAGCACTATCTTTATCTTCTTTAGTTGCTTTTACTTCATTATCAAGAAGTTCTCTTCTTTTATTCATATAAGCTTTTACAGGTTTATATGCAAAGAAAATGATAATTACAATCATGATAATAAAAGCAATAAACTGCACCAAAAAAGCCCAAACGTTTGGAAACAATTTTTGGTTAATTTCATCTTTTAAATTTAAAAAGTCTTGAACATTACAACTTGTTAAACTGAAAAGAGAAAATAAAATTACTAAAGTTTTTGCAAGTTTATTAGTTCTCTTCATAATTAAGCAAGGAAGAATAAGAAGATTGAAAGAAGTAAACAATAAATAGCAGTTGTTTCTGTTAAAGCACAACCTAAAATCATTGCTGTTCTTAATTTTGAATACATTTCTGGGTTTCTGCTCATACCACTAATTGCGTTAGCACAAACATAACCTTCTCCAATACCACTACCAGCCATAGAAATACCACAAAGACCAATTGCAATATATGCATATGCCTTGTCTGTAATTTGGCTAGTTTCTGCTAAAATTGGTAATAAATTTAATAAAAAGTTCATATTTTCTCCTCCTATTTTCCTTCAAATTGAACCTTATCTAAGATTTCTTCCGCTGAATCTTCATTTTGTTCATTAGCGATAAAAATCATTGTTAACATAGTAAATACAAGCGTTTGAATAGCTCCACTAAATAAATCAAAATATAAATGTAATACTGGAGTTACAATTGGAGCGATAAAAATATCTGCTCCAGTTAATCCACTACTATTAACCAAACCAAATATAGGTCTAAATATATCAGCACTTATTGATTCTAATGCTGCATATATAAGTCCCATGATGCAAAATCCACTTAATGCGTTACCAAACATACGTAAAGCAAGTGATAAAAGTGGAGCCCACATAGAAATTAAATTAACTGGTAAAAATACAGGGAATGGATCGACATATCTTTTAAAATATCCCCATTTATTTTCTTTCATTGCGGTTCCATGAATCATTAAGAATGTTACTGTTGAAAAACAAAGTGGAACACCAAAATAAGTCATTGGAGAAGAAAGTCCTGTTAAACCAAAAATAAAAAGAATAAATATTAAAGGCATTAATCCTAAAAAATATCCACCCATCTTTCTATTTCTTTCACCCATGATTTCAACAGTTAAATTTTCAATCTTTTCAACTAAAAAAGTCATAAATAAGACAAAACCATTTGGGGTTTTTAATGGATCTTTCATTGCTTTTTTAAAAACAAAATATGTGATAAATGCAAAAATGCACATCAAAAGCATTGCTAAGCAAGTATAAAAAACTTCAGGTATAAAATGAATACCTACAATTTGATCTATATTTTCACTAGAAAGTCCTAAAGTAACTAATTTAAACATCCTTATTCCTCAAATAAAAAACGACAATATTAACAAAAATTGGAATTAATCCAATCAATAAATACATATATTTAACCTTATCACCATTTCCATCAAGCAAATAAATAAAAAAACTAGATAAAATAAGCCCTATACTATAAGATAAAAATCTTCCAAAGGACTTAAAAATATATGCGGTTAAATTAGGATTTACTTCATTATAAGTTTTATTTTGATCACTTAAATTAATAAGCAACATTACAACTCCAAAGAATGATGTTGTACTTATAACAATTAATGCTTCATATGCATTAAAAATTAATCCTAATACTAGACTAATTAAAATAAGAATTAATGAAATTATAGTATATAAAAAATATGCTTTCTTATTCGTATTAATCATACATAAATTATACATTTTTTAGAAATTTTAAACAAATGAAATCGTTTATACAAATTGAATTTTTTTGAGTAAAAAAATCATTTCTTTTTTAAAACTTATTAATATATAATATTAATACATTTTCAAAAAAGGAGACAATAATATGAGCTTTACACTCAAAATAAATGGGGAATCCCATATATTTGAAAAACCAATAAAATTAAAAAATTTAAATAATGATAAAAATTATATTGCATGTTTAGTTAATGGAAGAATTAGAGAATTAGATTACGATATTCATTATGACGCAGAAATAAAATTTTTAACTACAAAAGATAGTCAAGCAGTTTCAATTTATGAAAGAGGAATTAGATTCATTCTTGCTATGGCACAACAAACAATCTATCCAGATATTAAATTTAAATTTACTTATAATATTTCAAGAGGAATCTACGTTCAAATGGCTAAAGGAGATATGCAAATTACTCAAACAGTCGTTGATAATTTAAGCAAAGAAATGCAAAGAATAATTGATGCAGATTATAAATTTGAAAGAAAAATTATTACTAATGAAGAAGCTAAAGCATTATATCAAAGTAAAAATTTAGATGATAAACTTGAAATGTTAAAATATCGTCCTGAAAAAACAGTACACATCTATCAATGTGATTGGTATTTTAATTACATGTTTGGAAAAATGGTTCCATCAACTGGATATTTAAAAGATTTTAAATTAATTTATTATCCACCAGGAATGTTACTTCAATATCCACGTAGTGAATTTAAAGGACAAATTCCCCCATTTAAAGATGAACCAGTATTTTCTTTAACTCTTCAAGGAAGCAATTCTTGGAGTGAGTTAGTAAACTTAAGTGATGTTGGACTTATTAACGACGCAAATAAAATTAAAGATAGTAATACATTAATCAATATTTGTGAAAATAGACATAATAGAATGCTTGTTCAATTAGGAGACAAAATAGAATCTAATATTAATGAAATTAGAGTTATTTGTGTAGCTGGACCATCAAGCAGTGGAAAAACTACTTTTGCAGATCGATTAACTCACGAACTTCTTTCAAGAGGAATTCATCCAATAAGAATTTCAATTGATGATTATTATAAAAGAAGAGAAGACGTTCCAAAAGATGATGATGGAAATTATGATTTTGAATCTTTAGAAGCTCTTGATGTTGATTTATTTAATAAACAACTTCTTTCACTTTTAAGTGGTGAAGAAATTTCACTTCCATCTTTTGATTTTAAATCTAACGCTCGTGTATTCAATAGAAAAGTTAAAATTAATAAAGAAGATCCAATTATTATTGAAGGAATTCACGCTTTAAATGAAGACTTAACCCCTTATATCCCTAAAAATATTAAATATAAGATTTACATTTCTCCACAAGCTCAAATCAATTTAGATTTTGAAAATCCAATTTCTTTAACTGATATTAGATTAATTAGAAGAATTGTTAGAGATTTCAAATATCGTGGAAGTAGCGCTGAAGAAACAATTTCAATGTGGCCAAGTGTTAGACGAGGTGAATTCCAATGGATTTATAAAACTCAAGAAGACGCTGATTTTGTCTTTGATAGTTTCTTAAATTACGAATTAGGTGTTATGAAAAAATACGCACTTCCTTTACTTAAGAAAGTTGATGTAGATGGACCTTATGGAAATGACGCTCAAAGATTAATTAAACTCTTAAAATATTTCACAGATGTAAATGAAAAATATATTCCTTGTACTTCTTTACTTCGTGAATTTATTGGCGGAAGCAGTTATAGGGAAGTTGAATAATCAAAAAAAATGTCGAATTTAATCGGCATTTTTTTCTTTTATATTTATTTGTTGAAATTTTACAACTAATCGAGAATGAATCTCTTTTAATTCTTTAATATAATCTTCTCTCATTTTTGTATACGCAGTAATTTCATCTTCATTTGCTAAATCTTTATAAAAATCAAAGAATACTTCTTCTAATCTAAAGAAAGATTCATATAAATTTATCATTGTTATATTAAAATAATATTCCTTACTTGAAAAAATTAGAAGTGGAGAAGAATGTGCAACTTCACTACTTAATTCATAAACTTTAGAATATTTATCTAATCCTGCAAGTTTTTGGATACCATCTCTAAAATTTAATTTAAAATCAACAT
>CAVKZU010000119.1:0-1056 GCA_963660725.1 Lachnospiraceae bacterium | reverse complement strand
ATGTTTTTCCTGGAATATCAAATAAATATCCATATTCAATAAATTTTTTAGTGTCCTTACTCTTTAAATCATATTTTTTCATTTTAGATTTAATTTCTACAAATATTTTATCAACTTCATCTTGATCTTTGATTTGTAATCGATACGCTAAAGCGTATTCAATATGTCTAAAATATGAATCAAAAAGTAATTTTCCATTTTGTAATAAACAATAAATAATACATTCATTCTCGTGCATCGTTCTCCAAGTTGAAAAAGCTTCAACTTCAAATCCACTTATCAATAAATTTTCCATGCATTTAGCGAGTGAGAAACAATTAGTAAGCATATTTAAAAGTAAAGTTTGATATTTATTTAAATCTTTAAAATGATCTAAAACATTTAATAAAAAATTTAAATAAAGAGACATTGATGAAATTTCAGGATTGAATTTATTTAAAAATGTAGCAGATTTAAAATTAAGTTGTTCATTAGTTAAATATTTATCAGCAACTTTTAAAGCAATTGTATTTTTAAATTCATCATCTTTTATTTTAGATTCAATAAATTTTATTGAATTATCATTATTTTCAAAATAATAATTTAATTCTGAATAGATATAGACGATAAGCACCATTGGATTTACTGGTGAAAATCTTTTAATGATTATTGTTTCAAAGACATCTTCTATTGAATTACATACTAAATTATAGATTGAATAAATATCATCTTTAAATGGTAATAACTTTTCATTTTTCTTAAAGAAAGAAACAGCATCATTAAATTCTTCCTTATTTAAACGCATAAAATTCATATCTATATTATAGTATAATTTTTTTATTTATCATCATTTATAATGTTAAGAATATTTAAATAATTTTTATTAACGCTTGTTTTCTTTACGTCTTTTTTATAAAACTTTATATTATTATCGATGTAAAGCAATCTTTCTAAATAAAATTTGATTTCTTCTTTATTTAATTTTAAATTTTTAGAATAAAGAATCATATAAGAATTCTTCTCTGATACACTTACAAATTCAAATGGTTCAATTTCAATATTGCTGTCACAATCATA
>CAVKZU010000118.1:0-3180 GCA_963660725.1 Lachnospiraceae bacterium | reverse complement strand
TTAAATTCATTAGTAAATGAAGTTTTAAACGAAATAGGTTTAGAAATTAAAGAAGATAAATAATTTAAAAAAATGAGGTAAGTAATTAGCTTATCTCATTTTTATATACTTTTAAGCGGTGAAGACGATTTTTTTAGTGAATACCGCTTAAAACTTAAATAAATCTTCCAAAGTAATTTGTTTTACAAATACTGATGAATATTCATTTCGTTTTACACCATATGTAGAAATTAACGTATTCATTATCGAATATTTTTTATTTATTTTTTCATATAATAAATTAGATCGATGGTTAATTTTTAAAAAATATTCTTTATTAACTACAAATTCTTCTGAATAAAATTTAATTTCACAAACATTAATAATATTATCCATTCTTTCTATAATTAAATCTATTTGATAACCTTCTTCTTTATTAAAATATGCTGATACTTTTGTGGATACTCCAGAAATTCCTAACGCAAATTTAATTTGATCGATATGGTTAAAACAAACATTTTCAAATGCAAGTCCTCTCCAAGAATTAATCTTTGGAGAATCAATATTTGATGACCAAAAGTTTTCTATATTTTCAGAATCTTCAATAAAATATAGATAAAATAAGCAAAATGGATCTACCAATTTGTAATGTTCTTCTCTTTTTGAAAAAGTAAAAGGTTGATATTTTTCGACAAAATCACTGCTAACTAATCCATTTAAATACTTTGATAAAGTACCTCCATCAGATATTTTTAACTTTTCACTGATTTCTCTTCTTGTAAATCCTTCTCTTTTAGTAAATAAAAACTTAACTATTTCTTTAGCTTTTTCACTATAAGTAAAAACAGATTTAAATAATCGATCAAATTCTAAAATTAATATCCCATCTTTTTTGAAAAATAAATCATCAATGTTTTGTGAAAGAGACTTCCCTTCTTCTAAATATCCTAAATAATAAGGAATTCCTCCAAAAATCATATATGCTTGAGCAATATCATAAGAAGAAAGATCTATATTTCTCATTTTTAAGTATTCTTTAATTTCAGATAAAGAAAATGGTTTTAATTTTATTTCATAAGTTACTCTTCCATATAATCCACCATGATTATTTATAAAATTATTTTCCATCCAAGAGGTAGCGCTACCACATACAATAATCATTAAATTATCTTTTGAAGATCCAAAAGTATTCCAAAAACCTTCAAATGCTTGAATAAAATCACTTCCTTTTGTTGCCATCCATGGAAGTTCATCAAAGAAAATAATCATTCTTTGACCATGATCGTTATTTTTAATAAACTGTCTTAATAATTGAAAAGCTTCAAACCAATTTGTTGGAACTTCATCTTTTTTCATTCCATAATAAATTAAAGATGAATAAAAATGATTCAATTGCTTTTTTAATTGATTTCCACTATCACTTTCTTCAGGTGCTAATCCCGAATGATGAAAAAGCATCCTATCATCAAAAATTTGACTAATTAAATATGTTTTTCCTACTCTTCTTCTACCACAAATAGCAACAAGTTCTGCTTTTTTTGAGTTATACAATCTCTCAAGTTGTTCTATTTCTCTTTTTCTTCCAATCATAATACAAATACTTTTAAGCGGTAAAGATACTTTTTTAAATCAATACCGCTTATTTCAATTCCTTAATCATATTATAAAATAATACTTTTAAGCGGTCAAACATATTTTTTAAGGCAAAACCGCTTAAAAGTATTAATTAATTCATAAAGTAAACGATAATGAATGAATATCTAAAGATAAAATCAAGAATAAAAATAGTTTTAAGCGGTAAATAATCTTTTTTAGATGATTACCGCTCAAAACTATATTAACTCTTTTTAAAAATTAATATACAAAGCATAAGAAAATTAAGTATAATGTAAATAATATGAAAAGAAATATGAAAGCAACAAATTCTGTAAAGAAAACAAACAAAGTAATAAATTCAGAAACTGAGAAATTGAATATAAATTCTCCTCTAACCATTAGTGATGACGAACTTATGGAATTAGCCGAGAAAGAATTTAAAAAACATAAATCAATTTATAAAGAATTAGCAAAATAATCACTAAATTTGCTAAAATTTTAAAAATTTCACCTATGTAAAAAGACTCATAACTGAGTCTTTTTTAATATTATTCTTTACGTTTCTTTTTAATTATCCACTTAATTCCTAAATATGCAATTGAAGATAATATAAATGCAATAATTAAGAATAACCAACTATTTAAATTAAATTCTTTAAATATTTCATAATTAAATAATCCTTTTCCAAGTAATGCTAGTTGATCTTTAATAGATGATGCACTAATTAAGAAATTACTATTTAAGAATAATGATGGAATTAATATTAAAAGTAAAATACACGCAATGGAAATTACACTATAAACAATACCTGTATATTTATTAAATGGATAAATAATACCAAAGAAAATAATTAATCCTTCAAAAGTAACAAGCAAAGTTGCTACTCCAAATGGATTTCCAATTAAAGTAGGATTTACATTATTAATAATTCCTAAAATTAATATTGGTAAAAATAGATATAATCCAGATAAAGATGAATTAATTAATATCTTTTTAGTTAAATGATCATCTTCTTTTCTAGGAATATTATTTTCAATTGAAAGGAGGAGTCCTCCAAACGCTACAACAATCCATTCAAAGATATAAACTGATTCAATATCAATTAACATTCCTGTTGAGAAAAATATTGAAGTTATAGCATTTAAGAAGAAGAATATATTTTTAGTTAAAAATAATAATAAACTTCTTTCAATATTATTAATAACTCTTCTTCCTTCATAAATAATTCTATCTAATGAATTAAAATCATTATCCATTAAAATAAAATCACTGATATTTTTAGCAGCACTGCTAGCATTTTCAAAACTAACCGAACAAGTAGCATTCTTTAATGATAATAAATCATTAATACCATCTCCAATATAACAAACTTTATGGTTATTTTGTTCTAAAGTTTTAATAATTGCTTCTTTTTGAGTAGGGGTACTTCTTGTAAAAATATTATATTTAAGTGCTAATTCTTCCACTTCTTCAATAGATTTATCTTCTAAAGAAATACATTTTGAATTATCAATTCCAACACTTCCTGCAATTGCTTTAACAGTATTTAAGTTATCTCCACTAATAACTTTGATATCAATTCCAAGTTTATTGAAATTAGCAACT
>CAVKZU010000117.1:0-3866 GCA_963660725.1 Lachnospiraceae bacterium | reverse complement strand
GATAATGAAAGTTACATCAGCACTTGCAAATAAACTTTTAATTCAATTAAAAGGTGAAAAAGATATTTATATTCAAAAGGAATTAGATTCTAATACATATATTGTTTCAGATGGAGAAGAAGCATTAATTCCTGAATATGATTTCTTAGAAAATAATAAAAAAATCGAAGAAATTGATATAAAAATAATGAAACTTAAACATGCAATAAACTTAACTAATACATTAAGTAAAATTGAAGTAGAAGGTAAAACTTACTCAGTTGATGAAATTTTAGTACGTATGGCAGAACTTAATGCACGTATGAGATTTTATGATGAATTAAGAAGAAAATTACCAAAAGAAAGATTAGATTCTAGAAGATATGTTTCAAGAAATAACGCAAACGCAGTTGAATATAAATACACTAATTACAAAGTAGAAGATGCTAAAGATGAATTTGAAAGAACTCAAAAAGAAATTATTGCGCTTCAACTTGGATTAGATAAATTCAATCAAACATACGAATTTGAAGTAGAATTTTAATAATTTTCCCATATAATCTAATATTTTGAAATTTTGGTTGTTAAAGTTTAATGTTATTTGTTATCAGTTATTTTGTTATTTTAAAGTGTAAATGTTTAATGTAAAAAGTACGAGAGTCTGATGAAAATATTATTGATCATCTAATTACTTTTATAGATTATATAAAAACTTTTAAAGTAGATTAACTTCTATTTTAAGAATATTGAAGTATGGGTTATAAATATTCACCCTTAAAAATAAAAACTACTACCCTCTTTCAGGATAAGTAGTAGTTTTAAAATCAATTATATTTGTTCCAATACTATCATTACTTTTATATTGAATTAAGTTTTCATAACGTTGATCAAAATAACTTAAAGAGTAACTTGTAGCATTTGAAATTTTAATATTATAAATATCTTCAACTGGAATATAGACGTAATATGTTCCATCAGTTTTAGTGCCACTTGTTAAAGTATTTAATGATGTTTCAAAATATCCTTTTTCAAGTTTTGAAACTGTATTGTTGTTACTATCTAAAATTTCAATATTAGTAAAAGTTGTTAATCCTTTAATTTCTAAATAGTAATAACTTCCATCAGTATTATAACTTAAAATATTTTTTGTGTAGTTTTTATCTTGATTCATTAAATGTGAAAGAGTAACTTCTGGATAATGTGCTAAAGCGATTGATTTTACATTATCTATATTAATTAAAGTAAAAAATGAATCTATATTTTTAAATAAAACTTTAGCGAAAACCACTAATAAATCGTTAATTACTGAATATAATTCACTTGGATCAATATTAATTTCTAAATCTTTAAATACTCTATTAATCAAAACTATTAAATCTTTTGCGAATTGAGTTGGATCATTTAATAAAGTATTTATTAATAAATCAACATCACTTGAGTTAAGTAAATATTTTACAAAATAAGTACCAATTGTCATTATACTTGTTTTGATACTATTTTCTTTATATAAAAGTTCATAAAGATGTCTTATTCCACCTTGGTATTTTTCACAATAATTGTCTAAGGTTTTAAAACCATCATTAACAAGACTTGTTAATAATTCTTCATCGAATAATCCAAGAGTATAATTAAACTTATTTTTACCAAAATATGATATTTTTCCATCTGTCTCAACACCTTTGCTTAATGAAGAAAGAGTGAAATTATCAATTGTATATTCTCCTAAAAGACTATAATCACTCATTTTTTGATAATTAGTAATTACATTTTTAACTAATTCTTCATAATTTCTATTTCTGATTTTATCAGGTAAGTAATAATCAATTCCAAAACGAGTAAAATGAAATTCTTTAGGCGCAACTTTTGGAACTAAATCATTTGGATTAACAATATTAAAAATATTTGAATAAATTTCACTTCGAGGAGAAATATCATCTAAAAAACTTGCTCCCATTGGTGGTTCAAAACAATAACAATAAATATCTTCTTTATTTAACTTTATTTTTCCATTGAATAAAGTTTCGTTATTATTTATTTTTTGATCGATTCTTCCAATTGCAATATTATTGCATGCTCCACCTCTAGAATATCCAACACTCCAAAGTTTAATTTTTCCTTCAATATTGTACTTATTTATATAATCTTCTAAAGAATTTAAATAAATTGTAGAAGCTTCATAAAAACCTTGATGCCCTTTATAAATTGAACCATCTCCAAGAGTAAAATTACTTGCCCATTCCATCTCGTAATTTCCACCACGAGTACCAACAGCAATAATTGTATAATCTTTAACTTTTTTAGTTGCCATTACAACTCCAAAAGTATCCGTCATAGGATTCTTTTTATAATCATCATTAACATCAAAATTTGTAAAATTAATGCTTTTTAAGAAATAATCAGCATTCCTATATCTATAAGTTGTATCTGTTTTATCAATATTACTTGCAAAACTAGCCATTGCAAAAGTTAAAGAAGTAGTTGCTAAAGATGAATTATAAGTTGTTGAGGGGTTATTAAAATAAGAATCGCTATAATAACTGATACCAGAATAATCTCCTTCTTTATTATATGGAAAAGAAAAATTAATTTCTGTTAATTCGGAAGAATAACAAGATGTTAATAATAAGGTTCCTAATAATGTTGGTATGGTTGATTTTTTAAATTTCATTTAAAAATTATAGCATAAATTAAATGAAAAATAAGGGATAAAAGTTTACAAAAAAATGTTATAATTTTTAAATATGGAAAAAAATCTAGCTTATAACGAAATATTATATTTAAAAAGAAAAGAATTAAATTTATCTAAAAGAGAAATGGCTAAATTTTTAGATGTTTCTAAATTTTTGTATGGTTTTTATGAAGCTGGATATATCAAACCTGGAAAAAAAGCGATTGCACAAATTTCTAAAGTATTAGATATAGATTATGCCTCTTTTTTTGAAGATATGAGATCTTATCCTGTTCAAATTGAAGAGGAAGAAAAAGGAATTGCTGTTTGGTTTCGTAAATTAATTTCTGCATTATGGGCAAAACTAGTATTAGTGGGATTTACTTTAATATCTATTGCAATAATTTGTGTTGGAAGTTATCAATATAATTTTGTTTTAAATAATTCTAGAACATTTTACAGTGAAAAATATTTAAATGTTGTAGACGCAATTAGAGAAAAAGGTGGTCAAACTTATTCATTTTTACACGAATTTAAAAGACCTGAAGTTCATTATTTAGTCGATAATAAATTTATTTCAATAACAGGTTCTACAAACGATTATTCAATACGTAGTTTGAATGCTTATATAAATTATAAAAATACTAATAGTAGTGTTTATTATATTGTTCCAAATTTAGCAGAAAATTCTTTAATTTCTTTAGATGTTCAATATGTAGATTACATTAATTTAACAAAATATATTTCGTCTTTTACTATTAATTATGGAGAATTTTATATTGATGATTATGTAATGCTTGAAAATGGAGAAAATCTTGATAAAGAATCTTCATTATATAAAGAAGTTCAAGGCAAAATGGTTGAATATATTGGTAACGTTAAAAGTGATTTTAACTTATTGATTAAAGAAAAGTTAGGTTTAAATTATGATTTCTATAATGAAATTTTAGTTGATCACGCAAGTGGTGCAAGTAAAAACTTAGAAAAAGAAATTACCTCACTTGTTTTAATTTTTTCAGGCATTGGGTTGACTGGACTTTTCCTTTTTACAATAATATTTTCTTTCTTTTTTGCAATTAAAAATACTAAAAGTAAAAACACAACAAGTTTAGAACTTGTTAGTAATGATGTTTTACTAAATAACGAAGAAAAATTAGAAGAAATTAATGATAAAAAAGAAATAGGAATAAAAGAAAAAGAAGTTATATCAAATGAATCA
>CAVKZU010000116.1:0-2568 GCA_963660725.1 Lachnospiraceae bacterium | reverse complement strand
ATCTGATACTGGGATTTCAATATCAAATAGATTCTTACCGATAGATTTTTCTTTTAATATTTTAATTTCATCCCAATCTAATCTTGTAAATGCAATTAATAATTTGACGATTCTTTTTGATTCTTCATCTTTTGAATCATTTAATGATTCAAAAATTTGATCATACCAGTTATTAGAATCTTTTAAAGAAACATCTCCAATGGAATAAATTAATTTACTTTTAACAAAATCAATTTGGTCATCATCTAATTCAGATTCATTCATAAAGTAATCATATAAATCTTCTTTTGATTTATAAAACTCTACTGCCATTCCACCATATTCATATAAGGTGTAATAAGTGATCTTTTTATCTTTTTGTAATTTAAGTACTGTAAATACGCTTTCTTGCATAATATTACCAGCGATTTCTACTTTTGCGTCTTTAATAATAATTTCTTGTCTTTTATTCATAATTTGAATTAATAATATCTCCTTTTAATTTAATAATTTATTGATGTTAATAGTAGAATCTTAATTTCCTTTTCTATTGTATCCATCATCTTTATATCTTTCTTATTTAATTAATCTTTTTAAAAGTTCTAAACAATATATATTTTTTAAAATCTCTCCTTTGAATTACGTTTACATTTTAATAGAATCCAGGTTTTATTAATATGTACCAAGAATTCATCGATGATTTTATGTTTTTTAAATCTAACAGGTTCTTTTTCTGAATTCTATTCTTTCTATCCATTCATTTTTATAAATGTAATTTCTTTCATTAGCTATTCTTTTTGGAATAGTTAAAAAATAGATAATTTGCTTTGATTTAGAATGAACTTGTAAATATAAATCTTGTTTATTTCTTTTATTAATCTCTAAAAATTCTTTATAGGTAATTTCTCTTACTCTATAGATTGCATCTCTATGATTATGTTTTACTCTTGGAATAGAACGTGCTTTTTCTGCAGCTTCTTTAGCACTTATCGCTTTAACCCCAAATTCAATAAGAGCATAGCATTTCCCTTTAACATATCCACATTTTGCTGTGACTGCATAATATTTATTTTCTTGATTTGTAACTTCGTTATTCATAGTTTTTTAATTTTCCCCTTTTTGATTACGTTTATATTTTAGTAAAATCCAAGTTTTATTAATATGTACCAAGAATTCATCGATATTATTGATAGTTTTAATAGATTTCTAGCAATAGAATCTTGAATTTCTTTCTTCATGTATAAATGAAATATCTTTTTTTCTTTTAAAGTCCATTCTTTCTTTTCTATCTTTTTTAGTATTTTTATAACTTTCTTCTTTGATTATTCTATCTTTAAGATCTGGACAATATTTATTTTGTTCTTGTTTAGAATGAACTTGTAAATATAAGTCTTTATTATTCCTTCTATTAATCTCTAAAAATTCTTCATAACTAATTTCTCTTACACTACGGATTGCATCTTTATGATCATGTTTTACTCTAGGAATATGACGTGCTTTTTTAGCTGCTTCTTTTGCGTTTATTGATATAACTGCATATTCAATAAGAATGTAATTATTTCTTCTAACATGTCCACATTTAGCTATGACTGCATAATATTTATTTTCTTGATTTGTAACTTCTTTTTTCATCTTTATGATTTCTCCTTTTGATTACGTTTATATTTTAGTAAAATCCAGGATTTATTAATATGTACCCAAAATTCATAAAAAAATGGATAAATTTTGATTATTATATCTATTTCAAAAATTAAGACATTAGTAGGATTAATAATCGATTTAAATATTCTCAATTCTTTAAATACATATAAAAAATGACCTTTCTTATTAAAAAGGCCATTTTTTATATGTATTAATCCTATTTTTTCATTTATTTCCACCAAAATTTATATTTTAAAACCCTTCAATATAGAAGGGTTAATGTTCGAAACTTTATTTCTCGAAACACCAGCTGGTGTGTCTAAGAACCCTTCAATTTTGAAGAGTTAATGTTCAAGATTACAAGGACACAATTTTTAGTGCGTCAGTCTTAGAACCCTTCAATATTGAAGGGTTAATGTTCTGGTATAAGATGCTACTATGCTATGAAGCAAGTCTTAGAACCCTTCAATATTGAAGGGTTAATGTTCCAAAACCGTAGGCTATTTCTCCCGTAAGGGAGTCTTAGAACCCTTCAATATTGAAGGGTTAATGTTCAAGCAATGAACTCTTCGACATTAAAAAGAAGAGTCTTAGAACCCTTCAATATTGAAGGGTTAATGTTCTACTCTGTCGATGTCAAAGCCAATCAAGGAGTCTTAGAACCCTTCAATATTGAAGGGTTAATGTTCCCCAGTCAATTAAATACTGAGGTATAAATAATAAATTTATTTATGAATATAGTTTAATCAATAATTCAATTTAAATCAATATATCCTATTGAATTTTTACGATTTAAAGATTTAATAATTCATAAAACATATTCTTTTATCGTGTTTATCACATTATAATCTTTATTATTCATCAATATTTTTACTAGTTTTATTCATTTTTAACAATAGAATCTTGAACGTCTTGTTTCATGGATATAAGAAAGTTCTTTCTTTTTCA
>CAVKZU010000115.1:0-5779 GCA_963660725.1 Lachnospiraceae bacterium | reverse complement strand
GTACCGGGACTTTAAATTTGGTTTGATTTAGTGTCCATAATATTATATAGATTTCACTTTTCAAGTGCAACAAAGAGTTAAAAAAATATTCGTAAAATTGAATATTTTTTTAAATTTAATTTTTAAAACTTTGATTTTTTAATTTACTAGCATAATATTTACTAATTTTAATAAAAATCGTTTAGTTAATTAAAAATTATTCTTAAACTTCAAAAAAATAACTAAAAATACAACCGTAATAATTATAAACACTAAAAACATACTACATGCACTTCCTGCATAAAGACTAGTTAATTTAGCTCTTTCTTTATCTTTTTGCATCTTATATGAACTGAAATAAATAGGTCCAAAAAATGGAATAAGTCCAATCAAAAAATACTTAAAATAGAATTTTTTCTTATCTTCAATATTAAACTCATAATCATTTGTATCGATTTTGATTCTTTGATCATATCTAGATTTTGTATTTGATTCATAAATTCTAGAATCTTTTGAATCTATTTTAGCACCACAATTAGGACAGTAATTACTATCATCTCTAATTTCTTTACCACATTTATAACAATACATATTTTATTTACCTATCGATGAATTATTGTATCAACTATAAAATAACTTGCACATCCTAATGCAATAACAATTATTGCAATCCACGCCATAATTAATCCTAGTTTACTTCTTTTAGGTTTTTTACCTTTATATTTAAAGAATGCAACAATACCTGTTGGAAAAAGTAAAAAATATAAAAGTCCCCACCAAAATAAATGTTTACTTTCATTACTTGTACCTTTTTCACCACCACTAGTATAATCGTAAGTTAAAATATCATCATCATTTGTGTTTTTACCACAAAAAGTACAAAACTTACTATCATCGTCTATTTTTTTACCACAATGAGGACAATACATAATTAAAACCTAAATTCAAATCCTGGAATACATGGAACAATTCCAAGTCCCATTAAAATAATAACTGTAATTAAACAAGCATATAAAATTAAGAAAATTAAAGAAATAATTAATCCAGCTACTCCTAATCCACTTGCATTAGCGTTTGTTTTTCTAGTTTCATGTAATCCAATTGATGATAAAACAAAACCTAAAATAGTACCAATTAATGGTAAAGGTACAATACCCAAAAGAGAAAATACAAATCCTAAAATAGAATATAATGAACTTCCTTTTTTAACAGGCATTTTTACTTTAACTTTGTTTTTCTTTTCTTTTTTTGGTTTTACTTCTTTTTCTCCAAATACTTTTCCAGTTTTTATATCAGCACCACAAAAAGGACAAATTTCTAATCCTTCTTCTAACTTTCTTCCACACTTTTTACAATACATCTTCTTACCTCTTTTTATATTATAATACTTTACTATATTTCTTAAAAAGAATTAAGAATTTATTTAATAATTTTTATAATTTAATATATAATTTTCTTGTATGAAAAAGAATGTTTTAAAAATTTTACCAATTTTATTATTACCAAGTTTATTAACAGGGTGTAGAACTTCAAATGATACTCCTGATAATCCAGATACTCCTGACACTCCAAGTGATGACACCGATAAATGTTCAGATTTTACTGCTAAAAAAATCGCTAAACAATATGTATTAAATTATGATTGGAATTATTCTTATTATGATTTTAATTCAAATACTACTTTTAAACCAGTTAACTTTATTACTTCCAAAAGTGGATTAAGCACTAGCAGTAATGGATTACTTAAATTTGTTTATGATCAACAATTTAAAGGTGGAATGAATCCTCATGGAGTAGTTATTGAAGACGATATCTTTAGTGAATATGATGATGCATATTTTGAAGATCATATTTTAATTGTTGGAGCAACTTATGAAAAAGTAGGATGTACCTTATACACTAGTGGAATTAGTGATACAACTTACAATAAGTATAAAACTGATTCTGATGGTAATAAATATCTTTCGGATACTTATACACCTTTTTATATCGAAACAGTTTTTGATACTTATCCTGGATATAAGCCAGATTATAGATTAATTTTCTTTGTTTATGATGAGTTTAAAATTTCAGAAAGCGCATATAAAAATAAATCAAAATCTGAAATTGTTTCATATTTCTCTGCAACAAAAACTAGATTAAAATACGAAAATACACGTGATATTTGGAAAGATGTTTGGAATAAAAACTGTCCAGATAATAAAATTGAATAATTTGTATTAATCCATCTTAAATATGAGATGGATTTTTTAGTATCAAAAAACTAGAAGCGTTAACTTCTAGTTAGTTTTAATTATTTAGTAGGAAATTTATTATTAATATACATTAATGGATACGATAATAAACATAATGCAATTGTAGATGATGCAACACTAACAGGAATATATGCTAAATTATAAATTAATGCAGCTTTTAAATCTAATCCATAAAGTACAATTGATGAAATAGAACTTCCAATCATTCTAGTTATAAATGCGGATAAACCTCCTAAAACAATTGAAATATTAAAGTAAATTAAATAATTTTTACTATCTTTAGACATCAATTTTTTAAATAATGATACGTATAACCCTATTAAAGAATATCCAGAAAATGCAATTAAATAATCAAATGGATAAGTAATAATTCCATATCCATCAAAGATATTTGAAATTAATCCAAATACAATTGAAGATGCAATTAATCCTTTCCACCATCCTCTTCTATAAGAATAAATCATTAAAGGAAGTGCACTTAAATTAATACTTCCTCCAGTTTCTCCAACAGGAATTTTAATTTTATCAAGTACAAGTGCTAAAGCAACAAGAATTGCCATTTCACTTATATCATAAATACTAAATAATCTCTTATCTTTTTTAATAAATGATAAAGAAATAGTAAGATTTACTAAAATTAATACAATAATTGCAATATAAAATAATTTTTCTACAGTTAAGTCTTTATAAGAAGAATAATTATTTAAATTATAAAAATATGGTAATAAAAGTGGAACTAAAACAATCGAAATTATTGAAATTACATATGATGATATTGATAAATAATTAAATACTTTTTGAGTTTTTGATTCTTTTAACGTGTAAGTTAGAGCAAAGAAAATTAATCCTAATGATAAAAATATAATAAATAAATAACTAAATACATCTACTCTTGATTGAGATTCATAAATTAAATTATCCTCGTTATAGAAACTAAACTTTAATGGAGCTAATAATTTTGATAATGAAAAATTAAAATAATAGTTAACTCCATCTACTTTAATTCTTAAAGTAAAAATATTAACGAATAATAGTAAGATTATTCCAATAAATAGAATAATAGAAACTGTTAAACATACTTTTTTTCTAGTTTTTGTATCTTCCATACATTCTCCTTTTAATAAAAATATCTACCCAAAAATAGGTAGATACATAAAAAGATATAAAAATAATAATGAAAAATATTTATTAGTATAAATTCCTACGCTAGCATTACCTAGATCAGGTCAATGGTCAAAAGATTCTTCTTTTTTCTCAGCCTTAGTATCAAAAGCTCCCAATAAAATAATTATATATCTAAAATGGTAAAAGAAAAAGACCTATTATAAGGTCTCTTTAAATTATGTTTATAAGGAGTAATTTTTAACAAAAAAATTCGATTTAAACCTCAAACACCGCAAATCCTTAGAAAATTAATCTATATCATTTCTTTTATTCTTTAATGATCCTTGAAGATATTAATCAAGCGATAATATAAAAAATAAAATAGATGCAAATTATTAAATAAATAATTAGTAAATGAAGATTCTAATCATCTAGTAATTCTTTAATTAATAAATATAGAACTTAATTAATTATTCTAGACTAACTAATTAATATTTCTAAGTACACTTATATATTATTTACACTTTACTAAATTGACAAATAAATTTTTAAATTCATTTTTCAATGATACTATTTTTAAAGGATATTTTAACACTGTAAAACAATTTCTAATGTATTTTACGATTACATTTTTAAGTTTTGTAATCGTGAAATAATTAATTTAAAAATTTAATTTATTAAATCAATTATCCTTAATAAATAATTATATTATAATTATCCATATGAAATATAATATTGAAGATTTTGGAGCAAGTCCAAAGAATGAAAATAATGCTTTATATATTCAAAAAGCAATTGATGAAGCAAGTAAAACAAAAGGAATAGTTATAATTCCAGAAAATAAAGAATTTAAAACAGGAACAATTGTTTTAAAAAATGATGTTACTTTATATTTAGAAAAAGGAAGTGTTTTAAAAGCAAGTGATTCATTTAAAGATTTTGATTTATTTAATTTAAATTTATTTAAAAATAATACATTAGATGTTCCTTCTTTTACTAATTGTGATTATGATGGTAAACCATTTTTATATTTTATTTATGGAAAAGATATAAAAAATATTAAAATTACAGGAGAAGGTACAATTGACGCAAATGGAACTATTTTCTATGGAGAGATTAATAGATATTTCATAGATGGTAAATTTTATCCAAGAATGCCTCTTTTGTTTTTAGAAAATGTCGATAATTTAGAAATTAGTAATACTCATTTTGTAAATTCTTCTTTTTGGACTCTACATATTGTAGGTAGTCAAAATATTTTAATTGATAATATTGAAATTAAAAATGATTTAAGAGTTGCTAATTGTGATGGAATCGATCCAGATCATAGTAAAAATATAATAATTAAAAATTCAAAAATAGAATGTGCTGATGACGCAATTGTTTTAAAAACTACAAGTGCATTTACAAAATATGGAAATACTGAAAATATTCATGTATCAAATTGCGATTTAAAAACAACTAGTGCTGCTATTAAATTTGGAAGTGAAACTGCTAGTGATTTTAAAAATATTACTTTTGAAAATATTAATATCCATGATTCTAATCGAGGAATCTCATTTCAATTAAGAGATGAAGGAAATATTTCAGATATCCATTTTAAAAATATAAATATCGACACTAGAATCTTTTGCAAAAAAGTGTATTGGGGTGCTAGTGAGCCAATCAATATAACCGCAATTAATAGAAATAAAGACACTAAAGTTGGAACAATTTCTAATATTACTTTTGAAAATATATCTTGTAATAGTGAAAATGGTATTTTTATTTATGGAGAAAACAAAAATCAAATTAAAAATATTAAGTTTAATAATGTATCTTTAAAATTACAAAATAAATCAAAATGGGTTAAAAATATCCATGATTTAAGACCATATGAAAAATTACCTTACTTTGAAGGCAAGGTAACTTATTTATATGCATATAATTCATCTAATATTGAATTTAATAATTTTAATTATTCAGTAGAAAATAATTTAAAAGATGAATTTGGTAAAGAATTTGAAATTATTGATTCTTCTTCTATTAATATCAATAAAGATATTATCTTTTAATTTCGCCTTTTCCTTTACTTTCTAAGAAATCAAGTAAACTTGTTTCATTAAATTTAGCGTAGTCTCCAAAAAGAGATTGTTTTAAGATTGCATTTGCAATTCCAAGACATAATGTTTTTTCTTCATCATATCCTTTTAAATATCCATGAACGACTCCTGCTGAATAAGCATCACCAGCACCAATTCGATCATAAATTAAACAATTCATTTCACCACTTTCAAATTTTCCTTCTTTAGAATATGAAATTCCATTCAAAATATGTTCATTACATGCAACAATTTTACGAGTTTTTGTATAAATTCTATCTAAATCAAAACGTTCTAATGCATCAAAGAATAATTTATCACTATCCATTTCATCACTTTCAAATCCAATCAATGTTCTTA
>CAVKZU010000114.1:0-9343 GCA_963660725.1 Lachnospiraceae bacterium | reverse complement strand
AGGAACTTAACTCTAAAATGGACAACTCAAGAATTTGGATTTGCAAGATATTTTTCTTGTAAATCCTTTAAATAATTTAGTTTCTAATACTGCAATTTTATATTCAATTTGAATTGTATATGCCTCATTATTAATCAAACATATCATTTAACGATATTAAATTTATATTATTATTTTTTAAATTTCTTATGTCTTCACTAAAACCAGATTTTGAAAAGATATAATAAATTCTTTTTAATTTAGAAGGAAATATAGACGCGCTTTCTTCTAAATGTTCAAACATATCTAATGAAAAATTAACATTTCTAAATTTAGATTCCATTACTAATAAATATTCTCCATATTGAGATAATCCATCAATTTCAATTGATCTATTTAATTTTGATTTTTCAACTTTATAAGGTTTAACTTTTGTGAAAATTGTAGGTAATTTACCTAAAGAATTTAAATATTCTAAATATAATATTGAAGTTTTTTCAAATTCATGCGAAATGAATAAATCTATTTTTTCTTTTAGTTCATCGAATACAATATCTCCATTAATTTTAATTCTTTCTATATTTGGAAAGATAAACATATACCAGAACTTTAGTAAATTATCTTCAATTTCGTAATAATTCGTCTTTTTGTTACCCATAAAAGTTTCACATTTAATTACAATTTCACTTTCTTGAAGAGTTATTAAATATTTAGCAACTTTACTTTCTTCTTCATGAATATAATTTGCAATTTCTTTAATAGATTTTTTCCTATGACTTATTGCTTCTAAAATTGCATTATAAATATCTTGTACTTTTAAAGAATTAGATAATAATTGATCAGGAAGATTAAAAAAAGGTCCATATTGATTGAACAAAGTATTTTTAATATTTTCTTCAAAAGTTAAATTATGATTAATCGATGAAAGATAATATGGATATGAAGACATTAAAGATATGTATTTTGATTTAATTTCATTATCAAAATCATCTAAAAATAAACATGCTTCTTTAAAATTTAGTTTTCTAATTTCCATTTCAAAAGTTCTTCTTTTGTATAATGGAGAATTGTGATTTTGTATTTCTTCTTTTAGAAAAGATACATCACTTCCTGAAAGAATTAAAAATATATTATCATTTGCTCTATCAATAAATTCTTGTACGATAGAAGAAAATCCATTAACTTGTTCTAAAATATATGGATATTCATCAATAACTAGAATTAATCTTTCTTTTTTTGCGTATTCATTAATTGCGTCAAAAGCTTGTTCAAAAGTTTCAAAAACTAAATTAATATTGTTTCCGATTTTTTGATTAATTGTTCTTGAAAAAGATTGTAAATTTCCATATAAAGCAGTCTTTTTAGCTTGGAATAATATTACATTTTTATCTTTAACAAATTCTTCAATTAAAGAAGTTTTTCCAATACGTCTTCTTCCATAGATAACTCCAAATTCTTTTTTATTGCTTTTATATTTTTCATTAAGATATCTTATTTCTTTTTCTCTTCCTTTAAAATCCATTTTATTTACTCCAAAGTAATTTACTCTTGAGTAAATAATACCATAATATATAAATTAAGTAAAATTAAAGCGAAAATAAAACAATAAAAATCATAATAATTTTAAATTTATCTAATTAAATTCAAAAAATTAATTAATAAGAAAATTATTAATAAATTTGAAAAAATGTGATGAAAGTCATCAAAACACCTGGAAAAATGTGATAATAACAGTCAAAATACCAGGAAAAATGTGATTAATTTGCATAGTAAAACACCTCAAATATTATTGAGACGTTTTTATCATAAGGTTTAGGGAATTTATGGGTTAATTCTTATACTTTCTTTATATTAAGTACGCATTATTTTAATATATTAGAAAGATTAAATAATTTTTAATTAAGATTTAATCCATCTAACCAAGAAATAATTGTGCTTTCACTTGCGTTTGAAGAAAAACGTTGAGGAGCAAGCCAAGTTGCATTAGTGGTGTAACTTTCTAATTTAGAAGTAGAAAATCCAGATGAAACTGATGTTGCAAAAGGAATAATTGTTTTATTTGAAAAATCATTTAGTTTAACAAAATCATCAACTACCCAACTTAATTCTTGCCACCAAACAGGAGCTCCTAAGAATATGTATTTTGTTTCATCAAAACGATCAAAACTTGTAGTTTTTAATTCAACATGCCTATTTTCATTTAGATGTTCTTGAACTACTCTGCTATTAGAATTTGAATAATTTAAATCTTCAGAAGTATATGGATTAACTGGTTCTAATTTATAAATAGGCGCTTCTAAATGTTTTTGGATTGTTTTTGCAACATTTTCTGTATGATTTGTTGCTGAAAAATAAACAATCATAATATTTGAAATATCTTCATTATTTTCTTCATCGTTTTTTGATTCATCATCTGAATCATCATTTTTATCATCTTTTTTTTGATCATCATTATCTTGATTATTTTTATCTTGATTGTCTTTATTTTGATCATCATTATTTGTATTATCTTGAGTAGAATTATCCCCATTATCTTTTGGAACATCATCAATTGATGCTCCATAACTACAACTAACAAGTAATAATAAACTCAAACTCGATAAAAATATATTTAATTTATTTTTCATAACAATACCTACTTTTTATTTCTTCTTTCTAAAATTAATTGTCCAAACCATTCTATAATTGAAGGATCTCTATGATCAAAGAAACTTGATTTATTTTTATCAAGTAATGAGATTTTATCTAAATCTTCTTTATCTAACGAAAATGAATAAATATCAAAATTTTCTTCAATTCTTTCAATATGTGTTGATTTTGCAAGCGAAACAATCCCTCTTTGATAAAGCCATCTTAAGATAACTTGAGCAACACTTTTATTATGTTTTTTGGCAATTTCAGTTAATACAATGTTTTGAAACATATTATTTCTACCTTCAGCAAAAGGTGCCCATGCTTCAAGTACAATTCCATATTTATCTGCCCATTTCTTTTCTTCGTTTCTTTGATGAAAAACATTTACTTCAATTTGATCAACCATTGGTTTAATTTTTGAAAACATCGCAATATCAACAAGTCTATCACTATAAAAATTAGATACACCAATTGCTCTTACTTTTCCTTCTTCATAAAGTTTTTCTAAATCGCGATATGCTCCATAATAATCATTAATTGGTTGATGTAATAATATTAAATCAGCATAATTTATTTTTAATTTTCTTAAAGATTCTATAACAGATTTATATGTTTTACCTTCTCCATAATTATCAATCCAAACTTTGGTAGTAATAAATAAATCTTCCCTTTTAATATTAGATTCTAAAATAGCATCTCCAACTTCACTTTCATTAAAATAAGATTGAGCTGTATCAATATGGCGATATCCAACTTTTAATGCGTTTAATACACTTTCTTTACAATCTTCTTTTGAAACTTGATATACTCCAAATCCATTAGATGGTATTTCAACACCATTATATAATTTAAAACTATCCATTTTTATTCTCCTTTCTTTAATAATTCAATATGTTCCTTAACACTTTTATTAAATAATCCAAAGCTAACTTTGATATTTGGATCAATATTTTTAAAATCCATAATAGAATTTGTCACATATTGAGCATCATTTGTATAACTATTTGCAAATAATACTACTTTTCCTTTATACCCTTTTAATTCTTTAATAAATGTTCCAACAGGCATTGGGAATGTATACCACCAAATAGGGAAAAATAATAAAATTTCATCATATTCTTTAATATTTTTATCGATTTTTTTAATTTTAGGATAAATCTTATTATCTACCTCATCTTTTGCTTCATGATATGCGCATTCGTTATAGTCACTTGAATATGGAATCAATCTTTCAATTCTAATAACATCAATATCTTTTATTTCTCTAGTTATGTCTTCTACTAAATTTTTAGTGTTATTTGACCAACTAAAGTATGCAATTAATCTTTTCATAACTTTACCTCCACTAATAATATAATCAAATTTATTAATTTTAGTTTATGTCTATTAGGAAACTCACTATAATAAAAAGTAATAGTGAGGTAATTTATGAATATAGATTTAAATTTATTGGAATATTTTATAACATTTGTAGAAACAGGATCTTTATTAAAAGCTAGTGAAAAATTATATATTTCTCAACCATCCCTTTCTAAAGGAATGCAAAAATTAGAAAATGATTTAGGAATTAAATTATTTGATCGAAAGAAAAATAAACTTGCTTTAAATGAAAATGGTGAAAAAATTATCCCTTACATTAAAGATATTTTAGAAATGAATAATAGATTAATAGAAAAATGTAACGATATTAAAAATAACGAAGAATCATTAAATATTGGATTAATTGCACCAGGTCCAATGCTTAAATATTCTAATCTTTTCTTTAATTTAACATCAAAAGTTAAAATTACCTGTAAAATGGAAAAAGAAGATGAGTTAATAAAAGGGTTAATTAATAATACTTATGACGTCATTTTTTTAAATGCACCATATAAAGATGCAAATTATATTTCTCAAAAAATGTTCAATGAGCAATTATTTTTATTAATTCCTCAAAAACATTTCTTATCTAAATACAAAGATAATTTAACTTGGAAAGATATCGATGGACAATCATTCCTTTTATATAATTACATTGGAAGTTGGGAAGATATTGTTATTAAATATTTACCAGAATCAAGATTTTTAAAAAGTTATAGTCAAGATGATTTAAAAGAAATAGTAGAAAATTCTTCATTACCTTCATTTGTCACTAATTTATCTTATGAAAATAAGAAAATTGAAGGTAGAGTTGTTATTCCAATTATTGATGAAAAATCAAATTTAGACTTCTATTTAATTTGCAAAAATAATAATAAAAGAATCTTGGAATTATTTAAATAAGTAAAGATTTTTATCTTTTATACTTAAATCTTTACTTTTTTATATTATTTTGTAATAATAAGTAAAGATTTTTGAGAAAATATGTATTCATATAATAAATTAGAAAATAGATTAAAAGATAAAGGATTATGTAAATCAGATTTGGTAAATATATTAAACATCTCATCAAAAACAATAACTAAAATTGCTAAAAAAGAAAAAATATCAAATATTGTTTTAAACAAAATTGCTAATTTATTAGAATGTGATATTAATGATTTATATGATTTTATTCTCGATAATAAAATCCTCCAAAGACTAAAAGAAGAAAAAGATAATAAAATTTCTGGTGGATTATATCATGAGCTTCAAATAAAAATGACATATAACTCTAATCATATAGAAGGTTCAAAATTAAGCGAAGATCAAACAAGATTAATTTTTGAAACCAGAACTATTGGTGGCGATTCTTTTATACCAATTGATGATATTATTGAAACTAGTAACCATTTTAGGGCAATAGATTATATAATTGATAACGCTTTAAAACCTTTAAACGAAGATATGATAAAACATATACATTTATTATTGAAACAAAACACCAAAGATTCAGATTTAAAATGGTTTAAAGTCGGAGATTATAAATTAAAGCCAAATATGATTGGTAATAAATTAACAACTCCTCCTTTAGAAGTTCCTCAAAAAATTAAGTTACTATTAAATAATTATAATTCAAAAAAAGATATAAAAATTGAAGATATCATTGAATTTCATGTAAATTTTGAAAACATCCATCCTTTTCAAGATGGTAATGGAAGAGTTGGAAGATTAATTATGCTTAAAGAATGTTTAAGATTTAATATTGTTCCATTTATTATTGAAGATTCAAAAAAAGCTTTTTATTATCGAGGACTTTCTAAATGGAATGAAGAAAAAGGATGGCTAATTGATACTTGTTTAGACGCACAAGATAATTTCAAAAATTTATTAAAAATATTTGAAATTGATTAATTCGATTAAAACTCCTTTTAAATTTAAATTAATTATGATTTAAATATCTTTTATATTATAATTTGATTTATTGTAGTGAGGAGATTTATGTTAAGACGATTTATAAAATATTATAAACCTTATAGAGGTATGTTCTTTCTTGATATGTTAGCAAGTTTTTTGATTGCATTAATTGGACTTTTGTATCCAATTATTACAAATAAAGTTATTAAAACATATGTTCCAGATAACAATACTAAGATGATAATTGTTTTAGGTGTTTTTCTTTTAATTTGTTATATAGTTAGAATGTTTTTAAAATTTTTTGTTCAATATTATGGACATATGATTGGTACACATATGCAAGCAGATATGAGAAGAGAAATGTTTATTAAATTACAAAGACTTCCTTTTTCTTATTTCGATGAACATGAAACAGGTAAAATCATGTCAAGAATGACAAATGATTTACAACAAGTTAGTGAACTTGCTCATCATGGACCTGAAAATTTCTTTATTTGTGGTATTACAATTATTCTTTCTTTTATATATTTATTAACAATTGACTATCGTTTTGCTTTATGGATTTTAGTAGCAATTCCATTTTTATTCTTTGTTTCTTTATTCTTTAGAAAAAGATTAAATAAAGCAAATATGGAAAATAGAAAATCTTTAGCAAATATTAATGCACGTTTAGAATCTTCAATCACTGGAATTAGAGTTACAAAAGCTTTTACAAATGATCAAAAAGAATTAGAGAAATTTGAAGAAAGTAATTTAGATTTTGTTAAATCTAAAGGCAAAATGTATAAAGCAATGGGACAATTTGGTTCTTCTACTTCTTTTTTAACAGATCTTTTCAATTTTATAATTATTGTTGCGGGTGGATTACTTGTTGCTCCAAGTAAAGATACTGCAAGTTATGTAACTTTCGTCGTTTCAGTTTCAATTTTTATTACTCCATTAACAACTTTAATCAATTTCGTTGAACAATTTGAAGAAGGCGTTACTGGATTTCAACGATTTGTAGAAATCATTGATGAAAAAGAAGAAGAAACTGATAAAGATGCTAAAGATGTAGGAAAACTTGAAGGTAAAATTACTTTTGACCATGTTACTTTTAATTATGATGTTAAACAAACTGAAGATAATGTTTTAGATGATATTTCTTTTGAAATTGAAAAAGGTAAAACAGTTGCTTTAGTTGGAGCATCTGGAGGAGGAAAAACGACTATTTGTCATTTAATTCCTAACTTCTATCATCCAAGTAAAGGGCATGTTTATATTGATAATATTGATGTAAATAAGATGACTTTCCAATCTTTAAGAAAAAATATTGGACTTGTTCAACAAGATGTATTCTTATTTAATGGAACAATTAAAGATAATATCCGTTATGGTAATTATGATGCTAGTGATGAAGATATCATCAAAGCTAGTAAAATGGCCAATATCCATGACTATATCACTAGTTTAGAAAAAGGATACGATACAATTGTTGGAGAACGTGGTGTTAAATTATCTGGTGGACAAAAACAAAGAATATCAATTGCAAGAGTTTTCTTAAAAAATCCTTCTATTCTTATTTTAGATGAAGCTACCAGTGCTTTAGATAATGTTACTGAAAGTTTAATCCAAAAATCATTAAATGATTTAGCAAAAGGTAGAACCACTTTAATTGTTGCACATAGATTATCTACTATTAAAAACGCCGATTTAATTTATGTTATTGAAAAAGGTAAAATCATTGAACAAGGAACGCACGAAGAATTATTAGAAAAAGATGGTGAATATGCCTCCTTATATAAAGGAATTGAACAAAATCAAGCTTTTAATCAATAGTTATAAAGATGTTAGCAAGTTATTTCTAACATCTTTTTTAATATTTGAAATTTATATAATTACCAATAATGCCTATAACTTTTTGGTTCGTAAGTTCCTGTTTCTCCTTCCCCTTCACAAGATACAAATTCAAATCCATTTTCACGACACCATTTTTCAATAGTTGAATCAATATTTCCACAATAATCTTCAGCACATGGCTCATAATAATCATCACACGTACAATATTCATTAAAATCTTCATCTAAACATTTTATTAAACTGTTATAAAAATAATCATTAATAAATTCTTTAGTCAAAAATGGATTGTTATTTATTTTTAATAAAAATGCATCATTTTTCATTATCTTTTCAGTTGGTTTTAAGATGATTGTTGCTTCATATTTACAATCTAATGTACAAGTACCTGCATCCCAAACGCTAAATCCATCCCATTCAACATTAAATTCTTCAGATAAAAATGATTTAAAACCTGAGAGTTCATTCTTTTTCCATTCTTTTTTATGTTCTTTTGAAAATAATGACACCATTATTTTTGCAAAATAATCTGCTGATTCTTTATCAAAATTGCATTCATCTTGAATCATTTCAGAACATGTTTCAACATCATTTTCCATAATGAAATCATTAGGAGTAAAACACAAAAAGATATGTAATAATGAAGCAGCAATCTCATTATCTACTTTCTTTTCTTTAATTAACTCGTTATAAACTTCAAATGGTTTATCACTAAGATATTTTTGACCATTTTTATCAATTATTTCTTTTAAAGAACTTACAATTTCATTAATATTCATATTTATTTTCTCCTCTTTTGATTTCTTATATTCCTATGGATTGATGACTTTTTAATCATCAATCCATATTTTTATTAACTATTCTTTAATAACTTCTCCACCCTTTATCATATCTCGATATTTAAGTTTACAAGTTATAAAATTACCATTTCGATCAAATATATTTACTTTTGGTCTTAAAACTAATCCTTCCATTTCATGTTCATTAGATAAAGTTGAATTAGGATGTTTTTTAACGAATTCTTTAGCCTCATCAAGAGTTCCTTTAAATACAAGCGGAACAATTGATAAATTCATTCTTTCACAAATTTCTTCAACATTTTTCCTTTCAAGCCAATAGTTATTAATATTTATATCAAATACAATAAAACTTACTTTATCTTTAATATATTTATCGCCATTTGTTTGAAGTTTATATCCATAGCCTTCTCCAAATATAGTAACTTCTTTATCTTCAAAGATTTGTTCAAAAACATATTCCATTTCTTGAGTTAAAAATAAATCTGATAAATATTTATTCATATGTTCTGGAATAACACTTTTTGAAGTGTGTCCTGCAATAGTAATATCATGTCCATCCCAAGAAATTCTAATATTCATTCCATCAACTTTTTCACTTCCAATCCATTCAATATCTTTAAGTGTTTCATAAGGTTCATTTAAACCTAAAATGTTTCTATACTTTTCATCAAATTTAAAAACGTTTTTAATTTTTGGATATTCCATAATTATTCTTCCCCCTGTAATTAAAATAATTAATATATTCTTTCAAAAATATATTTTTAATTTCCCAAATAGCTAAATCGTTTAACTTTCTAACACATAGATATTAATTACAATCGAAGAATAATTCTTCTTGT
>CAVKZU010000113.1:0-7536 GCA_963660725.1 Lachnospiraceae bacterium | reverse complement strand
TATAATAACTCATTTATATAGTTTAACATTGTTTAAAAATCTTAAAAATATATATTTTTAATTTAATTAAAAAAATAAAGTAATTGTCCATGATTTTTAGGAAGAATTACTTAATTGCTATATAAGTTTATTTTATTTTTTAGTATAATTATTTAATATGGATTTTATTGGTGAATTAAACGAAAAACAATATGAAGCTGTTGCTTCTTGTGATAAATATTTAAGAATTATTGCTGGTGCTGGAAGTGGAAAAACTAGAGTTTTAACATATCGAATTGCCTATCTTTTAAGCGAAAGATCTTATAGACCTTTTGAAGTTTTAGCGATTACTTTTACAAACAAAGTTGCAAAAGAAATGAAAGAAAGAACTCAAAATTTATTACCTGATTTTAATTTAAAAGATTTAAAAATTTCTACTTTCCATTCATTTTGTAATTATTTTTTAAGAAGAGAAATTAATGTTTTAGGTTTTCCTAAAGCTTTTACAATTTTTGATGAAGATGATAAAACAAGTCTTGTTAAGGAAGTTTGTAAAGAAAGGGGAATTCCAAAAGGCGCAGACATTATAAAAGATAGTATAAATTATATTTCTAATAAAAAATGTGATGGTAAATTACCAAATGATATTGAATTTACAAAAGATGATCATGAAAAAGAGATGTTAGAAATATTTATGGCGTATGAGAAAAAGAAAAATTCTCAATATTCATTAGATTTTGATGATTTATTAATTTATACAGTAATTATTTTAAAAGAATTTCCAGAAATAAAAGAAAAATATAACAAGAGATTTAAAGAAGTTTTAGTAGATGAATTTCAAGACACGAATGCATTACAATTTAAACTTTTAACTCTTTTATGTGGTGATGATACTGGAATTTTTGTAGTTGGTGATCCTGATCAAACAATTTATACATGGAGAGGTGCTAAACAAAAACTTATTTTGGATTTTAATAATTATTTTGTTGGTGCTAAAACTATAATTTTAAATGAAAATTACCGTTCTACCCAAAATATTCTTAATCATTCAAATGAACTTATTTCCTTAAATGAAGAAAGGATTAAAAAAGATTTATTTACTAAAGGCGAAAAAGGAAAAGAAGTTCAAGTTTTATCTTTTTATAATTCCGAAGTTGAAGCAAGAGAAGTTATTAAAAGAATTAAAAATTTACATGATAAAAATGGTGCAAATTATAATCAATGTGCAATTCTTTATCGTAGTGGATATTTATCAAGACTTTTTGAAAAAGAATTAGTTAAAGAAAAAATTCCTTATAGAGTTTATAGTGGAATTAAATTCTATGAAAGAAAGGAAATTAAAGATGCTTTAGCGTATTTTAATTTAATGATTAATCCGCTTGATAATGTTTCTTTTGATAGAATTATTAATGTTCCTAGAAGAAAAATAGGTGAAAAAACCTTAGATATTATTAAAGATGAAGCTAAAGAACATGGATTATCTTATTTTAATTATGTAAGTGAAATAAATTCTCATGTTACAAGAGTAGGAACTTCAACTTTAATAAAAATTGAAGAAATGTTAAAAGAATTCGATAAATGTAAAGATAGATTAAAAGAAGGATACGAAATGTATAGTGAAGTCCTTCAAGATTTCTTAACTGATATTGGATATTATGATTATTTAGCAGAAGATGAAGAAAGTGGAGATGATCGAATTGAAAACGTTAAATCATTAATCGATGATATTAGAAGTTATTTAAAAAATAATCCAGAATCTACTTTTGATGAATATTTACAAAATGTCGCTTTATATACAAGTCAAGATGAATTAGATTCTGAAGTTCCTCAAGTTAATTTAATGACTGTTCATACCGCTAAAGGATTAGAGTTTGATTACGTTTTTATTGTTGGATTTATGGAAGGAGTTTTCCCAAATTCTAGAAGTTTATTAGATGGAGATTCCACAAAACAACTTGAAGAAGAAAGAAGACTTGCATATGTTGCTTTTACTAGAGCTAAAAAAGAACTCTTAATTACTTATAATAATGATTATAACTATTCTATAGGAAAGACGGGCGAACCAAGTGAATTCATTTCTCAAGCAGGACTTGCTGCAAGAAGAGATAATGAAGTTACTCAAAAGAGTTCAAATTCAAATATTTATTCTTTCTCTTCAACTGGTACTTTAAGAAGTGTTTCTAAAAATGATGATATTTTAGAAAGAAAAAAAGATGTTCCTATTTTTGGAGACACAAAAAGTTCTTCTTGGAAAGTTGGTGATGAATTAACTCATAAAGCTTTTGGAGATGGAGTAGTTAAAGAAGTTAATGGAGATATTATAGTTGTTGATTTTAAGAATTTTGGTATTAAAAAAATGTCAGGTTCTCATAAATTTATAACTAAAAAATAGGTGAAATATGGAATTTTTAGACGCTAAAAAAAGATATGAAGAATTAACTAAAGAATTAGAAAGATACACATATGAATATTATGTTTTAGATAATCCATCTGTTGATGATGCAATTTACGATAAAGGAATGGAAGAACTTTTACGTTTAGAAAAAGAATTCCCTGAACTTGTTACTAGAAATTCATTATCCCAAAGAGTTGGTGGAGTTGTTTTAAAAGGTTTTAATAAAATAGAACATAAATTTAAAATGTATTCTTTAGCAGATGTTTTTAATAAAGAAGAATTAATTGAATGGGTTAATAAAGTTTATGAACAATTAGGCACAAAAGATGTTGAATTTAGTGCTGAAATGAAAATTGATGGACTTGCTTGCTCACTTGTTTATGAAGATGGAATTTTAAAATATTGTGCAACTAGAGGAGATGGAATTACTGGAGAAGACGTTACTACTAATGTTTTAACTATTAAAAATATTCCTACTCGTGTAGATTATCCTGGAAGACTTGAAGTTAGAGGAGAAATCTACATGTCAAAAGCTTCTTTAGAAGAATTAAATAAAAAAAGAAGCGAAATAGGAGAACCTTTACTTGCAAATGCTAGAAATGCTGCAGCTGGAAGTATTAGAAATTTAGATAGTAAAGTTGCAAAAGAAAGAAAATTAGATGGATGGTGGTATTATTTTACTGATGCAATCCATAAAGGATTTAATAAACATAGTGATTCTATTGATAAATTATTTGAACTTGGATTTAAAGTTAATCCTGAAAGAAGAGTTGTTAAAGGAATTGATGAAATAATAGCTTATGTTGATGAATACACTCAAAAAAGAAGTTCACTTCCTTATGATATTGATGGAATTGTATTAAAAGTAAATGATTTTAAGTATTATGATTTACTTGGATACACTGCTAAAACTCCTAAATGGGCAATTGCGTATAAATTTCCTCCAGAAGAAGTTCCTACTAAATTAAATGATATTGTTTTTACTGTAGGAAGAACTGGAAAAATTACTCCTAATGCTTGTTTAGATCCTGTAAGAGTTGCAGGAAGTATTGTTTCAAGAGCAACATTACATAATGAAGATTATGTTAATGAAAAAGATTTAAGAATTGGAGATTATGTAATTTTAAGAAAAGCAGGAGATGTTATTCCTGAAGTTGTTAGAAGTTTAAAAGAAAAAAGAACTGGAAACGAAAAACCATTTGAAATGATTACAAATTGTCCTATTTGTGGAGAACCTTTAAAAAAGATAGACGCAATGCATTTTTGTCTTAATACATCTTGTCCTTCAAGAAAGGTTGAAAGTTTAATCCATTTTGCAAGTAAAAATGCGATGAATATTGAAGGAATGGGCGATAAAATTTGTGAGCAACTTTATAATCAAGGATATTTAAGTGATATTTTCTCGATTTATAATTTATATAAATATGAAGAAGAGATATTAGAACTTGATGGATGGAGTAATAAATCATTTAATAATTTAATTGATAATATTAATTTATCTAAATCTAGAAGTTTAGAAAGATTATTATTTGGATTAGGAATAAAAGAAATTGGTGAAAAAACTGCTAAAACATTAGCGATTAGATTCAAAACTCTTCAAAATTTAATGGAACAAAAAGAAGAAGATTTAAAATTAATCGATGATATTGGTGAAAAAAGTAGTGCTTCTTTAGTTAATTATTTTAGTGATTCTAAAAATATTGAATTAATTAATAATTTAAAATCCGCCAATGTTAATATGATTTATCTTGGAAATGATAATATAAATGAAGAAAATTTCTTCTATAATAAAAGATGTGTTATTACTGGATCTTTTGATGAATTTGACCGTAAAGAACTTACTGATTTACTTGAAAGTAAAGGTGCTAAATGTTCATCAAGTGTATCTAAAAATACAAATTATTTGATTATGGGTGAAAATCCCGGTTCAAAATTAGAGAAAGCTAAACAATTTAATGTTAAAATAATAACCGAAAGTGAATTAAAAGATATTTTAAAGGAGGAGTAAACGTGAAAGAAGTTAATAAAGAAGTTCTTAAAGATTGTGCAAATAGATTACTTTTCGATATGAAAGATGAAGAATATGACACATTACTTGAAGAATTTGATGTTATTTTATCTCAATTAAAATTAATGGATGATATTGAAGGAATTGATAATATTTCTCCAATGTCTTTTCCTTATGGAGATGAATCATTTTCAATTTTAAGAGAAGATGAAGAAGGAGAAGAAATCCTTACTAAAGAAGAAATGCTTAAAAATGCAAAAGAAGTTAAGGATGGTCAAATTAAACTTCCAAAGGTTGTAGGATAATTATGAGTGTATTAGATAGAACAATTGTAGAAATTCATGAAGCTTTATTAAATAAAGAAGTAAAAGTTTCTGATTTAGTTAAAGAATCTTTAGAAAGAATTAAAAATGATAAATTCAATGCATTTGAATTTATTAATGAAGAAGAAGCTTTAAAAGAAGCTTATGAATTAGATAAAGAAGAAGTCCCTAGTGATAATTTATTTTTTGGTATCCCTTATGTTTGTAAAGATAATTTCTCTACAAAAGATATTGAATCTACTGGTGGAAGTAATATTTTAAAAGGATATTATCCTATTTTTGATGCTGAAGTTGTTAGAATTTTAAAAAAGAATAAAGCAATTATGGTTGCTAAATCTACCTTAGATGAACTTGCAATGGGTGGAAGTGGCACTAGTGGACATAAAGGAACTCAATATAATCCATTTGATGAAACTTTAAATCATAGAGTTGGTGGATCAAGTTCTGGAAGTGCTATTGCAATTAGTGCTCCTTATGTTCCTTTTGCATTAGGCAGTGATACTGGTGATAGTGTTAGAAAACCTGCAAGTAATGTTGGTGCAGTTGGATTTAAACCTACTTATGGATTAATTTCTAGATTTGGATTATATCCATTTGCAGTTTCTTTAGACCATGTTGCATATTTTACACGTTCAGTTGAAGACGCTGCTATTTCATTTGATTTATTAAATAAATATGATGAAAAAGATTATACTTCATCTTTAAAATCAAGAAATAGCTGTTTACCACTTGAAAAGAAAACTCATAAAATTGCATTAATTAAAGAAATTTGTGATTCAATCACTGATCCAAAAATTAATGAAGAATTTAATAAATTAGTTAATAAATTAAAAGAAGACGGAAATAAAATAGAAGTTGTTTCAGTTGACGAAAAGATTTTAAAAGCAATTTATCCTGCATATATTATTATTTCAAGTGCTGAAGCTACAAGTAATAATGCTAATTTAGATGGTATTAAATTTGGTAATAGAAAAGAAGGTAAAACTTACCAAGAAGTTATGTTTAATACAAGAAATGAAGGATTTGGAGAATTAATTAAAAGAAGATTCGTCTTAGGTAGTTTTGCTTTAATGAGAGAAAATCAAGAAGATACTTATTTAAGAGCTAAAAAAGTTAGACATTTAATTGTTAATAAATTTGATGAAATCTTAAAAGAATATGACGCATTTATCGCTCCAGCTTCTCCTTCAACTGCTCCAAAAGTTGTAAGTGGTGACGCTGATAGATTAAATAATGAATATTTAATTGCAGATAACTATTTAGGTATTGGTAATTTTGGTGGATATCCTTCAATTACAATTCCTCTTGGAGTTAAAGATAATTTACCATTTGGTTTAAATGTTACATCTTTACAATTTGAAGATAAAAAATGTTTAGAAATTGCTAAAGATTGTGAAGATATTATTGGAATGAAAAATTTCTCAGTTTTATCTTTAAAGGAGGCTAAATAATGAATTTTGAAGCTGTTATTGGACTTGAAATCCACGTTGAAATGAAGACAAAAACAAAGATGTTTTCATATGCTCCTATTAAATTTGGAAGTGAACCAAACACAAATACAACTTATCTTGATTTAGCATATCCAGGAAGTTTACCTAGATTAAATAAACAAGGTGTTATTAACGCAATTAGAGTTTGTAATGCTTTACATATGAATATTAATCATAACTTACAATTTGATAGAAAAAATTATTTCTATAGTGATTTACCAAAGGGTTATCAAATTACTCAACAAGAATTCCCAATTGGAAGTGATGGTTATTTAGAAATAGAAATTGATGATAAAAAACGTCAAATTCCAATTGAAAGATTACATATGGAAGAAGATACATGTATGCAACACCATTTTGCTGATTATACATTACTTGATTACAATAGAGCTGGTATTCCACTTGTTGAAATTGTTTCTCGTCCTGCTTTAAGAACAGGTGAAGAAGCTAGAAAATATGTCGAAAAAATTAGAGAAATCGTTACTTATTTAAATGTTAGTGATGGTAAGATGGAAAATGGTTCTTTAAGATGTGATGTTAATATTTCTCTTCGCCCTTATGGAAGCGAAAAATTTGGTACAAAAGTTGAGGTTAAAAACTTAAATTCAACTGCAAATATTGAAGCTGCAATTGATTTTGAAATTGGAAGACAATCTTCTATGTTACTTAGTGGAAAAGAAATTGCTCAAGAAACAAGAAGATGGGATGAAGCTAAAAAAGAAACTATTTTAATGAGAGTTAAAACTGATGCTGTAGATTATAAATATTTTACAGAAGGAAATATTCCAGTTGTTCATTTATCCGATGAATTTGTCAATCACGCAATTGAAACATCAAATGAATTATATGATGCAAAACTTGAAAGATTCATGAAAAATTATGGATTAAATAAAGTTGATACTAAGATTTTACTTTCAAGTGTTGAACTTGCTGATTATTATGATGAAGTTTGTAAAAATTCTAGCTCATACCAAGCTTTAGCTAACTTTATTATTTCTGAAGTTTTAGGATATTTAAATAAAAATGAATTAACTATTAAAGATTTTAAAGTAAGTCCTAAAGATTTAGCTGATTTAGTAGAACTTTTAGTTAATAAAAAGATTAACTCAAAACAAGGAAAAGATATTTTTACTAAGATGATTGAAACTAATAAATCTCCACTTGTTTTAAAAGAAGAAATGGGTGCAACTTTAATTAATGATGAAAATCAAATTAGAAATGATATTGTTGAAATTATTAAAGCTAATCCAACTTTACCAGATGATTTTAAAAATGGTAAAACACGTGCTCAAGGATTCGTTATGGGTTTACTTATGAAAAAGAATAAAGGTAAAGTTGATC
>CAVKZU010000112.1:0-4991 GCA_963660725.1 Lachnospiraceae bacterium | reverse complement strand
TAAAAAGCATAAATTATATTAAAAAAAGAAGAAATAAGGAAGTTATTTCTTCTTTTTCTTATGAATAATATATCTAGTAATAATTGCAATAATAGAAATAAGAATTATTGAAAAGGAGATTATCATTGCAATTACTCTATGATCTTGAAAATTTATGAAGGTAGTTAACATAAATTACCTTCTGCTTCTAATTTGTCTTTTTCTTTAATTTCAATATATTCTTTTTTAGAAATAGGGGTAACTCTAAAGACAAAATAAGTGTATTTAAGGAAGATTAAACACGTAAAGACAATACTCATTGTTAAATTATTAATGAAAAATAATGTTGTAAGAAGGAGTGCACTGACACATAAAAGTAAGATTAATTCATTTTTTAATGTCATTACTCTATGTTTTGCAAAGTTTTCAACATGATTTTTATAAAGCTTTGAATTTAAAAACCATAGTGCGAACTTTTTAGATCCTCGAACATAACAAAAAGTAGTAAGTAAAAAGAAAGGAACGGTTGGTAAAATTGGTAAGAATATTCCTACCACTCCAAGTGCTAATGAAATTGATCCAATAATAATTAATATTATTCTTAAAATTTTACTTCTTACAAGTTTTATTTCTACTTCTTTCTTTCCGTCTTTTCTAATTTCTTCCATAATCTAATACTTGTTAGCAATCTCTAACAAGACGATTTATTATACTAGAAAGAAATATATTTTGTCTATTATTTTAAATAACTTTTTGATAATTTATAAAAATAAGTACAGATTTCTTCAGGAGTTGAATTAAAATCATCTTCTTTAATCCACCATTTTATCGTATTCATAATATCAATAATTGTGATTTTGATGATTAATGATTCAGGAATTTCTTTAGTGGAAATAATTGAATCTTTGTAATTATTAACAAGAGTAATCATTGAATGATGTAATAATTTTAAAAATACACCATAAGATTCATTGTCAAAAACTGCTTTTAAAAGATTTCTATCTTCATAAAAATGAGTAAGCATATGTAAAAAGATATCTTTAAAATCATCTTTTTTAGTAAAATCATGATTTTGTTCTTTTTCTAAAGTAGTGGAATTAATATGTTCAAAAATATCTTCTAAAATTGATTGAATGATATCTTCTTTGGATTCAAAATGTTGATAAAATGTAGATCTTGCTACTTTTGAATCATTTAAAATATCTTGAATTGTAATATCGTTATAATTTTTAGATTCTAAAATTTTTAAAAATGAATCTTTAATTTCTTTTCTTGTTTTAATAACTCGTTTATCCATATATTTATTTTAATATAAAAATGTAAAATATCGAACATATTTATTGTATTTGTTTAGTTTTATTAGTAAAATTATAATACATTTTGTTAAAAAAGTTCGGAAATATGATTAGTCAAATTGAAAGAAAAGAATTAATTAAGAAAATATGTATGTCCGCAATGTGCCTTGCACTTGCGGTTATTTTACCTATTGCTTTTCATGCTGTTCCAAATAGTGCAGTAATCTTTTCACCACTTCATATTCCAGTTTTATTGTGTGGACTTATTTGTGGATATAAATTTGGATTATTAGTAGGACTTTTTGGACCAATATTATCAATGCTTATTTCAGGAATGCCTACTGTTTCGAATCTTCCTTCAATGATTGTGGAATGTTTAATTTATGGAAGTTTACCTTATTTATATTTAAAAATAGTTAAATTTAAGCATTTATACATAAATATCTATGTAAGTTTGATAATTTCTATTTTAATTGGAAGATGTGCTGGAGGAATAGTGAGTGCTTTAATGTATACTGAAGGAAACTATTCTTTAGGACTATGGGCGACAAGTTACTTTGTTAAAGGGTGGCCAGGAATTATTATTCAAATAATATTAATTCCAAATGTAGTGTTTTTATTAGACAAATCTAAATTAATAAAGTTAGAAAATAACAAAAATAAAGAAATAAATAAAAAAGAAAAAGATATAAATGAATATGAGGAGTAAGAAAATGAAAAAAAGAAATTTATTATTAACTTTAGGAATGATTGCTGTATCTACTAGTTTAGTTGGATGTAACGAAACAAATTCAAATGAATTTAATCCAGAAAATAATTTAGTTGTATTAGTAACTTCAAATATTAGAGGAGATGTTACAAAATTAAAAAATATTAAAGGATTAAAAACTGATTTAGAGAATCAAGGTGCAGAAGTTATTTTGCTTGATTCAGGTAATTTTTTAGCAGGTACTAAATATACTTCTTTTGATAGTGGTAAATCTTTTATTAGTTTAATGAAAGAAGTTGGATATAGTGCAGTTAATTTAGGAGCATATGAATTTGCATTTGGAAATGGAAAAGTCGGTAATGAAAATCATGAAATTTTCTATGAAGATGGAACTTTAGGAAGCTTTTTAAAAGAATCTTCATTAGATGCAGTTTCAAATATTAAAGTAAGTGATACAGAATTTGCGTATAATTCTAGTTTAGAAATTACTACTAAAAAGAATAAGAAAGTAGTTATAACAGGGGTAATTGATGAAAATGTATCAAGTTATGTATTAGAAAGTAATTTTACTAATATCTATCAAAGAGAAGAACCAATTTATACTCAAGAATTATTAGAAAATAGTAATGCAGATTTAAAGATTTGTTTAGAAAATTATACCTTTGATTCTTCTTTTTATTCTCAATATTCTGATATTAATCCTAAGTCATTAACTAATGGAAATTTTAAAGTAGAAGCATATTCATATAATGAAAAATCATTAGGAATTAAAGATTTTACTAAAGAAATTAGTAATTATGAATCTAAAGATTTAGATTCTAAATTAAATGATTTAGAAAAAGAAATTGAAAGTAATGAAGATACAAGAAGATTATTTGGAAGTTATGTTACTTTAAATGGATCAATGTATGATAACCGTACTAAAGAAACAAATTTAGGGGATTTCTGGAGTGACGCTTTAAGATGGTATGCATTAAATGGAGTTTTAGTATCAAATAGTGAAGAAGTTAAACTTGAAGTAAGTGAAGATAAAGTTGTTTCTATTTGGAATGGTGGAAATTTAAGAGATTACCTTTATACTGGAGATGTTTCTATGAAAGATTTAAAAAGAGTTTTACCATATCCAAATAAGATTGGAATTATGTATTTAAAAGGTAAAGAATTAGTAGAACTTTTAGAAGTTGCTAGTATGAATTTAACTTCTTCAATTACTGAACTTGATTCTTTAGCATCATTTATGCAAGTTAGTGGAATTAATTATCAAATTGATACTTCAAAAGAATACGTTAAAGGTGAAGCTTATGGAAAGTATTGGTATAAAGATAATAATGTTGGAAGTAGAGTTACTATAAATTCCATAAATGGAAATGAATTCAAAGAAGATGAAACATATGCAGTTATTACAAGTAACGCTATATTAAATGGAATGGATTCAAATTATGTTTCTTTAAATGCTACAAGTAAAGTTATATGTGATAGAACAATTAGAGATTGTGTTGTTGAATATGTATTTGGAGCACTTGATGGAGAAATTATAGATAAATATAATAAAGTTGATAATAGGATTATAATTAAATAATGGATAATAAAATTAAGGAAATAAAAGAAGAAATAAAGAAAGTAATTAAAGGAAAAGATGAAGTAATTGATAAATTATTACTAGGATTTTTTAGCGATGGAAATATTTTAATTGATGATGTTCCTGGAGTTGGAAAAACTACCTTAACGAAAACATTTTCTAAAGTAATGGATTTAAAATTTTCTAGAATTCAATGTACTATTGATCTTTTACCAAGCGATATCGTTGGATTTACCTATTTTGATAAAATTGACAATAAATTTAAATATAAAGAAGGCGTTATCAATGATTCAAATATCGTTTTAGTAGACGAAATTAATAGAACTTCAAGTAAAACTCAAGCAGCTTTACTTGAAGCGATGGAAGAAAAACAAGTTACAGTTGATAAAAATACTTATAAATTAAAAGATCCATTTATTTTAATCGCTACTCAAAATGAAGTAGGAAGTATTGGAACGCAAAAATTACCATACGCTGAACTTGATAGATTTTTTATATCATTTTCAATTGGATATCCATCAAGACAAGATGAAATTGATATTTTGAAATCTAAAAATAATCAAGATTTATTAAAAAATATTCAAAAAATTTGTAATAATGATGATATTTTAAGAATAAAAGAAGAAATAGAAAGAGTAGAAGTTAAAGATAATATTTATAAATATATTGTAAATTTAGTGGATTCTACTAGAAATAATTCTGATTTTGAAATTGGATTAAGTACTAGAAGTTCAATTGATTTATTAAAAGCTTCTAAAGTACACGCTTATTTTTTATCTAGAAATTATGTTATTCCAAGTGATATTAGAGATGTATTTATTGATATTACAAAACATAGAATTATTAAATCATCATCTAGTAATAACAAAATTAAAAATGAAGAATTATTAAATGATTTATTAAAAAGAGTAAAAGTACCAGATGACAAAATCTAAATTAATTAAAAACTGGATAATTTATGTAATAATTTTAATTATTTCAATTATTTTATATATATTTTTAAATAATAATGTAACTTTAAGTGTTATGTTAATTATTTTTATTATTCCATTTTTAAGTATTTTAACCCTTTTAATTAATAAATCTAGATTAAAGATTAGATTAGAATCAAAAAAAGAATTTAATTTTAATGATTCGAAAAATATAAACTTAAAATTTAATAAAATATTAAATTTATGTTATTTAGAATATGAATTAAATGAGTTAAATTTAAATATTGAATCATTAAATTTTAAAAGTAATGAAGATTATTTTTTAGGATTTATTAAATCTTTAAATGTTAAATTAAATTTAGATGTTTTAGGGAAATACCAAATAATTATTAGTAAATTATATTTAGAAGATATATTTAAGTTATTTAAATTTAAAATTAACTTAAATGTAGATGAATTTATAAATGTTAAAGATGTTTTTAATAAAGATTTTAAAT
>CAVKZU010000111.1:0-2727 GCA_963660725.1 Lachnospiraceae bacterium | reverse complement strand
TATTCAGAATCTTCAATTCTTAATATTGTGTCTTCTTTTGAAGAATAATTAAAAGGATTTATGCTTCCATACCATAAAATTTGATCATTTATAATTATTGCATTTAAATTTGAATGTTCTTTTTTAATATTGTTTCCTATCTTAATATCGCAATCTGTAATAATTTCTATTGATTTATTTAATTCAAGCAAGTTTTCTAATACAAATTCATTAAAATTATTAAACATAAACTTTATAGATTTAGCTGTTTCAATATCTTCAATTAATTTATTTCTATAATTAGATGAGGAGAAAATCAAATTCATTTTATTTTTGTTATCTTCAACAATAAATCCTTGTTTTTTATATTCTTTTAGTCTTAATTGAAATTGATGAGCAAATTTCCCAACTTTAATATCGACATAATCATAGACAATTACTTGTTTTTTATCTTCTACTTCTCTTTGTATCCTTCCAATATATTGTGATAACAACCCTTTCCATTTAAATGGCATTGTCAAAAATAATGTATTAAGAGAAGGTAAATCAAACCCTTCACCAAGATATTTTCCAGTTGAAATAATTATAAATCCATTTTGAAGTTCTTTAATATTATTAGAAAATATTTTTTTATCTTTCGCTTTTGCTGAACCATTAATTTTAAAAACATTTTTACACTTATCTTTAATAGAATCATATATTTTTTCAATATGTTCGTTTCTTTCAGTTAAAATTAGAATATTTTTTCCATTTTTAAATTCATTAATAACATCATTTATGATTTGTTTATTTCTGTTTTCATCCAAAAATAGTTCTTTACATAAATCTGTATATGATAGCAATTCATATTCTTCTTTATATTTAAATTTGGTTAATCTTGGTTTTAATTCTTTTATGAAACTAACGTTACTTTTTTCTAATATTGATCTTATTGGTGACACACATTTATAAATGATTTTTTCTAAATGGTCTGATCTAGCAGGAGTTGCAGTAAAACCATAAATATGCCTTGCACTAAATCTTCTAATTACATTTTCATATGTAGCACTTGCAATATGATGAATTTCATCCCCAATAACAATCTCATATTTATCATAAATATCATCTTCTTCTTTTAAAGATTTTATAGATGCAATGTCTATAATTCCAGTAAGTTTTTTCTTTACACCATAATAAACTCCAGGGTTAAAACCCATAAATTCATTAATTCTTTCTTTCCATTGTTCAAGCAATTTAATCTTTTCTACTAATATTAAAGTAGGTTTAGAAATTTCTTTAATAATACTCATTCCCATAATAGTTTTACCACTTCCAGTTTCTGCAACTAATAAACCATTATCATATTTTAAAAGTTCTTGTGTTGCATTACTTTGATTATTTTTTAAAGTAGCTTTAAATTCAATTTCAATATTCTTTAATTTAACTCTTTTATCTTTTAATTTATATGTAACACCTATAAAGTTTAAAATATAAATTAAATCATCATAAGAGCCTCTTGGAAGAGAAATATATTCTAAATCTTCTTTGAATAATTCAATAAATCTTGAAATATTATAAGTAGATAATCTTTTTGCTTGTTTTTCATAAAATTCAGGATTATAAACTACACCTAATCTTTTAATATAACTAATCGCTTTATCAGATAAACCTTTTTTGCTTACAAAAATATCATTTTTATAAATAATTTCTACTTCTTCTTTAAAATCAATTTTTGATAAATTAATCTTTTTTATATTTTTCGATGATAATTCAATTATATTTTCATTTAAATTTAACTCTTTGAAAAGGATTTCAAGTTCTAATTCTGAAAGTTTTTTCGTATTATTTAAAGCAAATATTTGATTTTTATATGGAACAAAATCATCATCAACAAACATAGATGTTCTCTTTTCTTTTACACATTCTCCTTGTAAAGGAAGTGCAATACAATTGCCAAAACCTTTTTCATCAATAAAATCTTGTGAAGGAAAAAATCTATCATATGATTTAAATGATATAGACTTATTGTTTAACATTGCTTGTGATAATAAATAATCACCTAGTATTCTTGCTTTTTTCACAATTATTTTATCATCAAAAAATATCCAGACATGTGCTCCACATCCAGATTGTGAAATTTCAATTAATGAATCAATATTTAGTTTTTTACATTCATTTTTATAAGCTAATGCTGCTTCTTTAAATTGTTCATCATCAAAATCAATTGCTAAAAAATAACAATATGTTTTGTCTATAATTGGATAAATTCCATTTGATTTTTTTCCTAAAAGATGTTGCCAATATGCATCATCATCTAATTCTTTAAAAACTTCATTAGGACAACCTTTGCATTGCTTATATTTTAAATAATCACATAAAGAAGAAAATCTATTTTTACAAGCTTTTGCATATCCTTTTTTTCCATCTTTTTTAATATATTTTTCTGTATAAACATCTTGACGCCCTTTAAAGTAGGATTTATATATCTGCATTTTTTCTAAATTAGAAAATTGAAACTCTTCCTTCTTTTCTTCAAAAGGTATACGATTACTGATTAGCAATTCTCTTAATCTTTTGTTTTCAGCCTTTAATCTAGAAATTTCTTCTAATAATTTATCTTGATCCATATTAATAAATTTTCGTTAAATTAATTTTATTTTAGCAATCTTTAAAAAGAAAATATACGGATAATTATTAAAAGATTTATAAATCGATATATCTTTATTAATTAATAGATTGCTTTTTTTCAAAAAATATAAGAATAATTGC
>CAVKZU010000110.1:0-2699 GCA_963660725.1 Lachnospiraceae bacterium | reverse complement strand
ACTTTCCTACTTGGGACTTTCACCCTTTAGATATATAACATGCCCGTCACACTTTTAAAAAGACTCAATTTAATACGTTGAGTCTTCTAATACTTTTAATGAAATTGCATTCTTTTCGTCAATAACTGAAACTTCTCCACTACCATCCCAATCTGATACAATATTTGCATTTGTTTTAATATAGTAATTTAATTCATTAATAATTTCTTCAGAAAAAACTTCTCCAGGAATAATAATTGGAATACCTGGAGGATAAATCATGATTGTTTCTTTTGAAATCCTTCCTTTAGCGTCTTCTAAATTTACAACTTCTAAAGGTGCATGATAGGCAGCACGAGGTCTTATTTTTAAAGTAGGGAATCCTGTAATATAATGATGATCTTCATAAACAATATCAGGATTATAAAATCTTCTACTAATATCTTTTAAAGCGTCAATTAACTTTGAAACGTCTTCTTTTTTACTTCCAACAGTGAATAATAATAAAAATACATAAGTTTCCGCAAGCTCAATTTGAATATGATAATCATCTTTTAAGATTTTATATAAATCAAACCCTGTAATTTCTAATTTATCTAATTCTACTACAAGTTTAGTTTCATCATATGAATAAGATCCTTTCTCTTTGAAATAATCTTTTCCATGTGCAATAAAACCTTTAATTTTATTAATTTCATTTAATGTTTCTTTAGCAAGCTTAATAGCTTCATAAATATGTTTATTTCCATGAAATACCATAAATTTTCTTGCACTATCTAAAGATGCGATCAATAAAGATGATGGAGATGTAGTAGTAATTAAATTACAAGTTTTATTAACATCATATTTACTAACTCTATCACCTTTTACTAATAAAACACTTGATTGAGTTAAACTTCCACCAGTTTTATGAATTGATAAAGTTGCCATATCTGCATTTGCATCCATTGCAGTAATTGGACTATGTTTAGAAAAATAAAAATGACTTCCATGAGCTTCATCAACTAAAACTTTCATATTCTTTTTATGAGCATAATCTACAATTTTCTTTAAATCACAAGTTGCACCAAAATATGTAGGATTAATAATAAATATTGCTTTAGCATCTTTATTTTTATCAATTGCTTTTTTCCAATCAGAAAAAGATATTTGATTAACAATCTCTATTTGTTTATCAATCTCAGGCATTACGAATACAGGAATTGCACCACTTAAAACGATTGCGCTAATTACTGATTTATGAATATTTCTAGGTAAAATAATTTTTTCATTAGCTTTTAAACAAGACATAATCATAATTAAATTACCACTAGTTGATCCATTTACTAAAAATTTACAATAATCAGCGTTACAAGCCTTTGCAAATAAATCTTGAGCGTCTTTAATTGCAAAATGAGGATGAGCCAAATTATCCATCCCTCGAGGTGCATTTATATCTTTTTTATATATTTCTTTACCAAAAATCTTATCAAAATCAGTATGAATTTTACCTTGATGATGTCCTGGAACATCAAATACTGTAGTTTTAGCGTCTAAATATTCTTTATAAGCTTCAAGATAAGGTGTTCTTTCTTGATTTTCTAAATCAATCTTTTTCATTGCGATAAAATAATAGCACATTTGAGATAATTTTATATAGTAATATTAAAATATTTATTAAATTTTTATGCTATACTAATTTCATGAAAATTTTAGTAATAAGTGATACCCATGGAAACAAATCTATAATTAATGAAATAATGAATAAAGAAAAAGGTATAGACATTTATCTACACCTTGGAGATTTTGAATTACCTGAATATTTAATGTCACCATTTTTATGTGTTAAAGGAAATTGTGACTACTTTAGTGATCTTCCTTTATCAAGAATCATTAATCAAAATGGTTTTAAAATTTATATGGAACATGGGGTAAATTTTACACGTTCAAGTGATAAAGAAAGTTATATCAAAAACACAAATTGTGATATCTTTTTATTTGGACATACACATTCTAGATACGCTTATAAATTAGATAATATTTATATTTTTAATCCTGGAAGTTTATCAAAACCTCGTGATGGAAGTAAAGGAACATATTTGATTTTAAATTTAGAAAATAATGAATTAAAATATGAATTTAAAGAGATTGATATATAGAATTTGATACAATAAATGCACTATAAATTGCAAACATAATATTGTATCCTCCACATAACCCATCAACATCTAAAACTTCTCCTATAAAATAGATATTTTTTTCTTTTTTAGAAGAGAAATCATCATTAATTTCTTTTAAAGAAATTCCACCTAAAGTTACTTGAGAAAAATCAAAATCATAAGAAGATTTATAATTAAATTCCAAGTTTTTTAATAAATATACATATAAAGTTAAAATATTTTGTGATTTCTTTTTAATATAATTAAAAAGTTGTTTTCCAAATAAAGATTCTAAAAAAGAATTACCATATTTTTTATATTTATTATTGATTTTATTAAATAAAACTTCTTCTTTAAAGTCACTAAATAAATCAATTATAATTTTTGGATTTTCTAAATTATTACGGTTAATAATAGAATTAATATTAAAAATTGATATTCCACTTATACCATCTTTTTTAAAAATAAGTTCACCATTTTCTTCATATATTTTTTTATCATTAGAATATAATTTAATTAATCCTTTTAACCTTAAATTTTCTAATTCTTTTACGTTTTCTTTTAAAACTATAGGTGCAAGTC
>CAVKZU010000109.1:0-8057 GCA_963660725.1 Lachnospiraceae bacterium | reverse complement strand
GATTCAACTAGTCCACAAACTAAAGCATTGCCAGCAATAAAATATCTTCTTTTTGGAGACATACCTGTATTTGTCCAATTATCTGGGAATTCATCCATTCTTTCACACTCAACGGGAGTAAGAATTCGATATTTATTAGAATTAGGATCTAAAATGAAATGAGAACTTCTATTTGTAGTACCTTCACTTGTTAACATTGTTCTTCCAGGTGCATCTAGTTTATCTGGAAAAGGAATAGAACCTTCTGAATAATAATACTCATGTCCATCTTTTGATTTTCTTAATATTTTTTTAGAACCTTTTAAGTATTTAAATTTTTCAATATTTACTTCGTAACAATATTCAGGAATGTTATTACTTTCTAAAATATTTCCTAAATTTAAAGTTTTTTTGTTATATGTTGAAGCTTCTTTAACAGTATAAAAATTATCATTTAATAAAAAGCCTGTATTTTCGAAGTCAAATGAAAATTTTTCAGATATATCTAAAACTGTTTTATATTCATCATTTTTAATTAAACCTTTGCTTATTTCACCAATTTTCATTGAAGGAAAAGGACTTGAAAAAACAAGGCTGTTCAATAATGTGAATTCTTCACCATTTTTTTCGTTAGTTTTTTTGAAATTTTTATAGTAATTTGTGGATTTATGAAAAGCGAATATAAAAATTCTTCTACGTCTTTGGACGTGTCCAAAATCAGCAGCATTAATAATTTTCCACTGAACGCCATATCCGTTATCAGAAAAACAACGTAACATAATTCCAAAAGCTTGACCTCTTTGTTTTGAAGGGGCTTTTAAAAGTCTATCTACATTTTCGAGGAGAACGAATTTCGGTTGTTTTTCTTTTAAAATATCGTTTATTTGCCACCAAAGAACACCTTTTTTTCCTTCAATTCCTCTTTCATTACTTAAAGATCTAGCGACTGAATAATCTTGACAAGGAAAACCTCCAACAAGAAGAGTATGATTTGGTATTTCACTTTTGTTTATTATAGATATATCTTCATTTGAATTATTTTCTTTTCCGAATCTTAATGAATAACAGTTATAAGCGTGTTGCTCTTTTGTTGAAGGTTCCCATTGATTAGACCATACAAAATTCCAATCGCCATTTTCAATTGCACGACCATTTTCGTCAAATTTTTTAATTTTGTTTAAACCAACTCTAAAACCACCAACTCCAGCAAAAAGCTCAACAACTGTCTTATCCATATTTCCTCCCTTTTAAGTATATATATTTTACTAAAATTTAATAAAAAGATCAAGATCAAAAGTAAAAAAAACTGCTAAGTTTTTTTTGAACTTAGCAGTTAAATAAATTACTAACTTTCTAAAACATCATTACTCTTTTCCATTGGATTAAATCCTGAGAATTGAGAATTATAGAGTTCTGCGTAGAATCCATTTTTCTTTAATAATTCTTCATGATTTCCAGTTTCAATAATGTGTCCTTTTTTCATAACAATAATTGTTTTAGCATTCTTAATTGTAGATAAACGGTGTGCAATAACGAAAGATGTTCTATCTTTCATAATTGTATCTAATGCATCTTGGATTGCTTGTTCAGTTCTTGTATCAACTGAAGATGTAGCTTCATCTAAAATTAAGATTTTTGGTTTTGAAATAATAGCACGTGCAATTGTTAAAAGTTGTCTTTGACCTTGAGAAATATTATTTCCATCTTCATTTAACATGAAATTATATCCTCCAGGTAAAGTTTCAATAAAGTGATCACAATGTGCTTCTTTACAAGCTTTTTGGATTTCTTCATCAGTAGCGTTATTATCTCCATAAAGAAGATTTTCTTTAATAGTACCTCTAAATAACCAAGTATCTTGTAAAACCATACCAATACTTCCTCTTAAAGTACTACGTTTATAGTCTTTTGTAGATTTACCATCTAATTTTAATTCACCATTATTAATTTCGTAGAATCTCATGATTAAGTTAACTAAAGTAGTTTTTCCAGCACCAGTTGGTCCAACAATTGCAATAGTATCACCTTTATTAACGTGTAAATTCATGCCTTCAATTAAAGACTTATCAGGAGAATAAGAGAAATCTACATTTTCAAAATCAAATTGACCTTGAATTTCAGTTTCATCTGAAATTGCTTCAATTGAATCAGGAATTTCTTCTTTTTCATCTAATAATTCATAAATTCTTTCACCACTTGCAATGATTGATTGAATAACAGAGAATATTTGACCAATTTGTTGGATTGGACGAGTAAAAAGGTTTAAGTATGTGAAGAATGTAATCATGACATTAGCTTCTGCAACAATTCCACCAACTACAGCAATTCCAACATAACATAAATTATTAACAAAGAATGTAAGTGGGAATACTAAACCTGAAAGGAATTGAGAAGTTAAGTCACTTTTCTTCATTTTTTCATTAGTTTCATTGAATTCTTTAATAAAATCATCTTCTTTATTGAATAATTTGATAATTTTATATCCAGAATATGTTTCTTCAATCTTACCATTTAATATACCTAAATCTTTACGGTAATTTTTAAATTGTCTACCTGAGAATTTAGAAATTAAAATAACAAAAATAAATGATAATGGAAGTGAACAAAGTGCAACAAATGCAATTCTATAATCAAGAATAAACATCATTACAATTGCACCTAAAAATAAAGTTAATCCAGAAAATACTTGAGTAATAATTGATTGTAAATTTCTTGAAATATTATCAACATCATTTGTACCTACTGATAAGGTATCTCCATAAGGAACTCTATCAAAGTAAGAAAGTGGTAATTTATCGATTTTTTCAAGAACTCTTCTACGCATTCTATATGCGTATTTAGCACTAATTGAAACTGCAACAAATTCACTTAACCATGAAAGTAAAGCAGCAACTACATAAAGTCCTAAAACTAAACCGAATTTTTCAAAGAAAATTGACCAATTTATTGTTAAAATAACATTTCCAGCAGCATCAAATCCAGTTATTTCAAACATTGTTTGAATAGTGGATGTAGAAATTAAATCATTAAATATATAAGGTGTATAAACACTCATGAATGCACTAGCAATTGCAAGAATAATAACTACAGAGATTAAAGGTAAATCTCCTTTAAAATCTTTTATCATTCTTTTTGCAGTTCCTTTAAAATCTTTAGGTTTGGAGTGCATTCTTCCTCCTCTCATTGGTGGCATTACTTATTACCTCCTTCTTTTAAAGATTCTTGATTCATTTTAATAGTTTTTTCTACTTCATCTGGATCAAGTTGAGATTTAACAATGTTTTGATAAACTGAACAAGTTTTTAATAGTTCAGTGTGTGTTCCTTGAGCAACACAATTTCCTTCATCTAAAACAATAATATTATCAGCATCAAGAATTGAAGAAACTCTTTGAGCAACGATAATTATTGAAGAACCTTTAGTATAAGTTTTAAGTTCAGCTCTTAATTTAGCGTCTGTTTTAAAATCAAGTGCACTAAAAGAATCATCAAATACATAAATTTCAGGTTTTTTAATTAAAGATCTAGCAATTGCAAGTCTTTGTTTTTGACCACCTGAGAAGTTTTTACCACCTTGAGAAACTTGACTATTAATTCCTTCAGGTAATTTAGAAACGAAATGTTCAGCTTGAGCAACTTTTAATGCTTCTAAAACATCTTCTCTAGATGCGTCATCTTTACCAAATTTAATATTTTCTTCAATTGTTCCTGAAAATAAAACAGCAGTTTGAGGAACAAATCCAATATGATCTCTAACAACTTTTTCAGGAATTTTGCTAATATCTACTCCATCAAGTAAGATTTCTCCACTGGTAGGATTATAAAAACGAGGAATTAAATTGATTAAAGAAGATTTACCACTTCCAGTTGATCCAATGATTGCAGTGGTTGTTCCTGGTTTTGTTTTAAAAGAAATATCTTTAATTGTAGGAACATTGCTATCTGGATATTGGAAATAAACATTTTTAAATTCAATGACACCTTTTTCTTTAGTGTTATCAAAGATTTTCCCAATTAATTTAACGTATTCTTTTGAATCAGCTTTTTGAACTTCTTCAATAATTTTATTAAATTCGTTTTCTTTTTGAATGTATTCATTAAAGAATGGGTATTGAGGATCTTTTTCAATTTCTTCTTTAGATAATTTAGAATATTTATCTTTTAATAAAGAAATTGATAATTTTTCATCATTATGAGTAGCTTTATAATTTTCTTTATAATCATGTAAAACTTGATTTTTCTTATGATTTAATGCATTAATTGCTTCTTCTTTAGATTTAATTTCATCTTTTGAAGTATCGATATCTAAAACTTCTTTAATACGTTTAGCACTGACACTTGCTTGAGGAAGCATGATTAAAATCATTCCAAGCATAATGAATGATTGCATGATTTGCATTGAATATTGAGCAACCATTGAAATTGAAGTAATTTGAGAAAGAATTGAGACTTCAAATTGAGTAATTGGGACTTTAACTTGAGTTAATAAGAAGAATCCAAATCCATAAATTCCAATATAACAAATGTTAAAAACAATTGAAATTACAGGGTTTGCAATACTCATCATTCTACCAACTTTAATGTTGATATTTTTCATACCTGTATTTTCTTTATCAAACTTTTTATTTTCTTCTTCTTGTTGATTGTATGCTCTAACAACTCTAATACCTGTTAAATTTTCTCTTAAAACAACTGTGATATCATCAGTTTGTTTTTGAATTTTCTTAAACATTGGAGATGCAAAGTAGAATAAAATTAAAAGAATTAAGATAACAAGTGGTAAACAAATTGCTAAAACAATAGTTAATTTTGGAGCGGGATCTGCTAATGCTAAAGCGTTAATTAATGCAATAACAATGTAGGCTGGAGACATAATGATAATACGAGTTCCAAATACTGTTATATTTTTAACTTGTTCAATATCATTTGTAGTTCTTGTGATTAAAGTTGCAGTACCAAATGAATTATATTGAGATAAACTTAATTCATTAACTTTTTGATACATTTTTTCTCTTAATCTTTTACCTACATGTGCTCCTAAAGCAGATGCACTATAAAATTGAATAAATGCACATCCTAAAATGACACAACAACAAAGTATCATCCATCCACCTTGATTTAAAATAGCGTTAACTACTCCATCATTTCCTAAAGCTTCAGTGATTGTAAATGTTGCTTTAGTTAAAGGATTTTCGATTATTACTGGAGTTGCTGGAGTATTTACTTTATAAGTAATAATTTTTTGAATATTTCCCATGAAATTTGGAAGTAATAATTGGAAATATACTTGGGAAATAATTGCAATAAACGCTAGAATTAAAAGATACCATTTTTCTAGCATGGTTTTTAAAGTTAATTTCATTTTTATTAATCCTATTTTTTCTTATACATTAAATTCATGATTACTTTAGTTGATGGAATTTCAAGTTTGTTTTTATTAATCATGAGTTCATGTACGATTGATTGAAGTAAAATGAAATAACAAGTGATGAATTCTTTTGGATTTCCTTCTTCAAATTCACCTTTTTCTTGAGCGTATTTAAATTCATCTTCAAATTTTTGGAAGAATTTTAAATGAGAATATTCTTGATATTCTTTAATTGAGAATCTAAAAGTTAAGAATAAATACATATAATAGACATATTCTTCACCTTTTTTACAACAATCAAAGATAAAATTAGTCATATTTTCAAAATAATCTTTTCCTTTTAAATCTTTTGATGGTTCATCAATTAAAGATTCATTTAATCTTGATTTTCCTGCTTCTGTTAAATGACCTAAAACATCTGTTTTATCTTTAAAATAATGATAAATTAATCCATGTGAAATTTTTGCTTCTTTAGCAATTTCATCCATAGTAACATTATCGTAGCCTTTTAAACAGAATAATCTTAAAGCAGTATCTAAAATTAATTGTCTTTTTTTATTTTTTACTAATTCGTTAGCTTCTTTTGTTCTTGGCATAATAATTTCCTCCTAGAAATTGAAATAATTTTATGAGTAACTGACAATTTTGTCAAATACATTTTTTAATATTTTTAATTTATTTTTAATTGACAAAAATTGTTAATAATTCTACTAATATTTATCTAGAATATTATCTATATTTTTAAGTATATTTTGAGTTAAAAAAATAGTAAAATATATCTCATGAAATTAATTGTTGGACTTGGAAATTATGGTAAAGAATATGAACATACACGCCATAATGTTGGATTTGATACAGTAGATTTATTAGCAGATTCTTTAGGAGAATCAATTGATAAAAGTGGATTTCATTCTTTATATAAAAAAGTTAAGTATATGGATGAAGATTTATTGTTAGTAAAACCTCAAACATATATGAATAATAGTGGAATTGCTGTTAAAGAAATTGCGGATTATTTTAAAATTGATTTAGAAGATATTGTAGTAATTCATGATGAAATGGATATTTTACCAGGACATTTAAAATTTAAAATGGGTGGGAAAAGTGCAGGTCATAATGGAATTAAATCAATTACAGAACATTTAGGAAGTGATAAATATCTTCATATTAAAATAGGTATTGGTAAACCTGAATATAATGTTATTGATTTTGTTTTAGGTAAATATAAAGGTGAAGAAAAAGATTTAATTGAAAAATCTATTAATGACGCTAAAGACGCTATTAAATTAATGATTAAAGAATCCTTAAATAAAGCGATGAGTACTTATAATCATTAATTTTTAAAGGAGGTAAAAAATATTAATCTTTTAAAAGAAGAATTAAAATATTTTGAACATAAAGCTTCTAGAAATAATTTCTATAAGGTAGATGAAATTATTGGAGGCTTCTTTTTAGCGTATAAACATTACTTAGAAAGTGAAGAAAATATTGTTATTTTAGTAAGTAATAATTATAAGGCGAATAAAATATATGATGCGTTAAGAAATTTAATTAAAGAAGATGATATTATTTTATTTTTAGAAAATGAAATGATTAGAGTAGAATATATTTCTTCTTCTAAAGAAATTCTTGCAAATAGAATATACGCACTTAATGCAATGATTGACGCTAAACATAAGATTTTTATTATAACGCCATCTTCTTTTTATAGATTTTATCCTTCTAAAGAAGAGTTTATTAATGCAACATTTTATTTAGAAAAAAATAAAGAATATAAATATAAAGAATTAATCAATAAACTTATAGATTTAGGATATTCTAAAGTTAATAAAGTAGATCAATCTTTAGAATTTGCAGTTAGAGGTGATATTATTGATATTTTTTCAATAAATTATGATAATCCTATTAGAATCGAGTTTTTTGATGACGAAATTGAATCAATTAGATTTTTTGATATTGCTACCCAAAGAAGTATAAATAATATTGATAAAGTAAAGATTATGCCTGCTACTACTTTATTATTTAATGATTTAGAAAAAGAAAATATTAAAGATATTTTAGATATTAAATATGAAGAAGATAGTAAATTAATAAGAGATGATTTAAAAGAATATTTAAAAGAAGAAATTGAAAGTGTTAAATATGATTTAATGAATAATATTTATAACGTTAAGTTATATAAATATTATGGATTATTAAAATTAAATAATATTAATTTATTATCATATTTATCATCTTTTAATGAAATTATTATTAACGAAAATGAATTTATTGATTCTAAAAATGAATTAATTAAAGAATCTAGTGAATTTATTGCTGATTTATTTGATTCAGGAAGAGGATTAAAAGATTTAAAATTATTTAAAGAAACCCCTTTAATTGATAAATCAAAAAGTATTGATTATATTGATTCTTTAAGTCTAGAAAATAATCCTTGTGTTGTACCTTTAACATATCCTTTAATTAGGAAAGAATCCCAAGTAGAATTACATGATTTATTAGGATTATATTTAAATGAGTTTAAATATATTATTTTTGTTGTGAAAAATAATGAAGAATTAACGGAATTAAAAGCAAATCTTGATTATTATGATAGACGTTATGAAATTATTAAATCTATAAAAGATGATATTAAATCAAATATAAATATTTTACTTGATGAATATTCTTTTTCTTTTGAAGATAGAAAAGAAGGGATGGCAGTTATTGAT
>CAVKZU010000108.1:0-48481 GCA_963660725.1 Lachnospiraceae bacterium | reverse complement strand
TAATAAGAGAATTATCTTATTAGATAAAAACAACGAATCTTTATCATTAACTGAAAAAATTAATAAAGTTTTCCCTTTATTTAGTAAGAAAAATGAAGATTTAAAATTTGCTCTTTTAACATTCCCTAGGATAAATGATCCATTATTTGATGAATTTAATAATAATTTTAAAGATAATCCAAATTATTTAGGAAAATTATCTCCAAAAGAGATTTACTCTAAAGATATTAATTTATTAATAACTACACCTTTAATTACTAATATTTATATTGAAACTCTCGAATCTACTACAGATTTTTTTGAACAAAAAAAGAAGAAAGATGAAGAAAAGAAATCATCAATGAGCAAAATGTTCTCAAAAATGATGTCTTTCCAACAACTTCCTCCTACTACTTTAAAATTTAATAATCTTATCGATTTAACTGATTATTATATTAACGATAATAAATTAATTGTAATTTTAGAAAAAAATGCAAATTATGAATATTATTATTCTAAATTGACTTATCTTGTTGAGTTACTTCGAAAGTAAGAACTTTAAAATAAATAAGTAATGCAACTAAAGTAATTTGAAGAATTGTAAAGATAATTCCACAAATTAAATATCTTCTTTTATGCATTGCGTCTTCATCTCTAATATCGCTAAAAAGATAAGTTAATAAAAGAACTGGACCTCCAAAAAATATACTTACTAAAATTGGATAATGATCTGGAACTGGACTTAAAATTCCTCTTAATCCTTTTAAATATCTAACACATTGAAGGTATGAAAATAACATACCTAATAAAATAAAAACAACCGCGTAATAAAAAGGTATCATGTTTACTCCTTTGAAAAAGTAGGATTTATTCAATCCTACTTTTATTTTACTATAAATTTTATTAATTAGTATTATTTCTTCTTTAAGTATTTTAATGAATCTAAACAGACAGCTGCCATAATGATAATACCTTTGAAGATATATTGAATGTTAACATCATATTCTAAGAATGTTAAACAATATGTTAAGCCTGAGAAGATAATTGTACCAAAGACAACTCCACTAATTTTACCAATACCACCTGAGAATGAAACACCACCAATAACACAAGCAGCAATAGCATCAAGTTCAGTACCAAAACCAGTATTAGGGTTAGCACCACTACCAACTAAAGCAGTAGCAAATCCACCAAATCCATATAAGATACCAGCCATAACGAAGACTAAGAATGTTGTCCAGAAAACACTGATACCACTAACACTTGCAGCTTCTGCGTTTCCACCTACAGCGTACATATTTTTACCAAATTTAGTTTTATTCCAGATAAACCAAACAATAGCAATAACGATAGCTGCAGCAATAATAATATTTACATAACCATTATTTAAAACTCTTTTAATTCCTGATTCCATGTTGAATGAAGGAACTGTACTAAATAATGCCATTGAAATACCATACATTAAAAGTTGAGTTGAAAGTGTTGTAATGAATGGATGCATTTTGAATTTTGCAGAGAAGAAACCTGCAATTGATGTAAATAAAGTACATAGTAATATTGATAAGAGTAATGCAACTACTACTTTAAGAGCAACTGGCATTCCTACGAACCAATCAATTTCTAATCCATTTGCAGTAGAATAAATTGTTGTTGATAAGACAAGGTGAACAACTGAAGCACCAAGACCAGTAATTCTACCAACAGAAAGGTCAGTACCAGCAAGCAAGATAAGTCCTGCAACACCAAGTGAATAGAAAACTTTAACTGAAGATTGACCTAAAATATTTTTAATATTTGAGTAACTTAAGAATTGTTTTCCTTGTACAGCACCTGTAATGATTGTAAAGATAAAGAAAATAAGAATAATAATGTATAATGCATTTTTAATAAACCAATTCTTAAATTTAAAGTCATGACTGTAATTTTTACCCCATCTTTCAATTTTTTGTCCGATAGTTAAATTACCATTTTCTAATAATGAATAAGAATTAAGTTTTTCACTATATGCATTAAAAATTGCATCTTTATATTTTGCTTTAGCGTTTTCTCTTCTTAATTTGAATTCGCCAAGTCTAGATTTGTGTAAAGTTCTTTCGCCTTGAATTCTAAGTTTTGCACCTTTAACTTCATTTTCATAAGTTTTACGAACACTTCTTAATTTATCTTGTTCTTCTTCGCTTGCTTCTTTTGGAGTAATAGCTTTTATTGCCTCAAATTCAGCTCTAGCTTTTTCAGTTTTTTCAGCATTTTCTTGTTGAATTCTAGCATATCTTTCAGAATGATCTTGTTTTTCTTGAATTTCTTCTTCTTTTATTGCTTCAATGGTAGCAATATATTCATCTTTAAATTCTTTCTTAACTTCATCATAAAAGACTTTACCATCTTCTTTTGCACAAGCAACGCCTTCTTTGACAATATCTTTAACTTCTGCTGCCTTTTCTTTTTTAACAATTTGTGCTTCTTTAATTGCTTCTTTATTTTTAGCAACTAATTTCTTACAAATGTCTTTATCAATTTGTTTATTGAGCTTTAAGTCTCTGTTTTCTCCATTTAAAGCACGAATTTTATTTTCACCATCTGCTCTTAAAGCATCAAGTTTATCGTAATATTCTTTATAACAAGATTTTTCTTCAAATGGATTAACTATTTTATTAGTTTCACTCATATTTCTAATCTCCTATAAATTCTTTGCACATAATCTAAGAAGTTCTTCTTGATTTGTGTCTTTTGTATTAACAATACCAGCAATTTTATAGTTTGACATAACAATGATTCTATTAGTAACACCTAAGATTTCAGGCATTTCACTAGAAACCATGATAATACTCTTACCTTCACTTGCAAGTTTAATCATTAATTCATAAATTTGGTATTTTGCCATAACATCAATACCACGAGTTGGCTCATCAAGTAAGAAGACATCAGGTTTTCTTTCCATCCACTTACCAATAATAACCTTTTGCATATTTCCACCACTAAGTGATGAGATACAATCTTTTTCAGATGTACATTTTGTATGCATACTCTTAATTTCATCTTTAGTACTATCAACCATTAAAGAGTTGTTTAACATACCAAATTTTTTATATTTATCAAGATTTGTAATACAAGTATTGTAAACTAAGTTAGCACTTCCAAAAATTCCATTAACTCTTCTTTCTTCAGTTACTAAAGCAAAGTTTTTATCCATAGCTTCTTTAGAATTTTTAAATGAAACAGGTTCGCCTTTATATATAATTTCACCTTCAGAAATTGTTCTAATTCCAAATAATGATTCTAATAATTCAGTTCTTCCTGCTCCAACAAGTCCATATAAACCTAAAATTTCACCAGCTTTTAATTCAAATGAAATGTTTTCTAAATTAGGTTTATATCTAGTACAAAGATTTTTAACTTCTAAAACAGTTTCACCTGGAGTATTAGTCATAGGTGGGAATCTTGAATCTAAACTTCTTCCAACCATCGCCTTAACTAATTCATCTAAGTTTGTTTCTTTTGTTGGCTTATCTAAAGTGACTTCACCATCTCTTAAGATGACAACATCATCACATAATTCGAAGATTTCATCCATTTTGTGTGAAATGAATACGAAACTAACACCTTCTTTTTTTAATTGATTAATAATACCAAAAAGTTTTCTAACTTCTTTTTCTGATAAAGAAGATGTAGGTTCATCAAGAATAATAACTTTTGCATTATATGAAACAGCTTTTGCGATTTCAACCATTTGTCTTTGAGAAACTGACATTGTTTTCATAATTCTCTTTGGGTTTTGGTTGATATCTAATCTTTTGAAAAGTTCAATACATTTATCATACATTGCCTTTTCATTAATAACACCACCTTTTGTGATATATCTTCCAAGGAACATGTTATCAATAATTGATCTTTCTAAGCATTGATTGAGTTCTTGATGAACCATTGCAACGCCTAATTCTAAAGCTTGTTTTGGTGAAGTAAAATTGATATCTTTTCCTTCGAGTTTAAAGTCTCCACTATCTTTTGCATAAATACCGAATAAGCATTTCATCATAGTAGATTTACCAGCGCCATTTTCGCCCATTAAACCTAAAACTTCACCTTTTTTAATTTTAATATTAACATTCTTGAGAACTCTATTTTTTCCAAACGCTTTGGATAAACCATTTATTTCTAAAACATAATTGTCTTCCATAAAATTCTCCCTACGAATAAGGGCAAGCTCTTCTATGAAGAGCCTGCCTTAATTAATTTCTTAATTATTTAGCTAAATTATTGAAGTAATCAACGATCATTTGACCTTGTAATTCACCACCTTGATTTGCATCGAAACCAACGTAGAAAATATTTTTAAATCTCTTATCGTTCATATTATCTTTATCAACTGAACCATCAGCTAATGTTCCTTGTCTATTCCAGAAGATAACTGGGACACTTGTTGGATTAGCTTCAGTTGCTCCAACACCATCAGCAATCTTATCTAAGTAAGTTTTTGTAGATGTTGTCTTAACCATGTTAATAATGTAAGCTCCATATGTTCCACCTGCTAAAGCACTATCTAAAGCATTTAGACATGTAGTATCATCGTTACCATCACCTTTGAATTCAGTAACATTGAAGTTAAATAAATCAGCATATTTTTTGAATAATGGACTCATAGATGAATTTAAGAATGTATCTGATGAACTATAATATGTTTGGAATACATTAACTGTTTTTGTGCTACCTTTTTTAACACCTGCTTCAACTAATGTAGTGATATCATCTGTCATAAATGCATCAACGTTAGCTGAAGTAACTGCAACGTTATCAACTAATAATGAATGAGCTTCTTTACCATAACTAACAGCACTAGCAATTTGTCCATATCCATTTTCATTAACTGCATTGAAGCCATATTCATAAACACTTGAGCCTTCTAATCCATCAACAGCATTTCTTGCTGTCATATAAATTGCAGCAGCTTGAGCAGGAGCATTTTGGTTAACTGTACCCATGATCTTGCCTTCTTTAATATATTTTAATGTTGATTGGTTACTATCATATCCGAAGATTGGAGTTCCTTCAATCCAGTTAGTAGCAGCAATAGCACCTTCAGCCATACCATCATTATTTGATACAACGAAGTCTAAATCTGAATAGTTTGATAGCCAGTTTTCAACAGTTCTAGTAGCTGTTTCTTGATCCCAAGTTGCACCACCTGTTGATTTACATTCTTGATTAACTCTTTCAACAACTTTATATTCTTTTCCGCCTAAAGTTAATTTACCTTCAACAGCTTGTTCTGTATTTGGGTTTGTAGCATGTGTTGCAGTTCTTGTATTTAAAGCGTCACGAATACCAGCAGTTCTTGCAGCACTATCATTATGATCGATTTGTCCGATTAATAAACCATATTTTAAGACACCATCACTACTTGCACTTTCCCATGACCATTTTGTTGAGCCACCACATGATGCGAGTAACATACCTGCTAAAGCAACAGCTGTTACTGGTAATAATCTTTTTTTCATAAATTATAATTTTCCTCCTAATAATTTTATGAAAGGAATAGTAAATAATACTTATCCCTCTTTATGATGATTCAATTATAAATGAAAGCGCTTTCAAACTTAAATGTAAAAATCTCTACTAAAAATGTAAAAATCTATTTTTTTAAAATTTTACACTTTTAAGTAGAGATTAACTAAATTTACTTCATTGATTCTTTAAATTTTAAATTATTTATAGTTTTTCTTAACTCTCTTTCAACATTTTTATGTTCAACAGTTGAAAGATTTGTGGAAAGTTTCTTTTCTAAAGTTTCTTTTTGTTTTTTAAGTTTTGATAAATCAATATCTTCTTCTTTATAGATTGTTGCTACAATTAATTTACAAAGATTTTGCGTCCCATCAAAATGAATCGCACCTCCTCCAATTGCATATCCAACCTTATTATTATCTTCTTTTATATATATAATAGAAATTTCAAGATTTGCTAAATATTCAAAATGATGTGATAAAACTTCAATTTCACCTTCTTCAGTAACACAAGTCAAAGAATCTATTTCTTTATCTAAATATATTCCATTAGGTGCAATAATTTGTAATCTAAATTTATTATCCATAATTAATTTTTCTTTTCTAATTCTTTAGCTTTTTCGATTGCGTCATCAAAATTACCAACATATAAGAATGCAGCTTCTGGAAGATTATCTCCTTCACCATCTAAAATTCTTTCAAAAGATGAAATAGTTTCTTCTAAAGGTACATACTTTCCTTTAATACCAATAAAAGTTTCTCCAACGAAGAATGGTTGGGATAAGAAATTTCTAACTCTTCTTGCTCTTGCGACAGTTAATTTATCAGCATCACTTAATTCATCAATACCTAAAATTGCAATAATATCTTGTAAATCTTGATATTTTTGTAAGATTTCTTGAGTACGACGAGCAACATTATAATGTTTTTTGCCAACAATATTTGCATCTAAAATGTTTGATGAACTTGCTAAAGGATCAACTGCAGGATAAATTCCTAAAGCAGCTTGTTTTCTATCAAGAACAGTTTTTGCATCAAGATGAGCAAAAGTTGTAGCAGGAGCTGGATCGGTTAAATCATCTGCTGGAACATAAACTGCTTGAATTGATGTAATTGATCCATCACGAGTTGAAGCAATTCTTTCTTGAAGTTGTCCCATTTCAGTAGCAAGAGTTGGTTGATATCCAACAGCACTTGGCATTCTTCCAAGCAAGGCGCTAACTTCACTACCTGCTTGAGTAAATCTAAAAATATTATCAATAAATAATAAAACGTCTTGATGAGCGTAATCTCTAAACCATTCAGCCATTGATAATGCACTTAATGGAGCACGCATTCTAATACCAGGAGATTCATTCATTTGACCAAAAACTAAAGCAGTATTTTTTAAAACGCCACTTTCTTTCATTTCGTTATATAAATCATTACCTTCTCTACTTCTTTCACCAACTCCAGCAAAAATAGAAGTACCTTGTTTTTGAATAGCAATGTTATGGATTAATTCTTGAATTAAAGTAGTTTTACCAACACCTGCACCTCCAAAAAGTCCAACCTTTCCACCTTTTAAATAAGGGCATAAAAGATCTAAAACTTTAATACCAGTTTCAAAAACTTCAATGTTATTTGGTTGTTCTTCAAAAGAAGGTGGTTCTTGATAAATTGATCTATATTCTTTTCCTTTAAATTCACCTTGTCTATCAATTGGTTTACCTAAAACACTAAACATTCTTCCTAATGTTTCATAACCTACAGGAACTTTGATTGTCTCATGAGTATTAAAAACTTTTAAATTCTTTCTAATACCTTCTGTTGGTCCCATTGCAATACATCTAACAACATCATGTCCCATATCTTGAGCAACTTCTAAGATAAGTTCACTTTCTTTTCCCATATGAGTGACATTACATTTTAAACATGTTCTAATTGAAGGAATAATTCCATTTAAAAATCTAACATCAATAACTGGTCCAATTGCTTGAATAATATATCCAAATTCTGATTCTTTTTGTTCTTTATTGACTTCATATTCTTTAATCATACTTTTTCCTCCTATTCTTGATTAGATGAACCACTAATAACTTCAGTGATTTCTTGAGTAATTTTAGTTTGTCTTAACTTGTTATATCTTAACTTTAAATCTTCAATTAAACTTTCTGCACTACTAGTAGCATTTTCCATTGAATTCTTTCTTGAAGTGTGTTCACATAAACAACTTTCAATTAAACTATGATAAATGTAACTATCTAAATAATGTGGAACAATTAAATCTGCTACATTACTTGCTTCACTTCCAAATCTAGGTTCTACAAATTCTTTATCGTTTTCTTTATATTCAAGTGGGAATAATTTTTCTTTAGTAGCAACTACATTGAATGAATTTTCAAATTTAGTATAAATTAAAATAACTTCACTATATTTATTTTTTCTATATAAATGATCTAGATAATGTCTAAAAGAGTTAACATTCTCATACGTTAGATTATCTAATAAATTAAGATAATCAGAATAAGAATTATTAACTAAATTTTTAAAATGTTGATATCCTTTTTCACCTATAAAAACGCAATCACAATCTTTTGTTAATTCTTTTTTAGCAATTTTTTCTAAATTATAAACATATGCTCCACATAAGCCCAGTGTACAAGTAACAAAAATATATAATTTTTTATTACCACTATTTTTGACCATACATGTTGGTAATTTATTATTATCATAATCAGCATAATGAAGACATATATCCATTGATTTTTTAAGTGAATCTAAATAAATTAAATTTCCATCATAAAGATTCCTAAAGTAAGTATAACGACTTGAAGAGATTAACTTCATTACTTTAGTTATCTTTCTAATAGATTCAACACTTTGAATTCTTTTTTTAACACTTAAAAGAGATTCTGCCATAATTAATTTTCTTCACTTTGATAATGTACTTTTATAGTTGATAAAATTTTTGCAATTCTTTCTTTTGCTTCTTCACTAAAATTACCTTCTTTTTCAATTTCATGAGCAAGAGTAGGTAAATCTGTTTGAATAGCGTTATCTAAAACTTTTAAACATTCATGAACATTCTCAAGTTTTATATCATCTAAAAGTCCAGATTGAGCAACATAAATATCAATAACTTCTTGAGCTAAAGATAAAGGCATATATTGTTTTTGCTTTAAAACATCAAGTAAAACTGCACCATGAGTTAAAATGTGTTTAGTAGTAGCGTCTAAATCACTTCCAAATCTAGAAAAATCTAACATTTCTTGATAATTTGCTAAAGCCATTCTTAAATTTGAAGAAACTTTCTTCATAACTTTAGTTTGTGCAGCACTACCAACACGGCTAACTGATAAAGATGAATCAATTGCAGGTCTTTGACCACTATTAAATAATTCACTATTCAAAAATAATTGACCATCTGTAATGGAAATAATATTTGTAGGAATATAATCAGAAATATCACCTGCTTGAGTTTCAACAATTGGTAAAGCAGTAATACTTCCTCCACCTAATTCTTTTGATAATTTACAACTTCTTTCAAGTAATCTTGAATGTAAATAGAAAATATCACCAGGATATGCTTCTCTTCCTGGGCTTCTTCTTAAAAGAAGTGATAATGTACGATATGCAACAGCATGTTTGCTTAAATCATCATAAACAATTAATACGTTTTTGCCTTGATACATCCAATATTCAGCAATTGAACTTGCAGCGTAAGGAGCAAGATAAAGCATAGGTGCTGGTTCACTTGCAGTAGCACTTACAATAACTGTGTATTTTAAAGCGTCATGTATTTTTAATTTATTTACAATTTGAGCAATTGTAGAATTTTTTTGACCAATTCCACAATAAACACATAAAACATCCTTTCCTTTTTGATTTAAAATTGTATCGATTGCAATAGCGGTTTTTCCAGTTTGACGGTCTCCGATAATTAATTCTCTTTGACCTTTACCGATTGGAATCATTGAGTCGATTGCTTTAATACCTGTTTCTAAAGGCTCATTAACGCTTTCTCTATCCATAATTTCAGGAGCATTCATCTCAATTGGACGAGTTTCAGTTGTTAAAATAGGTCCTTTTCCATCAATTGGGACTCCTAATGTGTTAACAACTCTTCCAAGCATATTATCACCAACTGGAACACTTACAACTTTTCCAGTTCTTTTACATAAATCTCCTTCTTTAATAGGAGTTTTTGAATTAAATAAAGCACAATCAATTGAATCTTCATTAATATTCATGACCATACCAAAATTATCATGAGGAAATTCAATCATTTCTCCATACATTGCTTCATCAAGACCATAAATTGTTGCAATACAATCTCCAACACTAACAACTTGTCCAACATTTTGGGCATTTACACTATTATTAGTTTTACTAATTTCATCTTTAATAATTTGGGATAATGAATTAAGGTTTGTTAAATCTGCCATAAATCCTCCTATTTAATAGATTCAAGTAAATTAGCTTTAGCGTCATTTAATCTAGAATCTAAAGAATAATCATAAACTATATCTTTGATTAATACTTTTATTCCTGCAACTAAAGAACGATCGATTTTAGTAATTAAAGTAACTTTTTTATTGAGTTTATTACTAAAAATTTCTTCCATTTTTTTAACTCGATCTTCTTTAATTTCAAAAGGAGTATAAATTATTCCTTCAATTTTATTTGCCTCTAAATCTGCTAATTTATCAAAATCTATTTTAATTTCTTCAATTTTATCGATTAAATCTCTTTGAAGAAGAATTTTAATAAATGTTTTCATTTCATTAGATAATGTATCTTCATAAATATTATCCAATGTTTTAATTTTATCGTTATAATCGTTGAATGTTGATTTAAAATACTCAAAAAGTTCAGGATTTTTTCTAAAAGTCCACATTAAAAATTTAAGTTCGCTTTGATAAGCACTAACTTTATTATTTTCTTTTGCAGCATCATAAAATCCTTCTGCTATTTTAAGAATTAAAGTATCACTATTCATCTTTTATATCCTTAGAATTAATTTCTTCTGATTTTGTTAATTCATTGATAAATTCATCAACGATTTTATCGTTATCTTCAATATTAACATCTCTTTTTAAGAGTTCTTTACTTGTTAAAATTGCTGCTTCAATAATATCAGCTTTTGCACCTTTAATAGTTTTTGCTCTTTCTGCTTCAATATCTTTATGAGCTTGAACCTTTTGTTTTTCAATTGATTCTTGTAATGCTTTTTGAGATTCTTGAGCATAACTTTCAGCATTAACTTGTGCAGTTTGAAGAATTTTTGAAGCTTGCTTCTTACTTTCATCAATATATTCAGCACTCTTCTTTAAATTTTCTTCAGCTTCTTTTTTCTTATTTTCACTATCTTTAATATTACTTTCGATATATTCAGCTCTTTGACTTAGCTTTTTCTTTAAAGGTTTATATGCTAAAAAGAAAATAATTAAGAAAGTAACAATAAATAATGCAAGTTGAAGTAATGTAAACCATAAATTTGGTAACATATTATTAACAGTAGTAGAAATTCTTTCACCAATTTCTTTAGTGTCACAACTTGTTAAAGATAATGCAAGAAATGAAAATAAAGCTATTAATTTAATTTTTGCATGTCTTTTCATAAAAAAATCTTCTTATTAAGCAGCAACAACGAATGCCATTAAAATAGCAACAACAAGAATATAAATAGCAACTGATTCGATTAAACCAAGACCAATGATCATAGTTGTTCTAACATCTTTTGAACAACTTGGATTTCTTCCAATTGCTTCCATTGCTTTTGAAACTGATAAGCCTTCACCAATAGCAGCAAGTCCCATACCAATACATGCAATACCTAAACCTAAAAAATTCATAAATCTTCTCCTTTTATATACTAAATATTAATTTCCTTCTTTAATTTCTTTTATTTTTGAACGTTTTCTCATTTTCTTTTCTTTCTTTTCTAATTGAATTTGATTATATGCTTCTTCAGAAACGTATTCATTAGAAACATTAATCATTGTTAATATAGTAAAGACTGCAAGTTGAATGAGTCCATCAAAAATATCAAAATATAAATGTGCAACTGGTGCTAAAATCGGAACAATTGCAAATCCAGCTAATGTATTAGGAATTATTGTGCCAATACCTACATAAATTAATGTAATAATACAATAACCTGCTAATGCATTACCAAATAAACGTAAAGTTAAAGATAAAACACTACTCCACATTGTTACCAAGTTAATTGGTAAAAATACTGGGAATGGTTCAATATATCTTTCAAAATAACTCCATTTTTTATATTTAATAGCAGTAAAATGCGTTAATATAAATGTAACAATAGCAAGTGATAAAGGCATTGCTAAATTTGTAAATGGATTTGGTAAAGGTTTTAAAAACTCTTCACTTCCTGGTTGGAATACGTTTGGAATACCTATCATACCAACTATAAATCCTATAATAATATAAAGTCCTACACATGCAATATATCCACCATAATTAGGAAATGCAGGTCCCATAATATCTTTTACTTGCTTATCTGCGAATTCAATAATAATTTCGCAAATATGCAAGAAGCCTTTTGGCTTTTTAAGTGGATCATAATTTCTTAATTTAATTTTTATTACTATTGCAATAATAATTACAATAATCATTGTTAAAAATGAAGATAAAAATTCAGGTGGTATTTCATTCCAAGTATAAAATTTCAAAATTTTTGAAAAATCCATAACTTATTACCTCACTAAATTTCCTAATAAATATCCAACAAGTAAAATCGTTGGAGACATAAATATATAATAAATATTAGGTTTTACCATATTATTAGTAAGTACCATAAATAAAATAGAAAGTCCAAGTGCTAATATAATTGATAAAAATCTTGCACCCATTGAAATAAACATCGCCTTTTTATATTTATTTTGATCTTCAAATCCATAATAAAGATATACTAAAGAAAAATAAATTAAAAATGAGAATACAAAATTAACGCCAAGCAAAGAAATTACAATGTAATTATTAAATGCACATAAAAATACAACCCCTACAATTGCAAAAATTACTAAAATAATAGAATATGTTATAAAACCTTTTAAATATCTCTTCATATAAAAATACCGCATATATTAAATGCCTTTAAAATTGTAAAGTCAATATTTGAAACTTTATTTTAATTTTTACTTAACTATAATATAAATATGAAAATTATATTAACTGCATTTGAACCTTTTAATGGAAGAAGTCTTAATAATTCTTCTTTAGTACTTGATGAAGTATCTTTAAATAATAAAGAAATACTAAAACTTAAATTACCAGTAGAATTTATTCATTCTTTTGATAAATTAAAAGAAAATATAGATTCATTTAACCCTGATACAATCATTTTATTTGGAGAAGCTCCTTATGATTCAAATTTTACTTTAGAAAAAGAAGCTCATAATATAATGAACAGCAAAACTAAAGATAATAAAGGAATTACTAAAGATAATGAAATAATAATTGAAAACGAAGAAAATACTTTATATTCAACCTTTCCTTTATCAAAAATAGAAGAAACTTCAAGAATTTTTAATGCTAATTTATCCACATCTGCTGGAACTTATATTTGTAATTCCACATACTTTCAAACTCTTTCATACACTAAAAATAAAAATATTAAATGTATTTTTATTCATGTATCTAATAAAGAAGAAAAATTAAAACAAATGCAAAACTCCATTAATAAATTACTTGAATTTTTAATAAAAGATTAGTTGCATATTTATTATAACACAATATGCAAAAATTGCGTAATAAATATTTACAATACGCAATTTTTATTTTATAATTATTCCATGGAAAATAATGAAGATATTAAAAATATAAGAAAAAAGAAGAATTTAACTCAAAAAGAAGCTGCAGATTTATGTGGCATTCCTTTAAGAACTTATCAAGATTATGAAAATTTAGAGAAAAAGAAAGATTCACTAAAATATGATGCTATTATGCAAAAACTTAAAGAGTATGATCGTTTTACAAAAATTCATGGTATTTATGAAATATATCAAATTAAAGAAATATCTAAGTCTATATTTATTAAATTTAATATTGATTTTGTAATACTTGTTGGAGATTATACTTTTGGTGTCCCTTCATCATCTAGTTCAATAGATTTTATTATAGGTATGAATGATTTTAATACTTCAAAATTAAAAGAATTAAATGAGGAATTAAAAAATACTTTATATAAGGAAATAACAATAATTAATTTTGAATCTTTATTGAAAGATAAAGAACTCTTATCACAAACATTGTCAAAGGGGGTTAGAATTTATGAATGATGTTTTTTTAAATTATAAACAATTACTTTCAACATATGTAAATACATTAAATGAATATTTACACAATATAACTTACACTTCTTTTTTAGAAGATCATCAAACAATTATATCCACAACCTATTTATTATTAAGAATATCTGAAATTGCTAGTTTCATTCCTATTGATGTAAATTACATTGAACAAAGAAAAATTGAAACTCAAATTAAACAACTCAAAAACATAATAAATAAAGATTTTGATAATAAAAATTATAAAGATATTTATAGATATGCGACTGAGCTTATCCCAATTTATTCAAACTTTTTAGATTAAAAAAGTTGCACTTTTTTATGCAACTTAATAAATATTAATTATAAAACAGGTGACCAAGGTTCAAGTTCAACAGGTGTTTTAGATAAAGCTTCTTTTGCTTTTTCAGATAATTGTGATTTTTTGCAAACAACTTCATAAACGTATTCATCAAACCATTTATCACTCATGATATAAATACCATCAAAACCTAAATCTTTCCCCCATGAATTAGTAACTTTCCAAATAGTTGGTTTTTCGTTCTTATCTAAATTTACACCACTTAAAGTCATAGCATGATTGCATGAAGATGCTCTTAACATTAAACGATCTCCTTTATCAAAGCCAAATTTAATTTTAAAAACTTCATCTAAAGGTAACATTTCTGTTGATAAATAACCATCCCTTCTTAAAGAACTACTGCTAACATCACAAGCAAACCAGCAAAGTTCAGAATCTTTTAATGACTTAATAGCACTTTCTTTAAGTTCTTCAATTGGTAAATTTAAGAAAACACAATCGCTTGTTCCTTTAACATTATTAATAAATTTACATGAATAAGGTGTATATTCATTTAATGACTTTAAAGGCCAATTAACTAAAGAAACGTATTCATCTAACTCTACTCCAATAAATTCTTTAAAGAATTCTAAAGGAGTTTTATGAATTACTTTTAATTCATTCACTGAAGATTCTTTCTTTTCTTCTACTTTTTCATCCTTTTTGTTTTCTTCATTTTTATCTTCTTTTTTATCTTCTTTAGCTTTAAAAGTATAGTCAAATTCTTTAACTGGTTCTCCAAGACACATTGCTAATACTTTATAAATATCTTTAAGCATATCAGCTTTTAATTCTCTAAGTTTTTCAATATCTTTTGAAACTTCGTATTCATGTCTTAATGTAGCGACATCTTTGTTTAATAAAACATTTAAAAGATAATCCATCTCTCCACTTGATGATGAAGATACACTTTCTCCCATAACATCTTTTGGACAAACACCATATTTTTTAACTAAATTAACAAAATAATTCCAGTATCCTCCATCATTATCACCACCAAGACCTAATGTAATGGAATCTAATAATCTTGAGTTATCTTTTTCATCAATATGTTCAATTACTTCTTCTAACATTGAATTTGATTTTTCTAATTTATCATAAAACATTAAATATGATTCAGATAATTCACAATCATCAACTTTTAAATTTTTAATTAAAACCTTTCTTAAGACATTTAAACCTGCAAACATCCAACATCTTCCACTTTGTTTTTGATTAGTTATACAACCACAATCTTTAACTTCGATATTGAAATTTGGTTTTAAATCTTTTAATGCATCACTATTAAATGCAACATTAAAAACTCCATTTTTTCTTATCGCATTAGCAATAATTTTGTCTTCAGGACATTTTTTAAATTCATCACTATATTCTTTTAATAAACTTTCTGTAATAACTTTTTCCATGTTACTCACTCCTAACTTCTTTATTTTAAACTCTATTTATTTTTAAACAAGTTTAATTAAATGTATTTTGAAAAACATCGATAAAAAAATACTAAACTTAAAGCTTAGTATTTCCTTTTGCATTTCTAATTTCGTTAATTGTACAAAATATTACTCCTAATAAAACAAATCCTATTGAAATATATAAAGTAAAATATGGTTTATCATTGCAGATCAATATAGAAAGTAATGCACCTAAAACTGGATTTATTCCAAAATAACAAGATGCGATACCTGCTCCCATACTTTTCGAAATTCTAACTAATAAATAAATAGCAATTCCATAACAGAAAAAACCAACGACAAACAAATAAAAAATGTGAGAATAATTTCCAATATTATTAATTTCTCCAAAACATAAACTTAAAATTAACGTTACAATCCCAGTCGATAAACTTTTAAAAAGAGTAACCTGTTTTGCATCACAATTTATTTTTTTGTTTAAATTATTTTGAATTGCCCATAAAATGCAGGGGATAATAATAAAAATTAAATCTATTGAAAAATTAAATCCATTTTCATTTACTGATGTTAGAATACATGCTATAAAAATAAAAACTAATCCAAACCAGCCAAAGATTCCAATTTTTTCCTTAAAAAGTATAATTGCAAATACGAAAGTTAAAACTGTTTGAAGCGATAATAATAAACTCGCAGTATCTCCAGCAACTTTATTCAAACCATACATTAATGAAATACTTGCTAAAATATCAGTTAAACAAATAGCAATTAGCATTGGAATTTCTTTTTTTGTGATTTTTAATTTTTCTTTGTCTTTTTTTGTAAAACGTTCAATAATCAAAATAATGCACATCGCAACAACTGCCCCAAAATAAAGGGAAGAAGTCTTTAAAAAAGTTGGAACTGTTGATGAAAACATTGAAATGAAAGGAACACTAAATGAATAAATCAATGCTGCTATTAAAACTACAGAAATGTTCTTAAAATTATTCTTAAAATTCATAGGAAAAATTATAGCAAAAAAATATAGAAAATTCTTCAAAATAAGAAAAAAAATCAATAAATATTTTCACGTGAAAATTTATTTTAAATATAAAATCTTTGCATTTTTACCATCTTTAATATATTATTTTATCGCTTAAATTTTAATTTACTGAGGTTATAAAATGATTGATAAAAATTTAATTAAATTACTTGGAAAAGATAAAAAATACTTATATTATTTAATATTTTTAAATATATTTACTTTGATTTTAAATTTAGGAATTGCTTTTACTATTTGTTATGTTATTGAGATTTCTTTGCAAAATAAGAATAATATAACTTTTGCACTTTATTATATTCCACTAATTATCTCAATTCTTATATTGATATTCCGTTTTCTTGCTTATATTTTAATAGGAAAATGTAAAGCGATACTTGGTGAAAAATCCAAAGAACATTTAAGAAATGAAATTTTTAACAAAGTCATGATTCTTGGTAATAGAAAAAACGAAGATTTATCACTTGCTAGTTTAACTCAGGTTTCTATCGAAGGTGTTGAACAATTAGATCTTTATTATTCAGAATATTTACCACAATTCTTTTTTGCGATGATTTCTCCTATATTTTTATTCATAATATATTGTTTCATCAATCTTTATAGTGCAATTGCATTAATAATAGCTGTCCCATTAATCCCTATTTCTATTATTGCAGTTAGTAAATACGCTAAAAAAATATTTGCAAAATATTGGGATGAATATACTCATATGGGAGATGCTTTTTTAGATAATATTTCTGGAATGAAAGAATTAAAAATCTTTAATGCAGATGAAATGTATGAGAAAAAAATGGTTGATGAGGCAGAATCTTTTAGAAAAATTACAATGAAAGTCTTAACAATGCAACTTGCTTCAACAACAATTATGGATCTTGTTGCATACGGAGGAGCAGGAATTGGTATTTCAATTGCATTAGCAACAACTTCTCAAATTACATTTTTACCTTTTTCTATCCCTACATTAGTTTTATTTTTAGTTTTAACAGGTGTAGATTTCTTCTTACCTTTAAGACAACTTGGAAGTGCATTCCACATTTCAATGAATGGAGCAACTGCAGGAAGAAAAATTTTAAAATTATTATCTTTAAAAGAACCAACTTGGGGCAAAGAGAAAGTTGATAGTGATACAATTAAAATTTCAAATTTATCATTTAAATATCAAGACTCAAACGAATATGTTTTAAAAAATATAAATTTGAACATTAATTCCCATTCTTTAACAAGTATTGTAGGAGAATCAGGAAGTGGAAAATCTACTTTAATTTCACTTTTAAGTGGTTTTAAACAAGGCTATGAGGGCTCTATTCGTTATGGAAATAAAGAATTAAATACTTTATCTAGGGATTCTTTATTAAAACATATCTCAATAATTAGTTATGATACTTTTATTTTCCACGATACTATTCGAAATAATTTCTTATTAGCTAATAAGCAAATCACCGATGAAGAAATATTAAATTATTTAAAGAAAGTTCATTTAGAAAATATAATTTCAAAAAAAGAAAATCTTGATTATTTAATCGAAGAAAATGCACAAAATTTATCTGGTGGAGAAAGACAAAGATTAGCATTTGCAATCGCTTTAGCATCTAATAAAGACATTTATTTTTTAGATGAAGCAACAAGTAATATTGATAAAGAAAGCGAAGAAATCATAATGAATAATGTTAAAGAGTTATCTAAAACTAAAACTGTTTTTATGATTTCTCATAGACTCGCAAATGTATATTTCAGCGATTATATTTATGTATTAAAAAACGGAACAATTGTTGAAGAAGGTACAAATGAAGAATTAATTAATAAAAATGGTATTTTTAAAGAATTAAAAGTTAAGCAAGAATCATTAGAAAAGATTAAGGAGGTTAAATAATTTATGCAACAAAAAATAAGAAGAAACGGCTTACTAATTATGTATAAATTAGTAACTTTACTAGGAAAATTATCTTTTTTAATTATATTTGCAATACTTTTCGGATATTTAGGTAACGCACTTGCAATGTCTGTTATGGTTTTCGGATCACTAGGAGTTTGTAAATTAATTGATCCAAATTTTATCAATATAGATTTAAATATTTTAATTACACTAACAATATGTTCAGGTATTTTAAGAGGATTGTTTAGATTTATAGAACAGTATTCAAATCATTATATAGCATTTAAATTACTTGCATCTTTAAGGCAAAAAATATTTCATACTTTAAGAAAATTATCTCCTGCAAAACTCGAATCAAAAGAAAAAGGTAATATTTTAAGTATGTTAACTAGTGATATCGAGACTCTAGAAGTATTTTATGCTCATACAATTTCTCCAATTGGCATAGCACTTTTATCAAGTATTACAGTCCTAGTTTTACTTTCAATATTTGGAAATTATTCTTTCACATTAATTACCTTATTAGGTTATATTTTAATTGGAATTGTTATTCCTTTTGTATCTTCACATTTTTTAAAGAAAAGTGGTGCATATTACCGTAATAAATTAGGTAAATTTTCAAGTTATTATCTCGATTCATTAAGTGGAATTAAAGATGTTTTATTAAATAATAATCAAAAAGAAAGAAGCGAAAAAATAAATAATAATTCAAAAGAATTAAATAAATTAAGTAAAGATATTAAAACTAAATCTAGTATTGCAAGTGCAATTAACATTTTATTAGTATCTTTAACTACTTTTGCTTGCTTATTTTTAGGAGTTTATCTATTAAGCATTAATCAAATAAAATTACCTAATTTAATTTTCTCAATTGTTTTAATTTCTTCCTCATTTGGTCCAATTTTAGCTCTTGGATCTTTACCATCAAATTTAACTCAAACATTTTTGATTGATTCTTTTAAACGCATATAATCTATAAAAATAACTTTAATTTTAATTCATTAAAACTTTCTAACATTTCTTTTTCATACAATAATCAACAAGTTTTAAATAATGTTTCTTTAAAAATTAATAAAAATGAAATCATTGGTATCGAAGGAGATTCAGGAAGTGGAAAATCCACGTTATTAAAATTAATTTTAAGATTTTATGATATAAACTCTGGATCAATCACTTTCAATGATCAATTTGATATAAAAGATATAAATTCAACTTCTTTACATAACAATATTGTTTTAGTATCTCAAGATACATACTTATTTGATGATACTATATTAAATAATTTATTAATTGCAAAACCAGATGCAACTAAAGAAGAAATAGAAATCGCATGTAAAAATGCACATATTTATGATTTAATTAACTCTTTAGAAAATGGAATAAATACACGAGTTGGTTTATTAGGTGATAGAATTAGTGCAGGCGAAAAACAAAGAATTGGACTTGCAAGAGCTTTTTTATCTGATGCAAATTTAATCTTGCTAGATGAACCTACTAGTAACGTTGATATTATTAATGAATCTATTATTTTAAATAGTTTGCAAGAAATAAAAAATACTAAAACAATTGTTTTAGTAAGTCATAGAAAATCAACTTTATCAATTTGTAGTAAAATTTATAAAATGAAAAATGGAGTATTAATCAATGAAGAATAAAGAATTAAAATCGTGGGAAAAACAAAAGAAAATGATCCCAATCATGATTAAAATGTATTGTCATCATTATCATCATACCAAAGGTGATAATATTTGTACTGAATGTAAGGAATTAACTGAATATGCTTTGTTTAGACTTGAAAAATGTCCTTTCAAGAAAAATAAATCTTTTTGTTCAACTTGCAAAGTACATTGTTATACTCCTGAAAATAGAGAAAAAATTAAAAAAGTTATGAGATATAGTGGACCAATGCTATTATTTTCTCATCCTTTATACGCCATGTCACATGTAGTACAAACTATTAAATACAAAAGAAAATTAAAGAAAGAAAATAAAAATAAAGCCCGTTCAAATTAAACTGAACAGGCTTTTTTTAATATTTATTCTCCAGGTTCTAAAAAGAAAAGTAAAATTCCGCCAACAAAACTTCCGAAGAAAATGTTAAGAATGCCTAAACAAATAGGTTTATGTTCAATTGGATTTTTAACTTTCTTTAAAGTTAATGAAGCAATGACAATTCTAACAATTTCCCAAACAAGCATAATTGAATAACTTACTTTGAATGAAACAATTAATTGGTTACGAGTTGCTTCAGTTAAAGCATCACCACTTTGTTTAATTAAAGATTCAATAACTTGTTCGTTCCCACTAAATAAGCCAACAAGAATAAAAATTAATAAAACACTAGTGAATGTAGCAAAAACAATTGCTAAAATTTCAAAAACTTTAATAGCTGTTTTCATCTCTAAACCCTCCTAAATTTGTTCTATTATATCACATTATATAAAACATACATATTTAATTTGCATTTTACTGTTTGGCATATTTTTAATATTCTTCACACACTGCAATATAATTATCATCAATTTGAACTTCTTTTAAAACCCATTTTCTATTATCAATATTTTGATCTATTTCAATAAAATCATCTTTTGGAATAATGGAAATTTCATTCATATGTTGAATTAATCCTATTCCAACAGCTTTTAAAAAACTTTCTTTTAAAGTCCAAATTCTTGTAAATGCTTCATCTTTATTTTTACTTGTTTTAATAAAATCAATTTCTTCATTAGAAAAATATTTCTTAATAATATTTTCATTATATTTTCTTAATTTTTCAACATCACATCCTACTTCTTTATTTGAAATAACCGCAATTACTGTATCTTTTGAATGAGATATATTAAATTTTATGTCCTTTTTACTTTCAAAAATTGGTTTTCCAAACTGATTTTCTTTTATAATTAAATCTTTTTCCTTTAAGTTAAATTCTTTTAATCCTTGATTTAATGCAATTCCAGCAGCTAAAGATAAAAGTTTATCATTTTCATTCTTAAAATTATTAGCTTTTTTAATTCTATATTCACTTAATTCTTTTACATCACTTTCTTTTATTGAATTAATATTTACTAAATAAATCTTCATCATGATTTAAAATTATATTCTAAATGTTAATTTTATACTATTTTAAAGATAAAAATTTTGTTGTAAAAATTACAACTTTTAATTATTATATTTTTGAGGTAAAAAGATGAATTTAGGTGATAGATTTAGATTTTATAGGGAAAAAGCGGAATTAACTCAAAAACAAGCAGCTGATTTATTAGGTGTTAAAAATTATCAATTAGCAAATTACGAAACCGATAGAACTGAACCAAATATTTCAACTTTATTAAAAATGAGTTCTATATATGATGTTAGTTTAGATGAATTATTAAATAATAAACATAAAAATAATCCTAATAAGCATAGTGAAGATTATAACAATCTTTTAATACAATTAAATGATTTTATTAAAAATATGAATAAAAATTAAAAAGTTCTTTATATAAAATCAATATATTAATATAATATTTTTGTAAATAATACAATTGTTGTATTTTTTATGGAGGTATTTTAATGATTTACATAACAGGTGATACGCATGGTGAAATAGATTTTGATAAAATTAAAAATTATTTTCGCACTATTTATTGCTCCGAAAAAGATTATTTAATTATTTTAGGGGATGCTGGAATTATTTGGGATAAAGATAATGAAGACATTTTATTAAAGTATGAATTAGTTGGACCTACCATCATTTTTATTGATGGAAATCATGAAAATTTTGATTTATTAGGTACTTATCCTGTTGTTTTGTTTCATAATGCAAAAGCACATAGAATAACCAAAAATATTTATCACATATTAAGGGGAGAAATTTTACAATTAAATGATTTAACTTTTTTATGTATTGGTGGAGCTAGATCAATCGATAAAATTTATAGAAAAGAACACATTTCTTATTGGAAAGATGAAGACATTACATTAAATGATTATAATAACGCTATTAAAAATTTAGAAAAATATGATTATAAAGTTGATTTTGTCTTAACACATTGTGCTCCTTCATCTACATTGAAAAAAATGTTTCCAAATTTTGAAGAAGACGAAAATACAAAACTTTTAGAAAAAATAAAAGAAAAGGCTATGTTCTCAAATTGGTATTTTGGACATTATCATTTTGATAAAATATTAGGAACTTCTCGTTGTTTTTATAACGAAATAAAAGAAATTCCAATAATGAATAATGGTACAAAAGAAATTAAATATAATCTTTTAACTTTAGAATACGATGAAGAAGATGATGGATATTTAAGAAATTGGGAAACAAGAAGAAAAACAAAACTAAAACAAGATGATCTTCCAGAATGGTATTATTTAAATTATTCATATAGAAATTGGTTCTATAATTTAAAAGGAATTAAAGATGTCGCAATTATAAGATCTCCTTTTTCCAATCACATTAGTAAAGATTCAAAATTATTTTTTAGTTACAATAAAATTTTACCAAAAAATGATGATTATGGACCTATAAATAGAGATGATTGGGATGTTGATACTTGGAGAGTTCCTCTTGTTGATATAATAAAAGCAATTGAAAAATATAATCCTTCATTAAATTTAGATAAAATTAAAGAACAAGTAAATCTTGCTTATGATTATTTTAATGATGATTTATTATCGCATGGAGTAATTAGACCATATCTACATATAAAAACAAAAAGATTAAAATCTAAATATAGAGAAATAGCAAATTGTTATGTAGAACATGATGGAAATGTACTTTCTCAATTCTTTTCAATTGAAAAAGCAGAAGATTATGTACTTAAAGTTTTTAATAAAAACAATGATATCCCCTATACAATTCAAAAAGATATAGAAAAGAAAGAAATAATTTATAAATTTTCAAATTTATCTAATCCTGTAATTATTAAAGAATGGAAAGATTAAAAAAAGGCTTGTCAAATAATATGGCAAGTCTTTTACTTTTTAACGTTTTTTACTATCTTTTAAGCCTTTTAGACTTAATGCTGCAACTGTTTCAATATGATAAGTTCTAGGGAACATATCTACAAAATCAATTGAATCAATTTCATAATTTTTCTTTAATAAATTTAAATCTCTTGCTAAAGTTCCTACGTCACAAGAAATATAAATAATCTTCTTTGGATGAGAATTCATTAAAGCTTTAACGACTTTAGGATCTAATCCTTTTCTTGGAGGATCAATAAATACACAATCATATGCTTTTTTCATTAAAAAATTACTAGCATCATCACACAAGAAATTAGCATTATTAATATTATTTAATTTTGCATTATTTTTAGCATCAATAATTGCTTCTTTAACAATTTCAACACCAACAACATTTTTAACATATTTACTAGCGATTAAAGAAATAGTTCCAATTCCACAATATAAATCAACTATTTCATCTTCTTTAGTTAAACGAGCTTTTGTTAATGCTAAAGAATATAATTTTTCACATTGATCATGATTAACTTGATAGAAAGATTTAGAAGAAATTTTAAAATTAACACCTAATAAAGAATCATAAATAAATCCTTTACCATATAAAACTTCTTCTTTTTCACCTAAAATAACATTCGTTCTTCTTTCGTTAATATTTTGAACAATAGTAGTAATTTCAGGATGTAATTTTTTTAATTCTTTAACAAAATTTGCTTTACTAAAGAAATTTTTCTCACGAGTAACAAGAACAAGCATTATTTCACCAGATACTTTACCAACTCTAATTAAAATATGTCTAATAGTACCTTTATCAATATCTTCATTATATGGAGTGATTTTCATTGATTCCATTAACTTTTTGATATCTTGTAAGATAGAAATATGGACTTTATCTTCAATAACACATTCAGTAATTGGAATAATATCATGAGATTTCATTTTATAGAAACCATAAACTAATCTTTTTTGTTTATCATATCCAAAAGGAACTTGAATTTTATTACGATAATAAGTAGGTTCTTCCATACCAGTAATAGTTGGATTAACAACCTTAATTTTGCCAATTTGAGTTAAAGTTTTAACAGCAGTATTCTTTTTATATTCCAATTCTTTTTCATATAAAAGATTTTGGAAAGAACATCCTCCACATGCAGTTGAACATCCACATAAAGGTTTAATTCTATATGGAGAAAATTTAGTAATTTTTCTAATTTTTCCAACATTAAAATCTTTTTTATGATATAGAACTTCAATTTCAGCTTCTTCATCAATTAATAAAGATGGTACAAAATAAACTATTCCTTCTTTATCTTTGCATAAACCTTGTCCATCAAAAGTAAAATCAACACATTTTACTGAAATTGTTTCAATTTTATTTTCTTTCTTGAAATCTTTTTTGTTATCTTTCTTATTTTCTTTTTTATTAATAACTTTTTTCATTTTTTACCTATTGATTTTTAGGCATTAAACCTTTTATATATTCAACTTCTTTATTAACATCAAGTCTTGGGAATAAAACTTCTGTTTTTGTAACAACTTTATTATCTAAAATATGGATATTTTTAATATTTTCGTAATCTTTAGATTCATTAACTGCATCTAATGCTTCAAAAATTGCTTTACTCTTTTCTACTAAGATTGGTTCAAGTAATTTAGTTGAAACAAAGATAATGTATAAAAGATGTGCCATTAATGATTCTAATTCTTCTTTTTTAGATTCATCTTTTGCTAAATTCCATGGAGCTTCTTCTTCAATTAATTTATTAGCTCTATTTAATAAATTCATTACATCAACAATTGCTTCAGTAACTTTTAAATCATCCATTTTAATTTCATAATTTGAAATAGTTAATTTAATTAATTCTTCAACTTCATTATCAAATTGGGAAATGTTTGATTTAAATTCAGGTACTTTTCCTTCAAAATATTTACTTACCATTGAAATTGATCTTGATACTAAATTACCAAAATTATTAGCAAGATCCATATTTACTCTTTCGACATATTGTTCTGGAGTAAATTGACCATCTTGACCAAAAATAATTTCACGAGCTAAATAATATCTAACAGTATCTACACCATATTTTTCAATTAATGGGTATGGTGAAATAACATTTCCTTTTGATTTTGACATTTTTCCATCTTTCATCATGAGTAATCCATGGACGAATACTCTAGATGGTGCTCTTAAATTTAAAGCAAATAAGAATTCAGGCCAATAAATAGTATGGAATCTTGTAATATCAGCACCAATAACGTGAACAATTTCACAATCAGGATTATTCCAGAATTTTTGGAATAATGAATCATCTTCACTTCTATAACCTAAAGCACTAATATAATTAATTAATGCGTCAAGCCAAACATAAGCAACATGTCTATCATCTTCTAAAATTGGAACTCCCCATTTAAAAGATGTTCTTGAAACACATAAATCTTCAAGACCTGGCTTAATAAAATTATTAACCATTTCATTTTTTCTAGAAACTGGGGTAATAAATTTATCTTTTTCAAATAATTTATTTAATTCATCTAAATATTTAGTAGTTTTAAAGAAATAGCAATCTTCATGTGACTTTTCAACTGCTCTTCCACAATCAGGACAAATATGATTTTCACCAACTTGAGTATCAGTCCAGAAAGATTCACATGGAGTACAATACCATCCTTCATAGCTTCCTAAATAAACATCATTATTTTTAACAAATGTTGAAAAAATAGATTGAACACATTTGATATGTCTTTCTTCACTTGTTCTAATAAAATCATCATTAGAAATTTCTAATTTTTCCCATAAAACTTTAAAATTAGCAACAATTTTATCAACATATTCTTGAGGTTCTAAACCTTCTTTTTTAGCATTTTTTTCAATTTTTTGACCATGTTCATCAGTACCTGTTAAAAAGAAAACATCATATCCTCTCATTCTTTTATAACGAGCAATAATATCGCTTATTGTAGTACAATAAGCATGTCCAATATGAGGATTTCCACTAGGATAATAAATAGGTGTAGTAATATAAAAACATTTTTTATTCATAATCTATCTCCAAATCTTAAATATTTTATCATTTTTAAACATACAATTAAATTAAAGACATTAAAATCTAATCAATTTTATCAAATATTTTTTCAAGTAATCTCTTCCATGAATTTATAATATTCTCTTCTTGATATTTTTCACTTAATTCGTAAGTAGTTTCTTTTAATTTTCTTAATTTTTCTTTATTAGATAAAACTTCTATAATTTTATCCGCAAAAAGTGAAGGATTGTTACTATCGATAATATATCCATTAACATCATTTTTCATAATTGAATTAGTAGGATCACTCATTTCTTTCCAAATTACTGGGATTGATAAGGTATTCGCTTCAATAACAGTAAGAGGAAAACCTTCAAATTTAGAAGTAATTATGTATAAATCACTCTCTAAATAATAAGGTTCAAGTTTAGATATTCCTGAAATTAAATGAACATTTTTTAAATCATTCTTATTTATATATTTTTCCATCTTTTTCTTTAAAGATCCATTACCATAAATATTAAAAGCGTAATTAAAATTCCTTTTATCTAATTCTTTTGCAATTTTTAAAAGCATTAAAGGATCTTTTTGATTTTCAAATCTACATACCGAAATTAAAGTGTTATTATGATAATCGAAATTATCTTTTCGCTTAAATCTTGAAGGATTATAAATTACAGAACTATTCATTTTATTCTTTTTATCTATATTTTCTTTTGTAGATTCACTTAAAAATATATAATAATTCGGTTTTTTTGATATCAATCTAAATAATTTAGATACAAATGATTTATATAATTTAGAATTAAAGTGAAAATGTTGAATGATAAATCTATTAGAAGGTGCAAAAATTAAAAGTTCGCCACTTGCAAATATAAAAATATCATCTTTATTAGATAATTTTTCTAATTGTTTTCTAATTTTAAATCGTTTAAAAACATATGTATTTATGCAAGAAAATAATAACTTTATAGCTTTTCCATATTCTTTATTTGATATTTTTTTATTAAAATTTAAATCAAATTGAGATATTTCATCTTTAAAATTAATATCTTCAATAATAACTTTTTCTGGTAATTCATATTTAATTTTATTTTTATCGATTTTTGAAAAAGGAATTAAATGAATTTCATAATCATTTTGAAGCATTTTAATTATTTGAAGCGTTACCATTTCAGTACCACCAATATTATTTAATTGTTGTAAACACCAATAGATTTTTTTCATATATTATATTATATAAAAAAATACCTACATAACGTAGGTATTAATTTACTTTTTAAATCCGTATTTTTTATTGAACTTATCAACTCTACCATCACTTTGGACAAATCTTTGTTTGCCTGTGTAGAATGGGTGGCAATTGTTACATGTATCAACTCTGATTTCTTTTAATGTTGATTCTGTTTCAAATGTTTGACCACAAGAGACACATGTGACTGTGCATTTGTGATAAGCTGGATGAATTCCTTTTTTCATTTCTCTAAACTCCTTCTGCCTTAATCAATCAATGATTAAAGAAAGCATATGTAAAGATAATATACAAAAACTACAACTAAAAATCAACTAGTTTTTTTAAAATCGTCGAATTTATCGCTTACTTTTTTTCTAATAAAGATGAATAGATTTCTTTTAAAGATGCACCAATTTTACTAATTTCTCTTTCTTCTGCAACTTTATATCCATTATCAGTAATAACTTTAGTATCCATTAAACAAATTTTATTGATTAATTCTACAAATTCATCATTATTATGACCTTTAAAACAATTAACTTCATGTGTTAACCAATCTTTATAAACATCAATATCTCTAATTAATAAAGGAGAGTGACTTGCTAAAGCTTCAATTGCTACAATACCTTCAGTTTCTAGTAAAGAAGGGAAAAATGTTACGTTACATGCTAAAAAAGCACCTTTAATAATATCATTATCGATATATCCTGGCATTATCATATTTTTTGGTAAATGTTTCATTGCATTTACATTTTTAACCGGTAAAAGAATTTCTTTTAATCCACCAAACCATATAAAAGTAACTTCAGGCATTCTTTTAGCACATTCAATAAAATCAAAAAAACCTTTTCTTTCAAATGGAATTCCTACTCCAATTACAATTTTATTATCTTTTGAAAGCTTAAAAAAATCATAAAATTTCTTTATTTTATCTTCGCTATATAAATAATCATTTAAATCAATTCCATTTGATAAAGGGATAACTTTACAGTTTACGCCTTTATAATTTTCAATGACATTTGCAGAAAACTTTGTAGGTGAAATCATTAAATCAGCATTTCTATACATTTTCATAATATGATGAGATGTATAAATATTAGCGAGTTTCCAACATCTAAAACTACCTTCCATATCTTCTACAATACTATGTCCATGAACAATAACTGGAATTCCTTTTTTCTTACATTTTTTTAAAACTTTATAAGATTTTGCCCAATATGTATTAATATGTGCAATATCGTATGTATCATTAGGATCTAAAGTATATTCAATTCCATTACTTTCTAAAGCTTTTATCTGTAATTTTAAAGCTCTTCCAATTCCACTTTTAGTAATTAAGTTATAATTTTGAAAATATAATAAAACTTTCATGTTATAAACTCCTTTTTTTTATTTTATTTTAACATTATAGTACTTATATTTTAACTATTTTCTAAAATTTATTTTTTAATAAAATAAAAATGAATTTTGTTTGTTATATCTTTAAAATTTTTAATTTTTATTATCAAATTATATTATAAATTAGATATGTAAAGAATATTTTTTAGATTTGTAAAGAAAACTTTACATTAAAATAGTGCTTTTTTCTTTACAAAAATTTGAAAGCATTTAAAATTTAATCATTGGAGGCAATAAAAATATGTTAAGTAAAAAATTAGCTTTAGAAGTTATTAATGCTGCAACAAGTACAGGTGCTGATTTTGCTGAAATTTATTATGAAGATACACACAATAAATCTTTCTCAGTTGATAACGGCGAAGTTGAAGCAATTAATGACTCAACAACATATGGTGTAGGTTTAAGACTTTTATGTAAATTCCAAAGTGTCTATGGCTACACAAATGATTTAAGTAAAAAATCATTATTAAAATTAGCTCACGATTTAGCAGCTTCTTTTAATGATAAAAGATCTGTTAATGAAATAGATTCTTTTAAAAAGGTTAGAGTAAAAAACATTCATAAGGTAGAACGTCCATCTTCTCAAGTTCCAGAAGAAGAAATTATTGATTTCTTAAAAGATACAGGAAAAATTATTTCATCTTACGATAAAAGAATTATTAGAGTTCAAGTTAACTTCTTAAATTGGACTAGTGATGTCACAATTTATAATAGTGATGGTAAATGCTGGAATACAAAGAGAGAATATTCACGTTTAGCTCTTGCTAGTGTTGCTAGTGAAAATGGAAAAATTGAAACTAGATTCGATGGTCCAGGTACTCAAGCAGGTTTTGAATACTTTACTCGTGATTTAGATGTTAAAGCTTTAGCAAAAAATAATGCTGAAAAAGTTATTTTAATGTTAGAAGCTAAAGAATGTCCAAGTGGAAAATTCCCAGTTATTATTGGAAATGGTTGGGGTGGAGTTATCTTCCACGAAGCTTGTGGTCACCAACTTGAAGCAACTTCTGTTGCAAAAGGTTTAAGTGTCTTCTCAGGTATGAAAGGACAACAAATCGCAAGTCCAATCGTTAGTGCATATGATGATGGTTCACTTTCAAATGAATGGGGTAGTGGAGACCTTGATGACGAAGGTGGAGTACCACAATGTAATGAACTTATTAAAGATGGTATTTTAACAGGATACTTAGTTGATAATTTCAATGGTAGAAGAATGGGTGAAAAAGGAAATGGTGCAGGTAGACGTCAATCCTATAAATATGAACCAACTTCTAGAATGTCAAATACATATATTGCTGCAGGTAAATCAACACCTGAAGAAATTATTGCTAATACAAAATTAGCTTTATACGCTGTAAGTTTCGGTGGAGGTAGCGTTAATCCAGCTACTGGTGATTTCAACTTTGGTTGTAATGAAGCTTATATTGTTAAAGATGGAAAAATTCTTTGCCCAGTTAGAGGCGCTACACTTGTTGGAAATGCAAAAGACATTTTAAAACATATTGATATGGTTGGTAATGATGTTGCATTTGGTTGTGGTATGTGTGGTAGTGTTAGTGGTTCAATTCCAGTTAACGTTGGACAACCTACTATAAGAATTGATGAAATCGTTGTTGGTGGTAGAGGAGGATCTATCGATGAATTTTAAGAAATTTTTATCACTTGCTAAAGAAAGTGGTATCGAAGAATGTGAAATTGTTGGAAATAAGTCAGCAAGTCTTTCATTCTCATTATTCCATGGTGAATTAGATAATTATTCATCTTCTTCATCAACAAGTTTTATTGCTCGTGGTATCTATAAAGGTAAAATGGGCCTTGTTAGAACTGAAAAAGACGAAAAAGATTCTCCAAAAGAATTAGTTGAAGCAATTAAGAAAAATTCTCAATTAATTGAGAAAAAAGAAGAACCAATTATCTTTAAAGGAAGTAAAAAATATTCCCGTAAAAATGTTTATTCAAAAGCATTAGAAGAATGGGATACAAAAGATAAATTAGAAAAATTACATAAATTAGAAGATTTATTAAAATCATTAGATTCAAGAGTTACAGAAGTTGAAGTTACTTATAGTGAATCTTCAAGTGAATCACAACTTGCTAATTCACACGGTTTAAGTTTAAAAAATAAATCAAATTATTTCTATTTTTCAGGTTCAGTTGTTGTTAAAGAAGGCGATGAAGTTAAATCAGGTGGAGATATTTTCTTAGATAGTGATCCATCTAAATTCGATTTAGAAAAATTCGCTAAGAAAATCGTTGATGAAGCTGTTTCTCAATTACACGCTACTCCAATTGGTAAAGCAAGAAAAACAAAGATGGTTTTAAATCCAGATTGTGTTTCAAGTTTATTAAGTGCTTTACTTTCTAATCTTTCAGCAGAATCAGTTCAAAAACACACTTCTTTAATGGAAGGTAAATTAAACGAACAAATTGTTTCTAAAAAAATCAGTGTTGATGAAAAACCATTAACAAAAAACTGTTTCTTCCAATATTTTGATGATGAAGGTGTTGCATGTTATGATAAAAAAGTCATTGATCATGGAAAATTATTAACATATTTTTACAACTTAGAAACAGCTAAAAAAGATGGTGTTGAATCAACTGGAAATGCTGCTAGAATGGGTGGAAAAATGGGTATTGCATTTGATAATATCGTTTTAAAACCAGGTAAATTATCAGAAGAACAATTATTTGATAAAGTAAAAGATGGTGTTTATTTAACAGAAATCAACGGATTACATGCTGGATTAAATGCACAAAGTGGTGATTTCTCATTACAAAGTGCTGGCTTCTTAATTAAAGATGGTAAAAAATCAGAAGCATTAGAATTATTCACAGTTGCAGGTAACTTATATAAATTATTTAATGATGTCATTGCAGTAGGAAATAATTCAAAATTAACTTTATCAAGTGTTTCTACTCCATCAATAGCAGTTAAAAACTTAAAAGTTAGTGGATAATAAATTAAAGAGGACTTAAAATCCTCTTTTTTTGTATAAAAAATAGAGATGAAACGAATCATCTCTATTTTAATTTTAATTATTTAAAATGTATAAAATTCCAATTGTTTTAGGACCACAATGACTTGAAACAACACAACCTGCTCTAGTAATAAAAATTGAATCACTTGAAACATATTGTTTTAATTTTTCATAAACATATTCATCAATTCCATCAATTCTTCCACTATGAGTAATAAATATTGCAGATTTATCCATATTTGGTAAATCTTTTACAAATTCTTCAATTTGAAGATCAACTGCTTTAAGGTATTTACCTCTAGGTTTTTGATATACTGTTAATTTTCCATCAATCATTTTTGCAATAGGATGGATTTTTAAAATACCTGCAAGCATAGAAGTCATCCCGCTACACCTTCCACCTTTATAAAGATAAGTTAATGTATCAATGCAGAATTTAGCACTTACTTTTTTAGTTAATTCTCTAACCTTTTTAGCAATAGTATGAACATCATCACCTTGATCTCTAAAAAGACACATTTTTAAAACTAGAAGACCAGTACCTGTTGATAAATTTTCACTATCAACAACCTCAATTCTTCCTTCAGGATATTCTTTACTTGCAACTAACGCATTATTATAAGATGATGAAAGATTAGCACCAATTCCTGTATAAATAATATCATAACCTTTATCGATATATTCTTTAAAATAATTAACAAATTCAATTATATTAATCGCTCCAGTTTTAGGGGTAAATCCATTTTCTTCACATCTTTTATAAACTTCTTCTGGAAAAACATTTTTTCCATCTAAATAATCTTTATTATCTCCAGGAAATGTGACATGTAAAGGGTATACCTTAATATCATATTTTTTAACTAATTCATCTGATAAATCACAAGTAGAATCAGTCATTACTATTACTTTATTCATAAATAACCTCTCTTAATATTATAAAATAATTTAAAATATTAACAAACATTTTTAAATCATTTATAATTGATAATATCAAAAAAAAGGAGTATTTTATGTCAGAAAAGAAGGAAAGAATCAAATTATGGCAAGAATTTAAGAAATTTATCTCAAAAGGAAATGTCATTGATATGGCTGTTGGTGTCATTATGGGTAGTGCATTCAGTGCTATCGTCACAGCAGTTACAAATATTTTATTATCAATTTGTACTTGGGGAGTTCCTGGCGGTATTGCTGGACTTGTCACTGTTTTACCTGCTGTTAATGATACACAAAAAGGTTATGAAGCATTAGGTTTAAATGCATCATATAGCGTTTCTGATTGGACTAGTAAAGTCGGAACCTTAGATAATTTTGCATCAATTAAAGATAATTATATTTTAAGAGGTTCAACATATTATTATAAAGGTTTAGCAGTTATTGATTGGGGAACATTAATTAATGCAGTTATTACATTCTTAATTATTTCATTATTTTTATTCACAGTTGTTAAAGTATTTGCATATTTACAAAAGAAAAGAGACGAAATTAAAGCAGCTGAACTTGAATTATATTATCAAAAACACCCAGAAGAAAGACCTGTTCCTACTCCTGAAGTTCCAAAAGCACCAACTGAAGTTGAATTATTAAGTGATATTAAAGCACTTTTAGAAAAGCAAAACGACATTAAAGAAGACACAAAAACTGAATAATTAATTAAAAATATAAAAAATCCATTAGATTCTTTCTCTAATGGATTTTTCTTTTACTTTGATTCGCTTAATAAATCAAATAATTTAATCTCTTCTTCACTAAAATCTTCTCTAGATTTTTTTGCTAATGTTTTAACTTTTGATTTAATAAAATTTATTTCACTTTCGGATTTATCGATGTTTAATAAATATCCATAATAACATCTACATCCAATTAAAGTTTTTGTATTTTTGATATCTTTTTTTGTTTCATCACTTAATGTATCAAAGAATTCTTTAACATTTTCTTTCTTTAAACATAATAAATAAAATTTATTTAATAAAGCGTATTCTTTACTAGTAGATCCTACTTTACCATCAATAATTTTATTAACTAATTCTAGTGCTTCATCAATCTTATTTTCATTAATTAATCTATATAAAGATAATAAGTTAATTCTTGAGGTGTAATCATTAATTTCATCAAAAACTTTAAAGTTTAAATCTTTTGATCCATAAAATAATTCATATTGAATTCTTAAATATTCGTTATATGCTTCAATATTAGTTTTCTTACTTGTAACAACATATTTATAACCGTCAGTTAATGAATCAAGTTCCATAGGAATATAATCATAAAGAACTAAAATTCCGCCAATTGTTAAGCAAATAATCATTGAATACTTTAAAAAAGCTAAACTACTTGTATCAGTAATTAAAGTAATAAATACAAGTAAAATAATTGCTTCAATTAAAATAAATAAAATAGGTAAAAGAATATAACTTCTAGGTTTTCCAGTTTCTTTCTTTAAAACTATCTTAGTTTCTCCACTAATACCATCAAATTCAGCAAATTTGAATGATTTTTTCTTGCTTTCTTTATCTTTTTTATAAAAACAGAAACCTAAAATATTACATAAATAAACTTCATAACCACCTACTTTTGCACCAATTAAGTGTCCAAGTTCAATTAATAAAGCATTTAAAAATAACCCAATAACTAAACTTAAAATAATACAACCAATAGCACCACTTTGACTTAAATTATTTGTAATATAATGAAAATTAGGTTGAATTACATAGAATGCAACAAGTATTACAATCGCAAGCATTACTATATAAACAATAGTACCTTTAATATCTTCTTTTCGCATAAAATTTCTCCTTTTAAATCAACAAAAGTGTATTTAATTAGAACATGCTTTATAAATATTAACACATTCTTATATAAATATAAATTAATCTTTTTTTATTTTATTAATAACTTCATCATTAAATATTGAATTTATAGTATTTATCACTAAAACATTATCGTTAAGTGAAAAATAAAGTAATAATATTTCATTTGATAACCCATAACTATAAATTCTTGAAATACTCTTCTTTTTATCATCTTTAAAATTAAATTTATTTAAATATTTTAATAAAAACTTATTTAAATAAGATGTAATTATATCTAATAAAATTTCTTTAGATGCACTTTCATAAATAAGTTTATGGAATTTTTTATGTGCATCTAAATATTTAATAATTTCATTTAATACATCGTTAATTGAATTTAAATCCTTATTTTTAATAGGATTTGATAAATAAATTGCGTATATTACATCAAATATACTTTCATAATGATAATAAAATGCTTGTCTTGTAATATCTAAATTTTTACAAATTAAATTAACACTTATTTTATTAAAAGAAATTTCATGAATTAATCTTACTACCTCTTTTTGAATGCAATCTTCAGTTTTCATGTTTAATTTTCCTTTTTATCACAATAAATATTCTAGGAGCAAAAGTAACAATAATATAAAACGCTAACATAATTAAAGTTGCTACAATCTCTCTTGTAGTTAAAAATCTAGGTGCAGCAGCTTCTATTCCATTAATTAACATCCAGTTTGTACCAACAATACTCCATCCATAAAGTAACATTGATAATAAGATTCCTCCAATAAATACCCCTGTTCTAAAAGTATTAAATGGTAAACACGAATATAAAAGAGGAAAGAATGACGCGACAGAAATATATAAAGTACAAATATTTAATATTTGAATTTTATCAAATCCAAATCCATTAAGTAAGAATACAAGATAAATACCAGCAACTGGAATAGCAATTGTAACTCCAAAAGGAATTGCTTGTTTAAAAGCATTTGTTAAAAAATCACCTTTAATTCTAGAAGTATTATTTTCTAAAGTTAAAAGGAATGAAGAAATTCCAATTGTAAAAAGTTCCCAACAATAGAAATTATTTGGAGAAAAAGGCCATAAAATAGCATTTTTTGTACCAAATGTAGTAATCATTCCATAAAATAAAAAGAAAATATTCATAAAAATGGAAAAAGCAGTTTTTGTTAAAAATAACATACAAGTTCTACTTAAATTATTAATAACTCTTCTTCCTTCATAAATAACTTTTGGTAATTTATTAAAGTTATTATCTACTAAAACTAAAGATGCAATATCTTTTGTTGCTTTACTACCACTTTGAAGAGCAATCGAAACATCAGCACTCTTTAAAGATAAAATATCATTAATTCCATCTCCAACCATTGCAACTGTATGATCATTTTCTTTTAAAGTTTTAACAATTAATTCTTTTTGATAAGGAGAAACTCTTCCAAAAACATTATATTTTAATGCAGCTTCTTTAACTTCTTCATCACTTAAAGAATCTAAAGAAATATAATTATTAGAATTTAAAATTCCACTAGCTTCTGCAATCTTACTAACAGTTAAAGGATTATCGCCACTAATAACTTTAATATTAACTTCATTATTATTAAACCAATTGATGCATGTTTTTATATCATCTCTAATATGATCTTGAAGTCTAATAATTGCAATTGCATCTATCTTTTTAGGCAAACTTTCTTTTTTAATAGAATCTTTTGAAAATCCAACAAGTAATACTCTAAATCCATTTAATGATGATTCTTCAATCTTTTCTTTAACTTCTTCATCGTTAGTAATTTTAAAGTAATTATACGCACCAATTACTAAAGTACCACCATCTTTAAAAGAAATCGCACTATATTTATTATCGCTATTAAAATGGATAACTTCCGTATAATCAAAAATTTCTTTTTTAGTAAAATATTGGCTTAAAATTTTACTAGTAATGTTATCGTCACCTAAAACTTTAGTAAATGAAGAAACATAAGCTTCAAATCGGTCTTTTTTAAGATTTTTATCGATTAATTCATAATCAAAAACAGACATATTTCCATCAGTAATAGTACCTGTTTTATCAATACATAATGTATCAACTCTTGCTAAAGTTTCTTGAGAATACATATCTTTTACTAAAACTTTTTCTTTAGTAAGATTAAATACTCCAACTGCTAAAGCAGTAGACGTTAAAAGATACATTCCTGAAGGAATCATAGATACTAAAGATCCACTTAATTGACGAATAACATCTCCAGCAAGCCAATCATAAATTCCTTGGAAGTCAACATTTTTACTTAAAATTCCAGAAATTCCAAATTCGATAATTTCTAAAACACCTAAAATAACTACTAAAATACCAATTGTTTTGAATAATTTATTGAGTTGAACAAACATTCTGCTTCTAGTTTGTTTAAATTCCTTACTTTTTAATTGTAATTTATTGATATAGTTATCGTCGCCAATCTTATCAACTCTAGCATAGCAAGTTCCATGAAAAACATAACTTCCTGCGTAAATTTCATCATCAATTTTTCTTTTTAATGGTAAAGATTCACCAGTTAATAAAGATTCATTAAAACTAGCTTCACCCTCAATAATAATACTATCACAAGGGACTTTTTCATCTTTTGAAAGTTTAATAACATCATCTAAAACAATAGAGTCACTATTAATTTCAATTTCTTTATTATCTCTAATAACTTTTACTTTACTAGCTTCCACTAATGAAAGTTGACTTGAAGCAATTTTCGCTCTTATATCTTGAAATAATCCAATTCCAGTATTTAATATTAAAATTACTAAGAAAACACAAGAAGTAAATTGTCTAAAAGCAATTAAAATTACACCAATAATAATTAAAGTAATATTAAAAAATGTAAAAATATTCTTTAAAATAAGTTTAAAAAATGAAGTAGATACTTTAATTTCTTTTTTATTAATGTATCCGTTTTTCTTTCTTTCTTCTACCTCTTCACTAGTTAATCCATGTAAAAAATCAGGATTATATCTAGTAATTTCTTTATTTTCTTTAAAATTAAACTTTTTCATAATTATTCAGTCCTTAAAGCAGTAACAGGATCTTTTTTAGCAGCAATTCTAGCAGGAACAAGTCCACTAAAATAACTTAATACAATTGCAACTACAATTAATAATATAGCGTGTAAATAATTTAAAGACGCAATTGATCCAAGTCCATATGTTGGGAACATATTATTTAAAACTAAATTAATTGGAATGCTTACAATATAAGTTACAACTATTCCAAATATACCACTTAAAAGACCAATAATAAAGCATTCTGCTTTAAATAATCTTCCAACATCCTTCTTTCGACTTCCAAGTGCTCTTAAAATTCCAATTTCTTTAGTACGTTCTACAACTGAAACATAAGTAATAATTGCAGTCATAACACTACTAACGATTAAAGAAATTGATGCAAAAATAATTAAAATTGCAGAAATTGTATTAATTAAGATTGAAAGTGAAGAAGTTAAATCACTAACAATATCAATATAATATACTTTTTCACTTTCTTTTATAGCGTGTTTTGAAGAATCTAAACTTGAATTTAAATTATTATATTCATCTAAAGATTCTAATATTTTAGTTTTTTCATTTAATCCAGATGGGAAGATAACAACTGATCTTATTTTAGAATAACTTGTTAAATATGCAAATAAATTAATAATTTCTTCATAAAATTTATCTTTATCATTACTATATAAATCGAAAATTTCTTCTATTCTTATAGCAATATCTTCAGAATAATATTCAATTGAAGTTGAATTTACCCCAATATCAGCACCAATTTTAGACATTTCAGAATAATATCTATTAGCAGTAGTTAAAGAATCACTAAATAATGAATAAAAATTCATATAAGTTGAATATAATGCGATAGTTTTTGCAACATTTTCACTTCCGATTACATTATCTTTAATTAAATTTACTAGAGATTCTTTAAATGAATCTAAATATAACTCATCTTTGATTTCTAAATTCTTAGAAACTGATTTAGTAACATCACTATTAACATTTAAATTATCGACGTAATCACTTAATTTTGAATTATAACAAAGTCCAGGAGTCATAACTTGAATTTGGGAACTTTGTTTTGGCCTTAAAATTCCAGTAATTTTAAGTTCAATAGAATTATTTTCGTTATTTTCGTTAAATAATGTTTTTAAATCATTTTGAGAATAATAAGTTTTATTTGTGCCATTTTCTTGACTATATAATGCATTATTAAATACTAATTTATATTTTTTATTTAAAATATCTTCAAATTTAATAGGATTTTGATTAGCAGTTTCTTTATCGTCGTATTCACTGAAAATACCTAATTTTTGTAATGTTGAAAAAGGAATTTGGTTCTTTTCATCAACTACTAAACAAACTTCATTAATATTATTAGCATCAGGATATTCTCCATATATTACTTCATATGTTTTTTCAATATATTCTTCTTCTCCATAAAGCCTATGGAAAGGAGTAGTAGGAAGTCCAACATAACTTGACATGATTGAATCAGTTGTTGAAGAATTTGTAGCACTGTTATCGACTATTTTAATTTCATCATTAAATTCAGTAATTAAATTCATTGAATAATTAGTGTTATAAACTTTAAAATAAGTACTAACATATTTTTTATCTTCTTTTAAATATTCAATATAATTTAAAAATTTAGAATTTAAATTACTAACTTTATAAGTATATTTACCAGTATACTTTGGAATTTCTGGTCTTAACAAATTATCATCTGGATAAGAAGGGTTTAAAGAATCAGTATCTGTTTTTTCACTATATTGAATAACACTAGCAATATTAATTGGTAAAGTGGAAACAGTTTGAGATTCTAAATCAGTAATATATCCTGAAAATCCATTAGAAAGTGCTAAAACTAAAGCAACTCCAATAATACCAAAACTACTTGCAACACTAGTTGCAATCGTTCTACCTTTTTTTGTCATTAAATTTCTTAAAGACATTTTAAATGCACTAAAAAAAGACATAGAAGTTTTATTTTTCTTTAAATTTTCATTACTTTCTTCGTTCTTTTCTAATGATTCATTATTTGAATCACTTTGTAAATTACCATCTTTTAAAGTTATGATTCTTGTAGAATATTCTTTTGCTAAATCAGCATTATGAGTAACCATAATAACCAATTTTTCTTTAGAAATTTCATGTAAAATATCCATAACCTGAACACTAGTTTTACTATCTAATGCACCAGTTGGTTCATCTGCTAAAATAATAGAAGGATCATTAATTAAAGATCTTGCAATAGCAACTCTTTGTTGTTGTCCTCCACTTAATTGGTTAGGTTTTTTATTCCAAATATCTTTTAAACCAACTTTTTCTAAGGCAATTTTAGCTTTTTCGCTTCTTTCTTTTTTACTTACACCTGCTAAAGTCAAAGGTAATTCAACATTTTCTAAAATAGTTAGATGTTGAATTAAATTATAAGATTGAAAAACAAATCCTATTTTTTTATTTCTATAAATATCCCATTCTTTATCTTTATATGATTTAGTAGAAATTCCATCAATAATTAAATCACCTTCTGTATAGTGATCAAGACCTCCAATAACATTTAAAAGAGTGGTTTTACCACATCCTGAAGGTCCTAAAATCGAAACAAATCCACTATCTTTAAAAGATAATGTTATATTTTTTAACGCTCTGAAAGGTTTTTTATCTACAAAATAATCCTTTGATATATTCTTAAGTTCTAACATACATCTATATTATATCATTAATTAATTTTACATTGTAAAAAAAGATACGTTATTCACGTATCTTTTTCATAGCATTTTCAATTAATGTTTTTGATTCTTTTTCTTTTATTCCATAAATGAAATTAATTTTATTTTCAAAATAAAAATCATCTCTCATTTGACGTTCAATTAAAGAATATTTATCATTTTTTAATCCAATAACAATATTATTTATATGTGCTTCTTTTATTGCACCAAGACACATCAAGCAAGGTTCAAGATTAATAAAAATTGTACATTCGTTTAATATTTTAGAATTGGTATTATTGATAGCATCTTTTATCGCATTAATTTCAGCGTGTCCTAAAATATCCTTATTTTTTTCTCTTGTATTGTATCCCTTACCAATTATATTTAAATTTTTATCGATAATAATTGCACCAACTGGAATTTCATCATTAAAATACGCAATATTTGCTTCTTTTAATGCTAAATCCATAAAATATTCTAGTTTTTCTTTTTCCATAAAATAAAAACCACTACACAATTATACGATAATCTTAAGGCTGCTATGTTCCCATCCTGACCTGGTTCGAAACGATAAATTGTAGTGGCTTAATTATTATACTACTTTTTAATAGGTTTTAAAACCTCTAATCCACCCATAAATGGTCTTAATACTTCTGGAATTGTAACACTTCCATCTGCATTTTGATATTGTTCAAGCATTGCTGGGAAAACTCTACTTGTTGCAAGTCCACTACCATTTAATGTATGCATATAGTGAATTTTTCCTTCACTATCTTTATAACGCATCATGCCTCTTCTTGCTTGATAACTTTTAGCGTTACTAACTGAAGAAACTTCTTTATAAATATCTAAAGATGGAATGTAGACTTCGATATCGTAAGTTCTTGCCATTGAATGAGAACAATCTCCTGCAGCAAGTTTTGAAATTCTAAAGTGTAATCCGAGTTTTGTCATTAAACTTTGTGCTTTAGCAACTAATTCTTCAAAAGCACGATCACTATCATCTTCTTTAGTATATTCAACCATTTCAACTTTATTGAATTGATATCCTCTAATCATACCTCTTTCTTCAGCTCTATTTGTACCTGCTTCTTTTCTATAGCAAGGAGTATAAGCGAAGAATTTCTTTGGTAATTCATTTTCGTCTAAAATTTCATTACGATAATAATTAACTAATGCAGTTTCAGCAGTTGGTAAAAGGAATCTAAATTGATCTGGTAAATCAAGTTTAAAAACATCTTCTTCAAATTTTGGGAATTGTCCTGCTGTGAAGCCTGAATCATAATTTAATAAATGTGGAGGTAACATAAATTGGAAACCATCTTTTAAATGTTCACTGATAAAGAAATTTAAAAGTGCCCATTCAAGTTGTGCTCCAAGACCTGTATAAAACCAAGTTCCAGCACCTGCTACTTTAACACCTCTTTCATAATCAATTAAACCTAATGATTCACACAATTCAACATGTGATTTAATAGCAAAATCAAATTCTGGTTTTTCTTTATTATAGAAAATTGGTTTATTATTTTCTTTTTCGCCAGGAAGAAGATCTTTATCAGGTAAGTTTGGTAAAGCAACTAAAACAGCATGACTTCTTTCATCAATAACTTTTAATTTTTCTTCGTTTTCTTTATTAATATTTGCTAATTCTTTAACTTTAGCAAAGATAGCTTGAACATCTCCACCTGCTTTTTTGACTTCTGGAACAGATTTAGATAACTTATTTTGTTCAGCTTTATTAGTTTCAGTTTCTCTTTGTAATCTTCTTTTTTCTAATAAATCTTCAACTAAAGAATCAATATCTGCTTCAAATCCTTTTTTAGCAAGTAATTCTTTAACTTCATCTTTATTATTTATAATGTAATTAACATCTAACATATTTTTTCCTCCGTTAATTCTTTATAATAATTTATTAATTCTTTTGCATTGTCTGAATTATAGATTGCTTTTACTTCATTGAATGCATTATCGATAGTAGAATCTATCAAATTTAATAGATATTGATCAATTCCAACTCGTAATAAATCGATATTATTATATAAATAACAATTCTTTTTATCAATTAAGATATCTTTAAAACAAGAACTTTCTAATGCAAAAATTTGAGTTTTACTAGCCATTGCCTCGAAACATTCAAAAATACCACTTGGAATAGATGATAAATTTAAAAATATTTTAGCGTTATACATAAGTGAATTGTATAAATCTAGAGTCAAAGGAGTAGTAAAAATTAAATTTTTAGGCTTTCTTTTTAAAAGAGATTTAATTTTTAAATTTAATAATCCTTTATTTGCAAATTGTGAAATACATACAAAAGTTGCCTTAGGGAATTTTTCTAGTAATACAAATAAATTTTTAAAAGCTTCTACATCATTATGTTTAATTGTTGTAACAATTAACATACTTTCATCACTGATTCTAAAATAAGAATATATAGCTTTATGTAAAATACTATTTTTAAAATCATAATTTGTAATTTTAGTACAAATTTTTAATATTTTTATATCAGTTTTAACACCTAAATTAATTAAAAAATTTCTACATTCATTAGAAGGTACTAAAATTAAATCTAATAAATTTAAGATTTTAATATCATATTTAGAAATTTCATATGGTAACATTTCTTTTTCATCTTTTTTATTAACGATTTTTAAAATGTTACCATAGACATCATTTTCTGAATAAAATAAAGTAATTACTTTTTTAACATCTTTTTTAGAGTTATTAGCAAAATAAGATGCATCATCTAAATTAATAAAGTGTGCGACATCATAATCTTCTGAAATAAGAGAAGTAGAATAGACCACATTTTGACTAATTAACATATCTTGAATAGTGCTTTTTACTGCATTTGCTTCAAAATTCTCATATTTTGGATTTATTTTTAAATAAACTAAAGGTTTCATTATTCTTTAATTTCTTCCTTTACTATATCTTCATTTTCTTTTATTTCTTCAATTTCTTCTTTATGAGGAAGAATTGTACAAGATTGAACGTATTCATCTTCATTTTTGAAACTAATTAAGATAACACCTTGAGAATTTCTACCACAATTTCTAACTTGAGAAAGTGGAGTTCTAACAATAATACCTTTATTTGTTGTAACAAGATAATCTTCATCTCCATTAACAACTTTCATTGCAACTAAATTACCAGTTTTTTCAGTAATTTTTATAGTTCTAACACCTTTTGCACCACGGTTAGTTTCACGATAATCATCAATAGAAGTTTGTTTTCCTAAACCTTTTTCACTAATTACAAAAACATTTGATCCTTCAAGTGAAGTTGCAATAGAAATAAGTTCACTTCCATCAACATTCATTCCTTTAACACCACTTGCAGTTCTTCCCATTTCACGAACTTGATTTTCACTAAATTTAGAAAGTAATCCAGATTTTGTTGCAAGTAAAATTGTTGCGTTACCATCAGTGATTTTAACATCTAATAATTCATCATCTTCTTTAAAAGTAATTGCAAATTTACCATTTTGATTAATTCTAATAAATTCATTTAAAGAAGTACGTTTACAAATACCTTTTTTAGTTGCAAAGAATAAAAATTTATTTTCGTATTCATCAACTGGAATGATTGAAACAATCTTTTCATCCTCTTGTAAAGATAAAAGATTTGCCATATGAGTTCCTTTTGCAGTTCTTGCAGCTTCAGGAATTTGATGTCCTCTTTTTCTATAAACTCTACCTTTTGAAGAGAATAAGAAAATATCAGTATGAGTAGAAGCATAAATTAATTTAGAAATTTCATCATCATTATAAGTTGTTAAACCTTTAATTCCTTTTCCACCTCTATTTTGACTCTTGAATTCTTCAACAGCCATTCTTTTTACATAACCTTTTTCAGTTAATGTAATAACAATTTCTTGCTTTGGAATTAAATCTTCATCATCAATTGAAGATAAAGAAGAAGAAATTTGACTACGTCTTTCATCACCAAATTTTTCTGCGATTTCAAGTAATTCAGTTTCTACAACTTCTAAAATATGTTCTCTTGATTCTAAAATATAGTTGTAATTTTTAATATTTTCTTCTAATTTAGTTCTTTCATCAATTAATTTATTAGTTTCAAGTTTAGTTAATCTTCCTAAAGTTAAAGCAGCAATTGCTCTTGCTTGAGGTTCACTAAATTTGAAACGAGAAAGTTGTAAATTGTTAATAAAATCTTCAGGAGATTCACTATTTTTACTCATTTCAACGATTTCATCAATATTATCATGACATAATAAGAAACCATTAATAATATGAATTCTTGCTTCATCTTTCTTTAATAAACATTCTGTTCTACGTCTAATAACTTCAACTTGATAATCAACATAATTAGAAATTAAAGCTTTTAAACCTAAAACTTTTGGAACACCATTTACAATTGAAAGATTAATAATTCCATAACTTACTTCAAGTTTTGTGTTTTTAAATAATTGATTTAATAAAACACTAGCGTTAACATCTGCCCTTGTTTCAATTTCAATATGAACATCAATTTTTGAATAATCTTTAATAGATGTTATACCATCTATTTTTTTATCACGAGCAAGTTCACCAATCTTTTTAACTAAATCACCTTTATTAACTTGGTAAGGGATTTCAGAAACAATAATTTTTGATTTGCCATTAGGCATTTCTTGAATTTCAGTTTTTGCTCTTAATTTAAAAGATCCTCTTCCAGTTTCATAAGCATCTTTAATTCCACTTAATCCATAAACAATTCCACCAGTAGGGAAATCTGGACCTTTTATATCATTCATTAATTCTTCAACACTAATTTCAGGATTATGAATATAAGAAATAATACCTTTTGTAACTTCTTTTAAGTTATGTGGAGGCATTTTTGTAGCCATACCAACTGCAATTCCTTCACTTCCATTAACTAAAAGATTTGGGAAACGTGATGGTAAAACTAAAGGTTCATCTAAAGTACCATCATAGTTAGGCATATAATCAATTGTATCTAAATTAATATCTCTAACTAATTCTAAAGATAATTTATTTAATCTAGCTTCAGTGTAACGATAAGCAGCAGGATCATCTCCATCCATAGTACCAAAGTTACCATGTCCATCAATTAATGTATAACGGAGTGAGAAATTTTGAGCCATATAAACTAAAGCCATATAAATTGAAGAATCACCATGTGGGTGATATTTACCCATAACGTCACCAACAATTTTAGCACACTTAACATATGGTTTAGCAGGAGTATAACCTGCTTCATTCATTGCATAAATAATTCTTCTTTGAACAGGTTTTAATCCGTCTTTACTTTCAGGTAATGCACGAGCAACAATAACTGACATTGCATAATCGATAAATGAATTTTTAACTAAATCAGAGATTTCGGTATCTTTTAAAGAAGGGACAATTCCACTTTCAATCTCTTCTTCTTGGTTTTGTATTTTTTTATCTTCCATATCTATCTCCTATTAATTAAATATCAAGATTTTTAACAAATTGTGCATTTTTAGTAATGTAATCATAACGTGGTTCAACATCTTCACCCATAAGTTCACTAATTAATTCTTCTGCTAAATAAGCATCTTCAATAGTAACTCTTAACATTTTTCTTACATTTGGATCCATTGTAGTTTCTTCAAGTTGTTCAGGATCCATTTCACCTAAACCTTTGTATCTTTGGAATGGATATCCAGTTTTAAGTTGAAGTTGTTTTCTAATGACTTCAAGTTGTTCATCACTATATGCATAATAATCTTTATTTTTATATTCAACTTTATAAAGAGGAGGTTGAGCAATATAAATATATCCTCCATCAATTAAAGGTTTCATAAATCTATTAAAGAAAGTTAAAAGTAATAATCTAATATGGCTTCCATCAACATCAGCATCGGTCATAATAACAATTTTATGATATCTAATTTTAGAGACATCAAAATTTTCTCCATATCCTCCACCAATTGCTTTAATCATATTTCCGATTTCAGCATTTGCCATAATTTGGTCATCACTTGCTTTTAAAACATTTAAAATCTTACCTCTTAAAGGTAAAATTGCTTGAATTCGAGGATCTCTTCCTTGTTTTGCACTACCACCAGCTGAATTACCCTCAACAATAAATAATTCACATTCTTCTGGATTAGCACTTGAACAATCTGCAAGTTTTCCAGGTAAAGTAGCAATTTCAATGCCGTTTTTCTTTTTTTCTTCTTCAAAAATCTTTGCAGCTTTAATACGTGCATGATAAATTTGAACAATTTTAGTTAAAATTTGAGTAGCAATATCTTTATTTTCATTTAAATATCTTTCTAAAATTGCACCAACAATTGAAGAAGTAATTTCTTTAACTTCAGGATTTCCTAATTTATCTTTAACTTGACCTTCATATTCAGGATTTTCATGTTTTACAGAAATAACTGCAACAAGACCAGATTTACAATCTTGTGCTTTAATTCTTTCATTATCTTTATCAGTTAAAAATTTATTAGCACGTGCATAAGAATTAAAAACTCTAACTAACGCATTAATAAATCCATCATAATGTGTTCCTCCTCCTGGAGTTTTAACGTTATTACAATAAGAATAAATATCATCAGTATTGAATCCATCATTATATTGCATTGCAAATTCTACAACGATATCAGTTTCAGTATCATCGATTTTTTTGAATCTTTGAGCACCATTAAAATATAAAATATCTTGAGTTAAAGTAGTTTTACCTCTATTAATGTATCTAACGTAATCTTTAATACCTTCTTTAAAACAGAAAACTGTACTTTGTGGTTCATCTAATCGATTATCAACTAAATTAATTGTAACTCCTTTAATTAAAAAAGCAGTTTGTCTTAATCTAGATTCAATCATATCAAAATTAAATCTTTCAACAGATGGGAAAATTTCAGGATCTGGTTTAAAAGTAACAGTAGTACCTCTATTTTCACTATCACCAACTCGATGTAAGTGTTCAATACATTTACCTTTTTCGCAATGCATAAAGTATTTTCCACCATCACGTTCAACCGTAACATCCATTGAAGAAGATAATGCGTTTACTGCTTTAGCACCAACCCCATGTAATCCACCAGAAACTTTATAAACGCTTTTGCCACCAAACTTACCACCAGCATTTAAAACTGTAAAAACAGTTTCAACCCCAGTAAGTTCACTTCCTGGCATTTTATCAACAGGGACACCTCTACCATTATCTTTAACAGTTAAAGAGCCATCTTTATTGAGTGTTACATCAATTTCAGTACAAAAACCAGCAATTGCTTCATCAACTGCGTTATCAACAAGTTCCCAAACTAAATGGTGAAAACCTTTATTTCCAGTATCGCCAATATACATTCCAGGTCTTAAACGAATATGTTCTAAGCCTTTCATGACTTTTAAATTACTAGAAGTATAATCTTCATCCCCTTTACCAACATTTTTATCATCAGCGTTAATAAAAGATCCATCAAATCTTTTTCTGATTTCTTCATCTTGTTTAGAAAGAGTTTCTTCATCTTTAGTTTGAACTTCTAATTCTTTTTCTTCCATTTTTTTCTCCTTAACTATTTTGATTAATTAAATTTTCTATATCGATATTTTTAAATTTATCTTCATTAATTTTGTATGTATTAGTAATAAATACTTGATTAAATTCATTTAATAAATTTAAAAAATTATTTTTATTTGATTCGTCTAATTCACTTAAAACATCATCAAGAATAATAATTGATTTTTGATTATTCATAAAAAATGGTGCAAGTTTAAGTGATAAAATTACCATTCTATTTTCACCTTGACTTCCAAATTTAGAAACATTTTTATTATCTAAAGATATATAGAAATCTTCAAGATGAATTCCTTTTGTGGTAGTTTTCTTTATTTTATCTTCATTTAAGTTATCTTTTATTTTTTTAATATATTTTTCTTTATAATTTGATAAATCATCTATAAAAGTTATGTAA